>NZ_LNDD01000005.1 GCF_002865985.1 Thermotoga sp. SG1
AATTTGTGAAAACAAGAACTAGTTGATTTTCCCCTGAAACACCCCAAAATGGCCTGACCTAGGTTAGGGTAATTTATCTTTTGTTTTTGCTATGGTTTAGGCTTTTCATTGACTATGCAATTATTCCATTTTTCCAAACAGTACTTGACTGACCCTTTCTGTGTGTTAGAATCACTTATGATGAAACACCCTCTCTATCTTCTTATATACTCTTGCTTTCTGATATGTTCTGTGGTATAATTTCTTTGAAATCCAACGGGTTTCAATACTTCCTTAGAGGTATGGAAACTTGCGTCTCTTCGCAATTCCAATTTGATCATCGCAATCCCTCGTTTCAATACTTCCTTAGAGGTATGGAAACATGAATGAAGAATGTGTAGTGATACATGGAAACGGATTGTTTCAATACTTCCTTAGAGGTATGGAAACTCATCGTGAAGTACGATTCTTACACCCGCTCGGAACAGTTTCAATACTTCCTTAGAGGTATGGAAACAATGTTCTCCAGCAATACTCAAAATGCCAGATCGGGTTTCAATACTTCCTTAGAGGTATGGAAACCACAGCAGAACACAACAGAGAAAATACAAATCACAGGTTTCAATACTTCCTTAGAGGTATGGAAACCGTGAAAGGTGTAAAATGAAAGATACAAAAAGGTAAGTTTCAATACTTCCTTAGAGGTATGGAAACAACTTCGACGACATATCTCGTATTGCTGATGTTCTTGAGTTTCAATACTTCCTTAGAGGTATGGAAACGTATACTGAAGGGGATGAGCTTGTAAAGAAAGGCTTGTTTCAATACTTCCTTAGAGGTATGGAAACAAAGACGAAGAGACGGCTTTAAGCAGCTCTACCAGGTTTCAATACTTCCTTAGAGGTATGGAAACTGTGTCTGTGCCGACAGGCGCTGTAAGAGCAAGCGTGTTTCAATACTTCCTTAGAGGTATGGAAACTTCTTCTTGTAACCTTCCTTTCTCGTTCCAACTTTCCGGTTTCAATACTTCCTTAGAGGTATGGAAACTATATAAACGGTGTTTCCTTGTACGTTTCTTCAACTGTTTCAATACTTCCTTAGAGGTATGGAAACCCGTTGAATTGCCATAGCTGAACGTTGTATCTGATGGTTTCAATACTTCCTTAGAGGTATGGAAACTCACGATCGCTACATTCGTTCGGCTTTCCTTCCTTCGTTTCAATACTTCCTTAGAGGTATGGAAACATCCGAATGCTTTTGCGAAACTAGTCTCTCGGTGGCTGTTTCAATACTTCCTTAGAGGTATGGAAACCCATGGAGGTGAAAACTTTCTGGGAACTCCTAGAGAGGTTTCAATACTTCCTTAGAGGTATGGAAACTGGGGAAGGTTTTTCACCAACTCCCACACCTCCTCTAGTTTCAATACTTCCTTAGAGGTATGGAAACCCTCCTAAAGCAATTTCGAGCCAGTTTCGCGGAAAACTGTTTCAATACTTCCTTAGAGGTATGGAAACTTTCTACGTATTCTCCAGTTGAGAAACATTCCCAATTTTCAAGTTTCAATACTTCCTTAGAGGTATGGAAACATTCCTCCTGTGGGAGTTTGATACCAGAAAATTTCCCTCGCGTTTCAATACTTCCTTAGAGGTATGGAAACTAAGTCCCCTCTACGGGCATCATTGCGCTGTTCATGTTTCAATACTTCCTTAGAGGTATGGAAACTATATACTATGGGCAATGTTACAAAAGTGTTAACAAGTTTCAATACTTCCTTAGAGGTATGGAAACACCCTTCCGTCATCGGACCACTTAAAATTTTTCCCTATGTTTCAATACTTCCTTAGAGGTATGGAAACTCGCTTTCAAGAACGAAGACTGCGCCTCATAGGGATGTTTCAATACTTCCTTAGAGGTATGGAAACTCGTCCTCGACACCAACTACCTTCTCAGAAAGAACGTTTCAATACTTCCTTAGAGGTATGGAAACCAGCAACTTGGCGAGGTTGCAGTAAAACGTATCAGTGTTTCAATACTTCCTTAGAGGTATGGAAACAACGGGCGATTGAGGAGGAAATGAGATGATCGAATTGTTTCAATACTTCCTTAGAGGTATGGAAACATGAACTCGCTTGAACGAGCGTAGACAAGGATCTCGGTTTCAATACTTCCTTAGAGGATATGGAAACTATTCGCTAGGTCTATCTGTTGAATTGCTTGGAACGTTTTAACACTTCCTTTGATGTATAAAAACGAGGTACAGACACTCAGAGATAAGCAAGGTATGAAAGCAAAAAACAAAAAGCGGGGAATGATCCCCGCTTTGTTTGTTTTTAGAAGAGATCAAATGCTCCATATTTCTTCGAACGAATGGGGAGTTTCACAATATTCGCAGACAAATCGGCCGTTTTCATCTCTCACGAACGAGGGGGACACGTTCTCACCGTGTGCAGGATTTGTGATGCAGTTTTCGTTTTTGCATCGCAATTCTTCAAACCCGTATATGGTAGGCGGCAGTTTTATTCTGTACTTTTCCACAACGGAACTGTTCTTTATGATGTTCACGGTCGTGTTCGGAGAGATCGCTGCGAGTTTCTTTATCTCCTTTTTAGAAAGATATCGGTCGGGCAGACTGATGTATCCTTTGAAACTACCATCGCTCGACCTGAAGATACCATCTGCACTGTCCACATCGTAGAGTTTCAAAATCTTCCTTATTTTGACGATCGTGGCGTAAATCTCCTCAGGCGTTTTTCCTTTGGCGATATGGTCTATCACGGTTCCATTTTCTATTGGTTTTATTCCTCTCTTTCCGTCTTTTTGAACACCCTTTGTACCGTGCACAATAGGGGCTGGTATGATGAAATCTTCCTCCTTCTCCGGTGCTTTTTTCGACGTGTCGAAGGGAGCTTCGAGAGCCCCACCGAACATGGAAAGAAGCACTATCCTCACCCAGTAACCGTTTCTTGCCTGCGTTTCCCAGCCGTTCAAAGGAAGAGAGTCAAGAAAGTTCGGTATGGTCGGATACAGCTTGTGCCGTGGAAGTGGATGGTAGAACTTCACACCTTCTGGTAGTTTCTCGAGAAATTCTTTTTTGAACGTAACGGCTTCGCGCAAAAGATGAACCTTCTCAAGGATGTCTTCACCCATTCGTTCGAGTTGAAGCCGTGTGAAGTACCACATCTTTGCCACATCTTTCTGACTCAAATACTCTTCGATCGAAGAAAAGATTCTGACCTCAAAACCGTTTTTTTTCATTTTCTCGATGTAGTGTTCGGGCATCATGAGTTCTTCAGGAGCCACAAGATCCACCCTCACGTTTTTGAAGATCTTCAACCCGTTCACCTTTGAGTGGACCGTTCTTCCATGGAGCAGATCCCCAACGAGTGCCAGGTGTATGTAAGAGTTGTCGAAGTTGTTCTGTTCTAAAAATGTGTACTCGTCCAGAAGTTCCTGTGTGGGATGCTCGTGTTTTCCGTCCCCTGCGTTGATGAAAGATGGTATCTCTATGCCGTTTCTGAGAGCAAACTCAGAGATCCTTCTTTCAAGGAGCCTGCAGACTCCCTCGAGTCTTGTTCTTACCACGAATATGGAGTAGTCACTGTATCCTGTGAGCATGGCGAAGGTATCGGTGTAACTTTCCTGTTTGTTGAATGAGGAGTGTTCAGAATCGAAGATGTTCACCTTCACGTTCGGTCCGGCATGGAACTTGGCGGCGTTTATGAAAGACTCTTTTGTTCTGGTGCTTGGCTCGACGAAAACGATGTATATACCAACATTTCTCTTTCTTATCCTGAAATCTGACACATCCTCTCCACTGTACCATCGCTTTTTCAATTCCCTGGTTTTCTCGTAGAGAAACATCTGCTCTTCCACACTCAGATCTTCTATAACGGCGAGTGTTCTGCCGAGAAAATCCCTCTTCAACTTCAGCACCTCCCCTTGATAAAAAAACTCGCACCTAACGGTGCGAGTGTTCTACGGAGTATTTGAGAAACAGTGTGCCTTTTTCGTTCAATCTCGATATCTCTAGAAGTTTCAAAGTGAAAAAACCATCGAACTCGCTGAAAAAAGGCATCCCCCTTCCAAACACGTAAGGTTCAATGGTGATGAACATTTCATCCACCAGTTTTTCTCTCAGAAACTGAGTGAACACAGTCCTTCCTCCTATGACGGCCACCTCTTTGTATCCCCTTCCTTCGAGGAATTCTACCACATCCTTTGGTGATCCGTTGAAAAAGACAAGGGAAGGGTTGCTGGAGGTCTTTCTGGTTTTCGTCAAAACCACGTTCAGTCTTTCTGGAAGGGGCTTTCCTATCTCCTCGAAAGTGATCCTTCCCATCACCACGTTTCCAATCTCTGTGGTGACCTCTCTGAAGTGCTTTCTGTCCTCAGGAGAGTTCCATCCGCTAACCGAAGATGCGATCTTTCCAGAAAGATCCATGGCGAAGATAAGGATCACTTTTGCCACGGATCCCATTCTCCCGACAGATAAGAGTGGATGAACTGTGCTGCCCTTTTTCCTGCTCCCATGGCCTCTATCACCGTTGCGGCACCGGTCACTATGTCTCCACCCGCAAAGACACTCCTCACGCTGGTGGCTCCCGTGTCTTTTTCTGCTTTTATATAACCACGCTCGTTCAGTTCAAGGCCTGGAAATTCAGAAAGGAGCACCCTGTTTGGTCCCTGCCCTATCGCTTCTATCACCATATCGACCTCGAGAACGAAGTTACTCCCTTCCACGGGAACGGGCTTTGGTCTTCCAGATTTGTCCACTCCTTTGAGTTCCATTTTCACGCATTCCATTGCCTCCACGTTTCCGTTGGCATCTCCAAGGTATCGAACAGGAAGGGTCAGCCAGAGAAACTCTATTCCCTCCTCGAGGGCATGGTGGTACTCTTCTCTTCTTGCGGGCATTTCTTTTCCTGTTCTTCTGTAGACGATGTACACCTTTTCTGCTCCAAGTCTCAAAGCACTTCTTGCTGCATCCATGGCGGTGTTTCCGGCACCGATGACGGCCACTCTCCTTCCAACACGGATCGGTGTGTCGTAATCTGGGAAGAGATAGGCTTTCATGAGATTGACCCGGGTGAGAAACTCGTTCGCAGAGTAGACACCGTTCAGATTCGTTCCGGGAATTCCCATAAACTTTGGTGTTCCCGCACCGGTTCCTATGAAGATGGCATCGTACTCTTCCAGAAGATCTTTAACCTTCACGGTCTTTCCAATGACGGTGTTCAGAAAGATTTTCACACCGAGTTTTTCTATGTAGTTGACTTCCCTCTCAACGATCTTCTTTGGAAGACGAAACTCCGGTATCCCATAGACGAGAACGCCTCCTGGTTTGTGGAGTGCCTCGAAGACATCGACGCTGTATCCCATTTTTGCAAGGTCTGCCGCCGCTGTGAGCCCGGCGGGTCCAGAACCCACGATGGCGACTTTCTCCTTTCTCTGACCGGCACTTTCTTCCACTTTTTCTTCGAGGTTTTCGGCCGCCCAGTCTGCCACGAACCTTTCCAGTCTTCCTATCGCAACAGGTTCACTGTCCTTCATCTTTCCAACAACACAGCGAGACTCACACTGAACCTCCTGCGGACAGACCCTTCCACAGACGGCAGGAAGGTTGTTGTAACTTTTCAGTATCCTGTAGGATTCTTCGAGTCTTCCGTTGCGAAGTTCTCTTATGAAACCTGGAATATCGATTCCCACCGGACACCCGGACACACACGGATGTGTGGGGCATTGAAGACACCTCTGTGCTTCTGATACAGCCTCTTCAAGCGTGTAGCCGAGTGCGACTTCATCGAAGTTTTTCTTTCTCACATCGGGTGGTTGTTCTCTCATCGGGGTTTTTTTGCTCATTTCGTTTCACCTGCCGTTTTCAGAAATCTCTCATAGGATATCCTTTCCTGTTCTCTGTACTGGGCAAGCCTCTTTAGAAGTTCATCCCAGTCCACTTCTTCTCCTCTGAACTCTGGCCCGTCCACGCAGGCAAACTTCATCCGTCCCGAAACCGTCACTCTACAGGCACCACACATGCCGGTACCATCGACCATTATCGGGTTGAGAGAGACCCATATCGGAACACCGTACTCCATCGCCTTCAAAGTACAGAACTTCATCATGATGGTTGGACCTATCGCCCAGCAAACGTTGAAAGATCCTTCCTTGAAGAGTCTGTCCATTGCATCGGTGACGACACCTTTCATGCCCGCACTTCCGTCGTCCGTTACAAGAAAGACTTCGGAGATTTCCCTGAACTCATCCACCATGATCAGATAATCCTTCGTGCGGGCTCCAAGCACAGCCACTACCTCGTTTCCAGAGTTCTTCAAAGCCTTCGCTATCGGATAGAGTGTGGCTATTCCCACCCCACCGCCAACAAGAAGGACTCTGCCATAATTTCTGATCTCACTCGGGTTTCCAAGAGGACCCACCACATCCAGGATGGTGTCTCCCTCTTTTCTCAAAGAGAGTTCGTGGGTGGTCTTTCCCACAACCTTCACGACCATTCTGAAGAGTCCTTCTTCAGGCTTTGTGTCGGCCACAGTCAGGGGAATCCTCTCTCCCTTCTCATG
Source organism: Thermotoga sp. SG1 (assembly GCF_002865985.1). Classification (NCBI taxonomy): domain Bacteria; kingdom Thermotogati; phylum Thermotogota; class Thermotogae; order Thermotogales; family Thermotogaceae; genus Thermotoga; species Thermotoga sp. SG1. The sequence continues at coordinate 6,555 of NZ_LNDD01000005.1, forward strand.
GAGTCTGATGATGGCGAACTGTCCCGGTTTTGCCTCTTTCGATATCGAAGGAGAGTGGACCCAGAAATCGAAAACATCGAACGCAAGACGTTTCTTCGCCACGATCTCGTTCACAGTTTTCTCCCTCCATTGTTGATGAAGAATATCCTGTCGCACACACTCTTTATGTCTTCCTCTATGTGTGAAGAAACAATTATCGTGATGCCTTCTTCTTTCAACCTTTTCAGCAACTCTCTCACAACGGTTGCAGATTCCACATCCAGTCCACTGGTGGGTTCATCGAGAATCACAAGTTCGGGCTCACCAAGAAGAGCAACCGCTATTGCCAGCCTCTGTTTTATTCCCTTCGAAGCGTTCTGGACGATAGTGTTCAAAAAGGGTTCCAGCATGAGATCTGATATCAACGAATCTTTCAATTTAACACCCTTGAGTTGAGAAAAGAACATAAGGTTCTCGTAAACGGAGAGTTCCTCCAAGAGTGAGGGAAACTCCGGAACGAAGGCTATCTTTTTGCGGACGCTCTTGAGATCCTTGGGAACATCTTTTCCAAAGAGAATCAGTCTTCCCTCGTCTGGTTTTAAGATGGTCGCCAGGATCTTTAAAAGAGTTGTCTTACCAGCCGAATTCTTTCCAACGACACCGAGGGACTCTCCTTTTTTCACGTGAAGGGAAACACCTTCCAGTATCTGCTTTTTGCCGTAAGATTTTCTGATATTCTCCGCGATGACAGGTTCAACTATAATCCCATCTCCTTTCTTTCGTTTTCGTCTATGAGTGAGGCAAGTTCTGGCTTCTTGTACAATATCATCTCCACTGCCTTTCTGAAGAACTCTTTTTGATCTTCAGAAAATTCGTTGCTTTTCAGAGACCTCAGGAGTATCTTCAAAGACTTTTCGTTTGGTATGTGTGCCAGAACCATGGCCACCTGTTCGCAGAGTTCTTTTCTGTAGGAATCTTCGAACATGAGGTACTCCAGTTCCGGCAGGAACACCTCTCCCTCACCTATCTTTGCCAATGCTTCGTATATCACAAGCAAGGCCTCTTCTGAGTCGTATTTTTCCATGAGTTCGTAGAGGATGTTTTTCATTCTCTTTTCTCCCAGATCTCCAAGGATATCCACTATGTACAGGTTCGTGATGTCGTTCTTCTCAAAGCCCTTCTCTCTTCTTTTCTGTATTTCGTTGAAAAGAAATTCCCTCGCTTTGTCTCCGAATCTATAGAACACCTCCGCGACGATCTCTTTCACCTCTGGATCCTCGTCTTCCAGTAGTTCTATTAGTTTTGGAAAAGCCTCTTCACCTTTTTCTTTGATGATCCTCTCTATCAGTTCTTCTTTTTTTCTTCTTTCCTCATTCATTTGACACAACAACCCCTTCCTCTATTCTCAATTTTCTTTCAAAGGCATTCGAAAATTCCCTGTCGTGCGTTATCAGAACGATCACCTTGTTCAGTTTCTTCAATTCTTTCAAAACAGAGGCAACTTTTGCCTTGTTTTCTGTGTCGAGACTTGAAAAGCCTTCGTCTATGAAAAACGCATCGAGCCTTCCGGAAGCAACTTCTGCCAGAGACATCGCAAGAGAGATCGCTATCAGAGAACTTTCTCCTCCAGAAAGTCCACTTGCCATTCTCTCTGTCCCTCTATCGTATATAACAAATCCTTTGCCGGAAACAAAATCTATCTCGAATCGACCGTCTGTCAGCACTTCCAGATAGGAATTTGTTCGCTTCAGAACAGCTTCGAGTACCCTTTCTGTGAAGTACGAATAGAACTCGTCCTTTCGGAAAAGAAGTCGCTTCAAAAGTCCAAACTCTTCGAGTCTTTTTTTCAACTCGAGTAGTTTGCTTTCCAGTTCCTTTCTCTTTTCCTCTTTTGCCTTCACTTCCTCCAATATGTGCCGTATGATACCCTCTTCTCTGTTCAACTCGGAAAGTTTTTCTTTTATTTTCTCAAGATGATCCAGAATCTTTTTGTGTTCTTCCAGTATTTTCGGGCTCATACCCTTTTCTTTTTCGATGTCTTTTTCGAGAAGACGGATCTCTGTTTCAACGGCTTTCAGTTTGTCTTCTGCGTTCTTTGGTTCTTCGTTCACCAGTATCCTGAACTCTTCAACGCTTAGGCCTGCGTCTTCTAATCTTTTCATAAAATCTTCCTTCAGATGGGACAGTTCTGCCTTTGAATCTTCGAACTCTTTTCTTTTTGCCTCTATTTCATCCATGGTGTTTTTGATCTGATCATCTAATTGTTCGATCCTTGTTTTCTCCGAGGCTATCTTTTCTGAGAGAACTTTGCAGTTTTCTTCTAGCATTTCGACGGTTTTTCTTTTTTCTTTGATAGTTTTTTCCATTCCTTCTTTGTAGCCAAGTCGGTTGAGGTCTTCTTCCATCTTTTCTTTTTCTTTTTTCAGTTCACTCAGAATTTTTTCTCTGCTCATCAGAGATTCTTTTGTTTCCTCGATGGCCGATGAAAGATTTTTCTTTCTTTCTTCAAGGATCACAAGTTCGCTTTCCAGAGAAGACTTTCTCTTTTCTAGCTCTTCGAATTGTTCACGATCGAAATCAACTCTTTTTGCCTCGCCGTGGTACTCTCCACCACATACCGGGCATGTGTCTCCATCCTTCAGTTGTGAGGCTATTTGATACACCAGCCATGCGAGGTGGTTCTTTTTCAACTCAGCAAGGCTCTTCTTTGTTTCTTCAAGAACTGTCTTTTTCTCTTCAACGATACTCTCAATGCGGAGAAGTTCTCTTTCCTTTTCTTCCAGATCTTTGTGAAGCTTTTTCACCTCTTCTTCTGCTTGCCTTATGGCTTCAAGCGTTCTGATCATCTTTTCCAGAATCGGTCGTGATCTCTCCAGTATTCCCTCAGCCTCTTCCAACTCACGGCGAAGTTTCTTGGCCTGTTCTTTCTTGCGTGAAAGATCTTCTTTGTACAACAAAAGTCTTTTTGATGCGTTTTCTCTTTCTGTTTGAAGTTTTTTGAGGCGCTCTACATATTTGTTTATCTCATCGGAAATACGTTTTAGATTGCTTTCTCTGATGCGTAACTCTTCAAAGATGGGCTTGAGTTCCTTTGCCTTCTTTATTTTCCTTTCCTGTTTCACCTCTTCTTCCAGTTGCGTCTTTTCCTGAAGAAGTTCTTTCAGCCTTTTTTTCTTTTTCACTATCTCCTGGTATCGTTCAACAAGATTAGACAACCTTTTTTCTTCACTTCGAAGTTTTTCTTCTTCATCCAGAAGTCTTTTCTTCTCATTCAACAGATATGAGAGTTTTTTGTTCATATCTTCTAGTCTGTATTTGTCGAGGTAACTGATGATCTCCGAAAGAAGACTTTCGTAACCTGAGGTTTCCTGGTTCAGTTCGTTCATCTTTTTGTTGAGGGTGTCTTCCAGCCTTTTCAGAATGTCCTCGTCCAGGAAGACATCAGATATGATTCTTGATATCTCACCGGAAGTTGATTTTAGAAGTTCGTCGATCTTTCCCTGTGGGAGAAAGATCGTTTTCGTAAAGGTTCTGGAGTCCACCCCCAGGATCTCTTCGATTTTCTTTCTTACATCGTCCACCTTCACCGCCTGTCTTGCTTTCTTTCCTTCTTCGAGCACTTCAACGAGGACGGCAGAATGTTTCTTTCTTACACCAGATTCTATTTCTCTTAGGACTTCGTACCTTTTGCCTCCACGTTCAAAACGGAAGATCAACTGGGCCCTTCTTTCTGGAGATTCTGTGTTCACATAATCATAGACGTTTCTTCCGTACCTTATACCCTCTCCAAACAACGCAAAGGAAATGGCTTCGAATATCGAGGACTTTCCGGCCCCGTTTGGTCCCTCTATGATCGTGATACCTTTTTCGAAGTTTATATCCACGCTTTTCAAACCGAGAAAATTTTTGGCCACAAGCCTTTCAGGTCTCATTCCCTTTCACCTCTTCGAGTAATTCCTCAAGGAGCTTTATGAGATTCTCATGATTTTCCACGCGGGTCTTCACGTATTCTTTGAAGAGTTCAAAAAAGTCCAGCTTTGATATCTCTTCCCTCACGTCATCCACACCGCTTTGAAACACCTTTTCGATTCTTTTTTCTACCTTTACCACGTTGTCGATCTCACCCAGAAGTTCGTGAGCCATGTTGAGGGGATCTTCTTCGTAGGTGATCCTCACATAACCGGGAAAGGTCCGACAGAAATCTTTTATTTCCCTTCTGGCCGATGTGTCCAGCGTTCTGTAAAAGAGGGTTTTCAGGGGAAGCGGGTTGGTGTCGATCTTTCTGAATACAGGTTCGCTGCCTTTTTTCACGACCACAAGCACGGCACCTTTTTCATCCTTTTCCTCGCCGAAATCCAGCCTTATGGGAGATCCGGAGTAGATCATCAACGGTTGTTCCTGAACCACATGAAAACCATGTAAATGACCAAGAGCCACGTAGTCAGCAAAGAACGGTATGAGGTTTCGATTTATCACGACTTCTCTTCCCTGTTCAGCACCCGCGTAAGGTTCCAGTCCTTCCACCGTGAAATGACCCACGAACACGGCAAAATCCTCTTTGCCCGCCTCTTTGAGCTTTGCCAGTTTTTTCTCAAGCCACTGCCTGAAATCCCTTCCTCTGGAGATTTTCGCCTCGAGATCCTCTGATTCCTCTGGATATGGGAAGGGAAGGATTCTTACTTTCTGGCCTCTTCCTGCAACAACGTCCACGGGTTCTGGATATCTCAAAAAAACAAGGTCATCCGATAGAACCTGAAGTAGGTCTCCAAACGCCGTCAAGCCGCGCCAGTCGTGGTTGCCCAGAAGTACCACAACCGGTGCGATTTTCAGCATCTTCTTCAGAACTTCCATGACATCTTTTATCGCAAGAACACCAGGATTCGATCTGTTGTGAAGCAGATCCCCCGCCACCAGGAAGAGATCCACACCTTCTTTCCTTGCTTCTTCAATCACCCTATCCAGTGCTTCATTTATTTCGGCTCTGCGGTCCCTGGGTTTTGAACTGCTCCAGGAAGTGAGACCAAAATGCCAGTCTGCGGTGTGGAGGAGTTTCAGTTCTTCCAACTCAATCACCCTCCAGTTTTTTCTTGCACTCTTCTACGTAAAAATCTGCTATTTTCTTGATCTCCTCGTTTTCTGTCAGATTCGACGCTTTTTCGAACAGAGCAAGAGCCTCTCCATAATTGGCAAGTTTGTACAGATCCTTTGCCTCTGCAAGAAGGGATCGTGCTTTTTTCTCTCTCAGAAGGTCCATTCCCTCTATTTTCAGTCCCTCTTTTTCGACGTAATCGGCGAATTTTTCGTAATCGGAGAATATGTAGAGTTCGTAAGCCTTCACCAGTTTTTCGGTGTACTCAACCTTTTCGTTGAGTGTCCTGTAAGAAAAGTACGTGATGGTGAAAAGAAGTGCAAATACCGTCAAAACGACCACGTAGAACACGTCTTTTTTCACCCGAGCACTGCCTCCTTCAGAACATCAGTTATTTCCCTACAGAACACGATTTCCAGTCCGTTCAGAAACTCCTTTGGGATTTTTTCTACGTCTGGTCTGTTGCGCTCTGGAAGGATCACCTTTTTTATCCCTGCTCTCTTTGCTGCGAGGAGTTTTTCTCTGATTCCCCCAACCGGAAGCACTTTTCCTCTTAGGGTGATCTCTCCAGTCATCGCCACGTCTTTTCTCACTTTTTTCTTGGTGACGGCAGAGTACAGAGCCACCGTGATGGTAACACCTGCTGAAGGTCCATCCTTCGGCACGGCACCTTCGGGAACATGTATGTGTATGTCGTTCTTTTCAAAAACATCCCTGCATTCTTCTCCACACATCTTTCTTACCACACTGAGTGCGATTTTAGCGGATTCTTTCATAACGTCCCCCATGTAGCCTGTCAATACGAGATTTCCTTTGCCTGGGACAAGAAGACTTTCCACGATCAAAACACTTCCACCCACTGGTGTCCAGGCAAGCCCGGTGACAGCCCCCACCGTATCTTCCTCCAGCACGTCTTCTGATCTGTAAACAGCCGGGCCGAGTAGTTCCTCCACGTCCTTTGTTCCTATTTTCAGATTTTTCCTCTCTTTTTTTACAAGACTTTTTCTCACAACCTTTTCTATGATCCTTTCCAGATTTCTCACACCCGCTTCTTTTGTGTATTCCCTTATGATCTTCTTGATCGCACCGGGGGTGAATTCTATCCGGGACAGACCATATTGGTTTGCAATTCGTGGAACGATGTAGTCCTTTGCGATGTGGTACTTTTCCGGATCAGAGTATCCCGGTATCTCTATGATCTCCATCCTGTCTCTGAGGGCCGGTGGGATCGTGTGGAGTACGTTCGCCGTTGTGATGAAGAGGACCTGAGAAAGATCGAAGGGTATCTCAAGGTAGTGATCCACAAAATCTTTGTTCTGTTCTGGATCGAGAACTTCAAGAAGTGCCGAGGCAGGATCTCCCTGGAAACTGATACCCATCTTGTCCACCTCGTCCAGCAGGATGATCGGGTTTTTCGTTCCAACTCTTCTGATTATCTGGATGATCCTTCCGGGCATGGCACCGACGTAGGTTCGACGGTGGCCCTTTATCTCAGCTTCATCCCTCAGCCCTCCAAGGGACATTCTTCCGAATCTTCTTCCCATAGCCTCGGCTATGGTTCTTCCAAGGGAAGTCTTTCCAACACCTGGGGGCCCGACAAGACACAGAATCGGTGCCTTGAGATTCTTTGAAAATTTCCTTGCAACGAGGTACTCCAGGATCCTCTCTTTCACCTCTTCCAGACCGCAGTGATTCCTGTCCAGAATCTTTCTTGCTTCTTTCACGTCTATTCTGTCTTCCGTTGTAACGTTCCAGGGAAGGTTCAGCAGCCAGTCCAGATAGGTCCTCACGACGGTGGCCTCAGCACTGTAGGGGGACATCTTCTCCAGTCTCTGGATTTCTTTCACTGCCTTTTCTTTCACGTACTCTGGATAATCACCCTTTTCAACTTTTTCGTAGAGTTCCCTGATCTCTACCTCTTCTTCCGCACCCAGTTCCTCTTTTATAGCCCTGAGTTTTTCGCGCAGGACATACTCTCTCTGTGTCTTTTCTATCCTATCTTTTACCTTCTTTTCTATCTCCTCTTCTATTTCCAGTATCTCTATTTCCTTCACCAGAATGGAGAGGACCTTTTCGAGGCGATGCAAAGGATGGATCGTTTCAAGGAGTTCTTGCTTTGTCTCAAGGGGAACGGGTAGAATGGAAGCCACAAAATCTGCCAGCCTGTTTGGATCCTGCATTTCCTTCAACGTGACGAGGGTTTCCTGAGGAAACTTCCTGGTGAGGTTGAAGTACCTGATCGCTTTGTCCTTCACACTCCGCATCAGTGCTTCCAGTTTTTTTGTCTTCCGGTATTTCACCTTCAAGACTTCGAGTTTCACCAGGAAGAAAGGTTCTGTGGAGACGAATTCCTCCACGCGGGCTCGTTCCAATCCTTCAACCAGCACTTTGAAGGTGTCGTCGGGAAGTTTCATTATCTGAAGAACCTTGACGATCGTTCCCACTCTGTAGAGATCTTCAGAGCCCGGATTTTCAATGGACGGATCGATCTGGTTGACAACAAAAAGCAGTCTATTGTATTTTTCCATCGCCTCTTCGAGGGCAATGAGAGATTTTTCCCTTCCAACGTAGAAGGGAACGACAGTGTTTGGAAAGACTCCCAGACCGTTTCTCAGGGGAATACAGGGAAGGCTTTCTGGAATCTCTATATCTCGCTCCCGCTGTCTGGCGTATTTTTCAAGAACCTTGAAGCTCTTTTCCACCTCTTTCGACTGCTTCGACAAGATAGTTCACCTCCTCAGGTATTGAGATTTCCACGTTCCTGGAAAGTTCATCCGCCACCTCGATCTTCACCTTTATCGCATCTTCTGGCCAGAAGTTTTCAAACAGGTCTCCCCATTCTACAACCAGCACTCCTTCTTCACTCTCCAGCACGTCTTCAACGTCGAGAAGGAGAAACTCGGGATCCTCCACCCTGTAAAGATCAAGATGGTATATCGTTTTCGTTCCGGGGTAGACGTTCATGAGTGTGAAGGTAGGACTCCTTACAATGGATTCATCCAGTCCAATTGCCCTGACCATCCCCCTCACAAACGTTGTCTTTCCTGCGCCGAGTTCGCCTGACAGTACAACCACCTCTCCTCCTTTCAATGCCCCTGTCATCGCCTCAGCCAGTCTTTTGAGTTTTTCTTCATCGAGATGTTCAAACACGAGTTTTTTCATCTTTCATACCTCCATGTGTGTTGTACAATACATATTGAAGCATTCTTCCAGAAGGGGAAGGAACGGATGGTTTATGTTGGAACGAGCGGTTTTTCCTTTGAAGATTGGAAAGGAGTTGTGTACCCTGAGTATCTAAAACCCTCTCAGTTTTTGAAATATTACTGGGCGGTACTCGGTTTCAGAATAGTCGAGTTGAACTTCACATATTATACACAACCATCGTGGCGCTCTTTTGTGCAAATGTTGAGAAAGACCCCTTCCGATTTTTATTTTACCGTAAAGTTTCCGGGAAACGTGACACACGTACTCTGGAAAGAGGGAAAAGACCCGAGGGGCGAGGTTGAAAACTTCGTGGAAGAGTTGAAACCACTCATCGAAGAGGGAAGGTTGAAAATGACCCTTGCTCAGTTTCCGTTTTCGTTCAAATATTCTTCCAGCAACCTGGAGTATCTGAAACGATTGAAAGAGATCTTTCCCCATCATCTTGCGTGTGAATTTCGCCACAGTTCTTGGGACAGAGACGATGTGTATCATTTCCTGAAGGAACAGGAGATAACCCTTGTGATAGTGGACGTACCGAAGATTCCGGGTCTTTTTCCTTACAGACCCATTGTGACAACGGATTATGCTTACTTCAGGTTCCATGGGAGGAACGAACGCTGGTTTGAAGCAGAGGGAGAAGAACGGTACAATTACCTGTACAGCCGTGAAGAGTTGAGTTCTTTCCTGAGCGATGTACTGGATGTGTCTCAGAAGGTGAAGGAAACGTATGTTTTTTTCAACAACTGCTATAGGGGCCAAGCGGCGATGAACGCGCTTGAGTTCAAAAAGATGCTGGAGGAGAGAGTGTGAGTGCTCTGGATGATATACTGAACGTCCTTGAGGGATCCCAGGAAGACATCTTCGATCTCATGGAAAAACACATTCATCATCTCAGAAAGAAGTACTCAGATGAGGAAATTCACGAGGCGCTTCAGATGATACTGTTTGCCATGGAGATCTCACAAAAGCCGATCGTTCACCACGTTTTCGAGACTTTCCCCAGGGAAAAGAGAGTGTTTGTTGAGGACGAGATAACAAGAGAAGAGATCGAAGGCTTTCTGAAGGGAGAACTGAACGAACTGGATCTTGAAAAGAAAAACTGGTTTTGAGAGGTGAAACCATGAAAGCACTCATTCTGGCTGCTGGAAAGGGAACGAGGATGAAGTCCGCGGTACCGAAAGTTCTACACAGACTCTCCGGCAAATCCATGATAGAGTGGGTGATCGACACGGCGGGGAAAGTGGCCCAGGAAGTTGGTGTTGTTCTCGGTTTTGAGGCAGAAAAGGTCAGAAAACACCTTCCAGAATGGGTCAGGATTTTCATTCAGGAAGAGCAACTGGGAACAGCACACGCTGTGATGTGTGCAAAAAGTTTCCTGAAACCAGACGATGATGTTATCATCCTATACGGAGACGTCCCACTGATAAGTGAAAGCACCCTCAAGAGGATGATCGAAGAGCACAGAAAAGGAGCGGATGTCACGATCCTTGTGGCAGACGTGGAGGATCCTTCTGGATACGGTCGGGTTGTGGAGGACGGGGGAAGGTACAGGATAATAGAGGAAGTGGATCTTCCGGAGAATCTGAAAGGAATTAAAACGATCAACACGGGTTTTTACGTCTTTTCCGGCGAATTTCTGCTGAAAGTGCTTCCAAAGATCAAGAACGACAACGCGAAAGGAGAGTACTACCTCACAGATGCGGTGAACCTCGCCGAGAACGTTCGGGTTGTCAGAACAGCGGATCCTCTGGAGATCACGGGAGTGAACACAAGGAAGACCCTGGTCTGGCTTGAAGATCAGCTGAGAAGAAGAAAAATAGAAGAGCTTCTCGAAAATGGTGTTACGATACTGGATCCGAACACCACATACATACACTACTCGGTGGAGATAGGGATGGACACGATCGTATATCCCATGACCTTCATAGAGGGGAAAACGAAGATAGGTAAAGGCTGCGAAATAGGCCCTCTGAGCCGTATCGTAGACTGCGAAGTGGGAAACAACGTAAAAATAATGCGTTCAGAGTGCTTCAAAAGCGTGATAGAGGACGGCGTTTCTGTTGGACCTTTCGCAAGGCTGAGAGAGGGAACCGTTTTGAAGAAATTGTCAAAAATCGGAAATTTTGTTGAAATCAAAAAAAGTACAATTGGAGAGGGAACGAAGGCCCAGCATCTTAGTTACATAGGAGATGCTTACGTTGGGGCGAACGTAAACATAGGAGCCGGTACCATCACGTGCAACTACGATGGAAAGAGAAAAAATCCCACTTTCATCGAGGACGAAGCCTTCATAGGAAGCAACACATCACTGGTGGCACCTGTTCGCGTAGGAAAGGGAGCTCTCATAGGAGCCGGATCTGTGATCACAGAAGACGTTCCTCCATACTCTCTGGGTCTGGGAAGAGCCCGCCAGATCGTGAAAGAAGGGTGGGTACTGAAGAGAAAGGAGGAATGATATGTCTTTTTCAAACGAGATGAAGGTTTTTGCTGGAAATTCTAACAAGCCTCTTGCAGAGAAGATAGCAAGGTACCTGAATCTTCAGCTTGGTGACTGCGAGGTTGGCAGGTTTGCTGATGGGGAGATAAACGTCCGAATCAACGAGACAGTGAGAGGCCATGACATATTCCTCATTCAATCCACGTCTCCCCCGGTCAACGAAAACTTGATGGAGCTTCTCATCATGATCGATGCGTTCAAGCGGGCTTCAGCCAACACGATAGCTGTCGTTATTCCTTACTATGGATACGCAAGGCAAGACAGGAAGGCAAAGGGAAGAGACCCGATAAGCGCCAAACTGGTGGCAAATTTGATCACGGTGGCTGGTGCAACCCGGGTTCTCACGGTCGATCTTCACGCAGAACAAATTCAGGGATTCTTCGACATACCGGTTGACAATCTATGGAGTTATCCTGTGTTTGCAGAAGAACTTCAAAAAAGGGAGGAAATAGTCCCCGAAGAAACGGTGGTTGTGTCTCCAGATGTGGGTGGAGTAAGAAGGGCAAGAAGAATGGCAGAACGACTGAAAACATCCCTTGCCATACTTGACAAAAGAAGACCGAGTGACAATGTGGCGGAGGTTGTAAACATAATAGGAGAGGTGAAGGATAAAGTAGTTATCCTTTTTGATGATATAATAGATACTGCCCATTCGATAGTAAAGGGCGCTGAAGCTCTGAAGAAGGCCGGTGCGAAAAAGATCATCGCCTGTGCAACACACGGGGTGTTCTCGGAGAACGCCCTTGAAAGAATAGAAAATTCCCCGATAGATACCGTCTACATAACGGATACCATTTACCATGAAAGGCTACCTGAAAAGGTTAAGGTTATCTCGGTGGCAAACCTGATAGGAGAAGCCATCATGAGGATCAGAAAGCATCTGTCGGTGAGCATACTCTTCAGATGAAGACCTACAGGAGGGAGAAAAGATGGTAAGTCTAGAGGTCAGATTGAGAACACCAAAGGGCAAAAGAGAAGCAAAACGCCTCAGAAGAAGAGGAGAAGTACCCGCCGTTGTGTACGGACCCGCAACGGATCCTATTCCTGTGAAGATAAAAAGATCGCTGCTTGAAAAGGTCTTCCACACGATAACCGAAACCACTCCCATTCGTCTGATTATCAAGGATGATGAGGAGAAGACCGTTTCGGAAAAGACCGTGTTCTTGAAGATGATCCAGAGAGACAAGGTCTCCGAAGCGATCGTCCACGTGGATTTTTATGAACCTGTCAAGGGTCACAGGATGAGAATCAACGTTCCTCTCAAAGTGGTAGGAAAACCCGTCGGCGTGGAAAAAGGTGGCTTCCTCGAAGTCTACCATGAAGAGATCCCCGTTGAAACAGATCCCGACAGGGTACCACAGGAGATAGAAGTGGACGTTTCTTCACTGGATCTTGGAGATGTGATCCACGCAAGGGATCTGAAACTCCCAGAGGGCGTGAAATGTCTTCTGGAAGATGAAGAAGCAGTGGTATCCGTCCTTGTTCCTAAAGAAGTATCCATCGAAGAAGAAGAAGCGGTAGAAAAGGAAGAAGTAGAACCTGAAGTAATAAAGAAGAAGGAAGAAGAGGAAGAAGAGTAAATGGTCGCTGTGGGGTTGGGAAACCCAGGCCCACGTTATGCCTTCACAAGGCATAACGTGGGTTTCCTTTTTCTGGATTACTTGAAAAGCAAAGGCTGGAAGTCGGAGAAATTTTTCGAGTGGAACAGGGCAGAACTGGATGGCCACGAAATTGTACTTGTGAAACCGCTGACCTACATGAATCTCAGCGGTGTTGCTATGCCTTATATAATGCGTTTCTTTCAAGTGAACGTGGATGATATAATAGTAGTGTACGATGATGTGAGTCTAAAGCTTGGAAAGATCAGGGTCAGAAAGAAAGGTTCGGACGGTGGACACAACGGAATGAAGTCGATAATCCAGGCACTTGGAACACAGGAGATAAAGCGTATAAGAATCGGAATAGGAGAGAAACCAGAAGGAACAAGTTTGGTGGATTTCGTTCTGGGTGAGTTTTCAAAAGAAGAACTCGAAGTACTTCAGAAAGTCTTTGAACTTTCCAGAGATGCACTGGTGACAATTCTCAACGAGGGAATAGACAAGGCAATGTCCGTTTACAACTCCTTAGAGGTGAGAGTATGAAATGCATGAAATGTGGTCAAAAAGCTTCCCATTCTTATCAGATAGACTTTGATGGTGTAGAAAAAAAGATCTCTTACTGTAAAAAATGTGTAGCCGAAGTTCTGAGAAACAGTGTGCCTCTCAGAAAGATTGCTGGTGTTCCGGACGAGACCCTCAAAAAAGGAAGACATGTTTTTGAAGATGAAATGGTAGTTTTCGTAGAGATTCCTGTCTATGTGCTGGAGCAGATGTTTGGGAAATGGCATCCACAAGAAAGGGAGGTCCTTCTGAACGAAAGGAAAATAGCGTTTCTTGAGCGAAAATTGAAGGAAGCCATAAAAAATGAAGACTACAGAAGAGCGAGCCGATTGAAACAGCTGATCACTCAGATAAAGAGAAAGATGGATGTGAAATGAAAGCCCCTCAAGGGGGCTTTCATCTTTCTAGATAATCAAAGAGAGATTTCACACCGAAAAACCCGCCTGGTTTTTTGAGGACGATCTTTTCCCCGGGCTCAAGGAACAGGAAGTCGTCTTCTGGCAGTTCTTCTGAGAGAATCTTGATACCAAAAGCAGGCCTTTCTGCTGTTATTTCGATTTCGTTCTCTTTTTCAATCACCGAGATCTCTGGATCTATAATGTCCATTTCTCTCCATTTTTTCAGGATCCTGTAGTTCTTGAAAGATCTGCCTTCTACCTTCACTTCTACAAAGAACGCCAGATCGGCCGAAGTGGAAACGGTATCCACCAGGATCACTGAATCCGCTGGTAACGTGACATCGTAGAGGTTTTCAAAAATCAGATCTCCTGACATTCTGTAGGCTGCAAATCTGACACTGGCTTTTTTAAGCTCTCTGAGATCGCTCACAACAAAAAGGCCCACCCTGTCATCGATTTTCTTCACAACTGGAAGTACGTCTGCGAAAAACCTTCTTGCGTAATAGTACAATGCTTTTGGTCTTTTGAAATAATCCACGGCAGACCAGCTGAAAACAGGCCAACTGTCGTTCAATTGCCAGAAGAGCGTTCCTGCCGTTTTGTATTTTCTGCTTCTCCAGTGTTCCACGCCGAACTTGATCGCCTCTGCCTGATTGAGCTGGGACAGATAAACAAAACTTTCGAAGTCTCTGCAACGGCCAAAGTTTCCGTAGATGAACCTGATGAGTCTTTCTTGTCCTTCGACCTGCTTGTTGTGCTTCAACATGACCGGATGAAATAGATCTCTTTCATGTGGTTTTGAGAAAAATTCAATCGTCTTCATATGGGGGGCTCCCTGAAAACCGAACTCGCTTATGAACTTTCCGCTGTCTTTTTCGTAATGATCGTAGTTCATCCAGTCGCTCCATACGTTCCAGACGTGCCTGTCACCTTCTTTTTCACTGTTTGCCTTCTCTCCACCGTATGGACTGGAAGGCCAGTACGGAGTTGCGGGATCTTCTTCCGCACATATTTTGGGAAAGTCGAAGAGATAGAGTCTGTTTCCCAGATTGATGCCGTCCACCTTTCTTGACATGTTACCCCATTCGTCAAATCCCCAGTTGTTCTCGTTGTTGCCACACCACAAAACGATGGAGGGATGATACCTGAGCTTTCTCACGATCTTTCTTGCCTCATCGTTTGCTAGCTTTCTGAACCATGGCAGATGATCCGGATATTCTAAACATGCGTACATGAAATCCTGCCATACCATGATCCCAAGTTCGTCACACAGTTTGTAGAAATCTTCGCTCTCGTAGATCCCGCCACCCCAGACCCTCAACATGTTCATGTTGGCATCTTTTGCCATCCTTACGAGTTTTTCGTAATCTTCTGTTTTCAGCCATGTGAGGATGTTGTCGGCCGGTATCCAGTTCGCTCCCCTTGCGAAGACTTTCTCACCGTTGATCTCGAAGATGAAAGTCTTTCCTTCGCCGTCTGGTTCCTGTAAAATCCTTACCTTTCTCAAACCGATTCTTTTCTCTTCCCTGTATACTTCTTTTTCCGATTCTTTCAGAACGAAGGTGAAATCATAAAGGTACGGTTCTCCAACATTCCAGGGATACCAGAGTTTTGCGTTCTTCAGGCTGAAAACACCCTCGAAGAACTTTTCACCGTTTTTCTCCATCACCTGGTAACTTCCCATCTTCTCGCCGTTTACAAAGACATCGACTACAAGGTCCCCTTCTCCATAAACGAACCCGTTCACTTTCACCACGGCATCCTTTCCTTTCAGATCAACAAGGTAAGCAGTGGAATCCTGAAGACGGGCTTTTCTGTATGTTTCGATGTAAACGGGTCTCCAGATACCGCTTGTTACGATTCGAGCGCCCCAGTCCCACCCGTAGGAATACTGAGCTTTTCGAATGTAACCTCTGATACTGTCCTCTGGGCCACCCAGCACCCCATAATTTTGTTCAAGGGTCTTTGGAACTTTCACAGGAGACTTTATGAACACCCTGAGATGATTCCTTTCTTTTAGTACATCTTTGATGTCGAAACGATACTCCAGGAACATGTCCTCTGCGCTTCCAAGATACACGTCGTTCAGGTAAATGTCGGCCAGAGTATCTATCCCCTCGAAGACAAGGTCGACCCTGTCCTCGTCTGAGAGATCTTCCTGAAAGTTGAACTCTCTCTCGTAGATCCACTCTCTATCTTCGATTTCTTTGAAAAGATCTTCGTTGGTTCCCACATAGGGATGGGGAAGTAATCCCTCTCTGACCAGGTCAGCCTGAACGACTCCCGGGACAAGTCCCACAAGGGAGAATTCCCCCTTCGAATCTCTGATTTGCCATCTTCCATTGAGGTCGATTCGTCTCATAACTTTCCCTCCTTCCTTCTGAATGTATATCACAGGGAAGTTGAAAAAACGAAATGGTAAAATTCAAAAGTGAGGTTAATTTCTCCGGAGGTGATCTGTGGGTGTACAGACCCGACCTGATCAGGAACATCTGTATAATCGCTCACATTGACCACGGTAAAACAACCCTTGTGGACAGGATTCTCGAGATCACAAACACAGTGGATAAAAGAAAAATGAGAGACCAGTACCTGGATATGATGGACATAGAAAGAGAGCGTGGGATCACGATAAAGGCCCAGCCAGTGAAGGTTATGTACACAGCCGAAGACGGGAACACCTACGAGATAAACATAATCGATACACCGGGCCATGTGGATTTCTCCTACGAAGTGGGAAGAAGCATGGCAGCCTGTGAAGGAGCAGTGCTGCTTGTGGATGCAACCCAGGGAGTGGAGGCACAGACCGTCGCACACACTTATCTTGCCATAGAGCACGACCTGGAGATAATCCCCGTGATAAACAAGATAGATCTTCCAAACGCCAACATCGAAGAGACAGCCCTTGAGATAAAGGACCTTCTCGGTGTGAAAGACGAAGAAATACTGCTCGTCAGTGCCAAGGAAGGTACGGGTGTTAGAGAACTTCTTGAGGCCATAGTTAAAAGAGTTCCTCCACCTAAGGGGGACATCAACGGAAAACTCAAAGCACTCATATTCGACGCCAAATACGACAACTACAAAGGTATTATCGTTCACATTCGTCTCTTCGATGGGCAGATCAAGCCCGGCGATCGTATCATGACCTTTTCAAACAAAAAGGTCTACGAAGTGCAGGAAGTCGGGGTGTTTTTGCCAGAGATGACACCAGTGGACGCACTCAGCGCGGGAGAGGTTGGATATGTGATAGCGGGTATAAAAGAAGTGGGAGACGCCCGGGTGGGAGACACCATAACATCAGCCGACGATCCAGTAGAAGAGCCGCTTCCAGGATACAGAGAAATAAAACCCATGGTATTTGCGGGGATGTTTCCAGGACTTCCAGAGTACTATGAGGAGCTCAGAAAAGCCCTTGAAAAGTTGAAACTCAACGATTCTGCCCTGCAATTTGAACCCACCATGTCTCCTGCACTGGGATTCGGTTTCAGATGTGGTTTTCTCGGACCTCTTCATATGGACGTTGTGAGAGAAAGAATAGAGAGAGAATTCGATCTGGCAGTCATTTTGACGGCTCCGAACGTCAGGTACAAAGTTGTTTTGAGAAACGGGGAAGAACTGGAGATCACCGATCCCTCAAAGTTTCCAGAAGAGGGAGAAATACTGGAAGTGTACGAACCCTACGTTGATCTTTCGATCATAACGCCCACCGATTACATAGGACCACTCATCAATCTCGTTCAGAACGAAAAGAGAGGAGAACTCAGGGCAACAGAGAACGCCGGGAGAAATCGTGTGATACTGAGGTTTGATGCTCCTCTTTCTGAGATAATCTACGACTTCTTTGATAAAATGAAGGCAGTGAGCAGAGGCTATGCTTCGATGGATTACGAATTCAAAGAGTACAGAAAGAGCGACCTGGTGAAAGTGACGATTCTGGTCAACAAAGAACCCGTCGATGCACTCTCTTTCGTCGTTCATAGATCGAAGGCTTATCCAGTGGCAAAAAAGATGGTGGAAAAATTGAAAGAGTTGATTCCGAGACATCAATTTCAGATACCGATTCAGGCAAAAGCAGGAGGCAGGATAATAGCAAGAGCCGATATAAAAGCGCTCAGAAAGGACGTCCTTGCCAAGTGTTACGGTGGGGATGTGACAAGAAAGATGAAGCTTCTGGAAAAACAAAAGGAGGGAAAGAAAAGACTCAGGGAGATAGGACGTGTTACCATTCCCCAGGAGGCATTCCTGGCCCTTCTGAAGATAGGAGAAGGTGATGAAAAGTGAGATGGATCCTTCTTGGAGCACTTGTTTTTCTTCTCTCTGCTTGCTCGTTTTTTCAAATAGAGGTTCCACCCGATGCCTACTCTGTGGAGACCGCTCTTCAGATACTGGAGAATCAAGAGTACAGACTGGTAGACATCAAAGAGGTGGATCAATACAGAGAAGTGGAAATGAAGGGAAAAGTAGCCATCTTCGAGTCGAAAACCGGAGATGTTTTGCTTCTTTATGCATACAGGGGAGAAGATGTCAAGCGGGTATGGAATGCGGTAAAAAAGAAGACGGGTTTTCTCTCGGTGAGAAGCATCTTGGAATTGCCAAACATGGGAAAGTTTTCCACGGTAGTGGACGGAAAAAGGATCGTTTCCTGGTGGAAAAAGAGCTGGTTTTTCACTGTGGAAGGTCGAAACGGAGTTGACGAGTTTGTGAAGCACGTGTTCAGAGTGTACGGGGTGTTGAAAGGATGATCGTACTTGGCCACAGGGGCTATTCAGCGAAGTACCTGGAAAACACCCTGGAAGCGTTCATCAAGGCCATCGAATGCGGTGCGGATGGTGTGGAACTCGATGTGAGGCTTTCAAAGGATGGAAAAGTGGTGGTGTCACACGATGAGGATTTGAAAAGACTGTTTGGAAAGGATCTGAAAGTGAAAGATGCCACGCTCGATGAGTTGAAAGAGCTTTCAGATGGAAAGATAACTACTCTGGACGAGGTGTACGAACACATCTCTGACGACAAGATCGTGAACGTTGAAATAAAAGAACGGAGAGCGGCCAGACCTGCCCTTGAGCTTTCGAAAGGCAGAAAAAACGTGATCTTTTCTTCTTTCGACCTGGACCTCCTGGATGAAGAGTTCAAAGGGGCAAGATACGGATATCTCATAGACGAGGAAAACTACGGGGACATCCAGAGCTTTGTTGATCGTGTTGAAAGAGAACGTCCTTATTCTCTCCACATTCCGTACCAAGCATTCGAAAGCGAGTTCGTGACAGAACTTTGTGATAGGTTCAGAGAAAAAGGCATCAGAATCTTCGTCTGGACCCTGAACGATCCTGGGATTTTCCAGAGGATAAAGGCTCATATCGATGGTATCATAACGGACGAAGTGGAGCTTTTCTCGAAAATGAGGTGAAAAGCATGGAATACAGAAAATTCGTCGAGACCAGACGAAAACTGAACGAGAAGGTGCTCTCCAAGGGAACGTTGATCACCAAACGATTCTTCAACTTGGACACGTCCGTGTACAGACCGGGAAAACTCGACACGAAAACCAAAGAGTTGATGGGACTTGTTGCATCGATGGTCTTGAGGTGCGATGACTGTATAAGGTACCATCTTGTGAGATGTGTACAGGAAGGTCTGAGCGACGAAGAAATATTCGAGGCCTTCGATGTAGCCCTTGTAGTAGGAGGATCGATCGTGATTCCACACCTGAGACGAGCGGTGGATTTTCTGGAGGAACTCAGGGGGATGCAAGAAAATGGCGAGACTATTTCTCTTTGATGGCACAGCCCTGGCCTACAGGGCATATTACGCCCTCGACAGATCTCTTTCCACATCCACGGGAATTCCAACGAACGCTGTCTATGGCGTTGCCAGGATGCTCGTGAAATTCATAAAGGAACACATAATACCTGAAAAGGACTACGCAGCTGTGGCCTTCGACAAGAAGGCAGCAACGTTCAGACACAAACTGCTCGAAGCGTACAAGGCGCAAAGACCAAAGACGCCGGATCTTCTAGTTCAGCAGTTACCTTACATCAAGCGTCTGATAGAAGCACTTGGTTTCAAAGTACTGGAGCTGGCGGGATACGAAGCGGACGATATCATCGCCACGCTTGCAGTCAAGGGTTGCACGTTTTTCGATGAGATTTTCATAATAACCGGTGACAAGGACATGCTTCAACTTGTAAACGAGAAGATAAAAGTCTGGAGAATCGTCAAGGGGATATCGGATCTTGAGCTTTACGATTCGAAAAAGGTGAAAGAAAGATATGGTGTGGAACCACATCAGATACCAGATTTTCTAGCACTGACGGGAGACGAGATAGACAACATTCCCGGTGTAACGGGAATAGGTGAAAAAACCGCTGTACAACTTCTTGGCAAGTACAAAAATCTTGAAGACATTCTAGAGCATGCCCGTGAACTTCCCCAGAGAGTGGGAAAGGCTCTCTTGAGAGACAGGGAGGTTGCCATCCTCAGCAAAAAACTTGCAACTTTGGTGACGAACGCACCCGTTGAAGTGGACTGGGAAGAGATGAAATACGGGGGATACGACAAGAAAAAACTGCTTCCGATATTGAAAGAACTGGAGTTTGCTTCCATCATGAAAGAACTTCAGCTGTACGAAGAAGCAGAACCAACCGGATACGAGATCGTAAGGGATCAAAAGACCTTCGAAGATCTCATCGAAAAGCTGAAGGAGGTTCCATCTTTTGCCCTGGACCTTGAAACGTCCTCTCTGGATCCGTTCAACTGTGAGATAATCGGCATCTCCGTGTCGTTCAAACCGAAAACGGCCTATTACATTCCGCTTCACCATAGAAACGCCCAGAATCTCGATGAAACACTGGTACTGTCGAAATTGAAAGAAATCCTTGAAGATCCGTCTTCGAAGATCGTGGGGCAGAATCTGAAGTACGACTACAAGGTTCTTATGGTAAAGGGTATATCGCCGGTTTATCCGCATTTTGATACGATGATAGCCGCATACTTGCTGGAGCCAAACGAGAAAAAATTCAACCTCGAGGATCTGTCTTTGAAATTTCTCGGATACAAAATGACGTCCTACCAAGAGCTGATGTCGTTTTCCTCACCACTTTTTGGTTTCAGCTTTGCGGATGTTCCGGTGGACAAGGCTGCGAACTACTCCTGCGAAGATGCAGACATCACTTATAGGCTCTACAAGATACTCAGCATGAAACTCCATGAGATGGAACTCGAGAATGTCTTCTACAGGATAGAGATGCCTCTTGTGAACGTTCTTGCACGCATGGAACTGAACGGAGTGTATGTGGACACAGAATTCCTGAAAAAGCTCTCGGAGGAGTACGGCAAAAAGCTCGAGGAACTCGCCGAAAAAATTTATCAGATAGCAGGTGAACCTTTCAACATCAATTCTCCAAAACAGGTTTCAAAGATTCTTTTTGAGAAGTTAGGGATAAAACCCCGTGGTAAGACAACGAAAACAGGAGAGTACTCCACCAGGATAGAAGTGCTGGAAGAGATAGCGAACGAACATGAGATAGTACCCCTCATTCTCGAGTACAGAAAGATCCAGAAATTGAAATCGACCTATATAGACACCCTTCCGAAACTTGTGAACCCGAAAACCGGAAGAATTCATGCATCTTTCCACCAAACCGGTACCGCCACTGGCAGGTTGAGTAGCAGCGATCCAAACCTTCAGAACCTCCCGACGAAGAGCGAAGAGGGAAAAGAAATCAGAAAAGCGATTGTGCCCCAGGATCCAGACTGGTGGATCGTCAGTGCGGATTACTCCCAAATAGAACTCAGAATCCTCGCTCATCTCAGTGGTGATGAGAACCTTGTGAAGGCCTTCGAGGAGGGCATCGATGTACACACCCTGACTGCTTCCAGGATCTACAACGTAAAGCCAGAAGAAGTGAACGAGGAGATGCGACGGGTTGGAAAGATGGTGAACTTCTCTATAATATACGGTGTCACACCGTACGGCCTTTCCGTGAGACTTGGAATACCGGTTAAAGAGGCAGAAAAGATGATCATTAGCTATTTCACGCTGTATCCAAAGGTGCGAAGCTACATCCAGCAAGTTGTTGCAGAGGCAAAAGAGAAGGGTTACGTCAGGACTCTCTTTGGAAGAAAAAGAGATATTCCCCAGCTCATGGCAAGGGATAAGAACACCCAGTCCGAAGGCGAAAGAATCGCAATAAACACCCCCATCCAGGGAACGGCGGCAGATATAATAAAATTGGCCATGATAGATATAGACGAGGAGTTGAGAAGAAGAAAGATGAAATCCAAAATGATCATTCAGGTTCATGACGAACTGGTCTTCGAGGTTCCCGATGAGGAAAAAGAAGAACTAGTTGATCTGGTGAAGAACAAAATGACAAACGTGGTAAAACTCTCTGTGCCTCTTGAGGTTGACATAAGCATCGGAAAAAGCTGGTCTTGAAGGAGGAATTGGTATGGATGCGAAAATAGTGAACGCCCTCATCGGATCTGTGTACGAGACCATAAAGAGTGTTTTGAGGGTGGATCCAAAGCTTGGGAAGCCTTCTGTTGTGCCACACATAGAGATTCCCCACTCGATGGTTACCGTTATCGGTGTAACGGGTAGTATAGAAGGAAGCCTGATTTATTCCTTTTCTTCAGAAACGGCTCTAAAAGTTGTTTCTGCGATGATGGGCATGGAGTACGGGCAGCTTGATGAACTTGCCATGAGCGCCATAGGAGAACTTGGAAACATGACGGCCGGAAAACTCGCGATGAAACTTGAAACTCTTGGGAAACACGTTGATATCACACCTCCCACGGTGGTGAGCGGGAAAGAACTCAAGATAAAAAGTTTTGGAACTGTTTTGAAACTGCCGCTCTCTGTTTTCTCAAACGAGGACTTCGATCTTCATCTGTCTGTGAAGAGCGGAGGGTGATGAATATTTCAAAGAATCTTTTTAGGGACTTCGGGAAATACAACATGGTTGTCATGTTTACGACAACACTGATATCGAACATAGTGGTAGGGGCTCTGCTTGGGTACTATCTGGACAAATGGACGTTTAAGAATGGAATTTTACTCTTTGTTTTTACAATTTTAGGGATTTTTTCTGGTTTGTATAACGGTTTCAAAATACTTTTGAAAGAATCCGAGAGGTATGATAAAAGTGAAAAGGTTAACAAAAAAGATGACAGCAGCGATAGCAATTCTGGGACTGGTTGAAGCGATCATCTTCAGTTTGATCTTCGGATTTGAAAAGGGATGGGGACCGATTCTTGGAAGTGTTGGAGCGATTGCAAATCTCTTCTCTCTGAAGAAAGATATAGAGAGAATGGTAGCCAGAAAGACAACGAAAGGCTGGGTTTTAGGGTATCTGGGCCGGTACACGTTCAACGCTGCTCTTTTTCTGATAGGTGGGTTGGTATCGCTTGAAACACTCATCGGTGTCTTTGTTGGACTGATGAACCTGAAAATCGTTTCTTTCATTGCCTGGAGGTGGCTGGATTGAAGATCACGTTCAGCAAAAAAGAGAAAATATTCCTCTCGATCTTCATTGCGGCTTACGTAGTGGTTGCTATTTTGAACATTCAGCAGTTGAAAAAGACTCCGATGGAAGAGATCTTCGGAGGTCTTGGGAAAAGGTGGATAGTGGATATAAACGGTTTCAGGTTCAACCCGATGACGATAATGGTGGGAGCCGGTATAGCCGTTCTTCTCATCCTCATTGCGTACAGATTGAGAAGGTTTGAACTGGTACCGAACAGAAAACAGGCACTCATGGAGTCTATCCTTGAAACCTTCTATGAGATCGTCGATGAGTCGATACCGGACAAGAGGTTTGTAAAACCCACCTTTGTGATCGCGACCACACTGTTTCTTTTCATAGCCTTCTCCAACGTGATCGGCGGGGCGGTACCTGGAATAAACGTTGTCGCTGCCGAAGATGGATCCATCCAGAAAATCACCCTCTTTTCTGACATCTGGCCCGCTCCCACGGGAGATCTGAACACGAACCTCACCTACGCCGTCCTTGTTTTGATCATCAGTCACGTGTTTGCAATAAAATCCAAGGGATTCAAAGAGTGGCTGAAAACCTGGTTCTATCCGAATCCTGTGATGTTCCCGATAAACCTCATCGGTGAACTGGCAAAACCCATTTCTCATTCTTTGAGGTTGTTTGGTAACATAGGTGGTGGTGCCATACTCGTTTACATTCTCTCTTACATGACGAAGTACTTCTTTGCACCCATAGTCTTCTGGGGATTCTTTGGGATATTCGTGGGACTGGTGCAGGCTTTCGTGTTCAGTATGCTCGCTGTTGCATACATCAGTTCACAACTTTCGTGAGGAGGGATGAATATGGAAAACCTGGGTGATCTCGCACAGGGACTGGCACTTCTTGGGAAATATCTTGGAGCAGGGCTCTGCATGGGAATAGGTGCCATAGGACCGGGTATAGGAGAAGGTAACATAGGTGCACACGCCATGGATGCCATGGCAAGACAGCCCGAGATGGTCGGTACCATCACCACAAGAATGCTCCTTGCTGACGCTGTGGCGGAGACAACTGGTATATACTCACTTCTCATAGCCTTCATGATCCTCCTCGTGGTGTGAGGAGGGATAACTTTGGGTTTTCTAGAGATAAACTGGACTTCGGCGGCAATGTTGATGCTCTTTGTATTGATGGTCTACTTTCTGAACAAGTTTCTCTACACACCATTCATCGAAATGGCTGAGAAGAGAAGAAAAAAAGTCGAAAGTGATCTAAAAAATGCTGAAGAACTAAAGAAAGAGGCAGAAAAGATGAAAGAAGAAGCGGAAAAACAACTGCTGGAGGCTCGCCAGAGAGCCGATGAAATAGTTGAGAGTGCAAGAAAAGAAGCAGAAACAATCGTTGAAGATGCAAGGGAAAAGGCAAAAAAAGAGGCACAGAGCATCATAGACTCTGCAAAAGCCCAGATAGAGGTTGAGTACAAAAAAGCCCTGGAGCAGATCCAGGAACGTGCCGCGGAGCTTTCCGTGGTTCTGGCCACCAAGTTGCTTCAGAGGGTCTTCCAGGATGAAAGGGCAAAGAAGGAATACCTCATCAAAATTCTCAAAGAGGAGATAGAAAAATCATGAAACTTTCTGCGGTAGCCGGAAGATATGCCAGGGCTTTTCTGAACGTCGCCATCGAAAATGAAAAAGAAGATGAATACCTGAGATTTCTGGATTTTGTTTGCAACGTTTACGAGTCGAACAGGGATCTGTTCGACAATCCGGTTGTGAAACCGGAAAAGAAAGTAGCGTTGATAAAGAGCGTCCTGGAAGAGTTCGGAGAAGAGATGGATGAGTTTCAAGAAAGGTTTTTGATACTTCTTTTCGAAAGAAAAAGACAGAAACTGCTCAGGAACATTCGTGAGCTGTTCGAGTACGAAAAGATACTTTCAGAACAGAAGGTGCCTGCAGATCTGAAAATAGCACACGTTCCGATAGAAGAAGAGCTAATTCTTCTCAGGAAATTCATACGAAAATACGCCCTCAGAGATCCTGTGTTCAAAACGATTGTAGATGAATCTCTGATAGCGGGAGCCGTCGTGGAATTCGAAGGATTCAGACTGGATACGACCGTTCAGGGCAGGTTGAAGAGGCTCTCCCAGGAAACCCTCAAAAGGGGTGAGATGAGTTGAGGATAAATCCCGGTGAAATCACCAAAGTACTGGAAGAAAAGATAAAGAGTTTCGAAGAGAAGATAGACCTTGAGGATACTGGAAAGGTCATCCAAGTGGGGGACGGTATAGCCCGTGTGTACGGTTTGAACAAGGTGATGGTGAGCGAACTTGTGGAGTTTGTGGAGACGGGCGTCAAAGGTGTGGCCTTCAACCTGGAAGAAGACAACGTTGGTATCATCGTGCTCGGCGAATACAAGGATATAAAAGAAGGACACACCGTCAGAAGGCTCAAAAGGATCATAGAAGTGCCCGTCGGTGAAGAACTCCTCGGAAGAGTGGTGAATCCTCTCGGTGAACCTCTCGACGGTAAAGGCCCCATAAACGCCAAAAATTTCAGACCAATAGAGATAAAAGCCCCTGGTGTTATCTACAGAAAACCCGTTGACACACCACTTCAGACGGGTATAAAGGCCATAGACTCCATGATTCCTATTGGTAGAGGCCAGAGAGAATTGATCATAGGCGACAGACAGACAGGAAAGACCGCCATCGCTATCGACACGATCATCAACCAGAAGGGACAGGGTGTTTACTGTATATACGTGGCAATCGGTCAGAAAAAATCTGCAATAGCAAGGATTATAGACAAACTCAGGCAGTACGGAGCCATGGAGTACACCACGGTGGTGGTGGCTTCTGCATCCGATCCCGCCACACTCCAGTACATAGCACCTTATGCGGGATGTGCCATGGGAGAATACTTTGCTTACTCCGGAAGAGACGCACTCGTGGTGTACGATGACCTTTCGAAACACGCCGTTGCCTACAGGCAACTCTCGCTTCTCATGAGGAGGCCTCCTGGAAGAGAGGCATACCCCGGTGACATATTCTACCTGCACTCTAGACTCCTTGAAAGAGCGGTTCGATTGAACGACAAACTCGGTGGTGGTTCTCTGACGGCACTCCCCATTGTTGAGACCCAAGCAAACGACATATCCGCTTACATACCAACGAACGTGATATCCATCACAGATGGACAGATCTACCTGGAACCCGGCCTGTTCTACGCAGGACAAAGGCCTGCTATAAACGTTGGTCTGTCCGTGTCCAGGGTGGGAGGAGCCGCACAGATAAAGGCTATGAAGCAGGTGGCCGGAATGTTGAGAATAGAACTTGCCCAGTACAGAGAACTGGAAACCTTCGCCCAGTTTGCAACGGAGCTAGATCCGGCCACAAGAGCTCAGATCGTAAGGGGTCAAAGGCTCATGGAACTTCTGAAACAGGAACAATACAGTCCAATGCCCGTTGAAGAGCAGGTTGTTGTGATATTCGCAGGAGTCAGGGGCTATCTGGACGATCTGCCTGTGGAGGCGGTCAGAAGGTTCGAAAAAGAGTTCCTCAGGTTCATGCACGAGAAACACCAGGATATATTGGACGATATCAGAGAGAAGAAAGAGCTTACCCCCGAGACAGAAGAAAAACTCAAGAAGGCCATCGAAGAGTTCAAAGCCGTGTTCAGGGTGTGATGGGACATGAGCAGGGGTCGAATGTTACAGATAAAACGGAAAATAAACGCCACGCAGTCTCTCATGAAGATCACACGTGCCATGGAAATGGTGGCACGTGCGAAATCGAGAAAGATGGAAGCAGAGTATCAGAAATTCAAGCCCTTTTACGAAGAGGTAAAACGTCTGTGGTCACTGATACCGGATGAGAGTCTTGATCCCGTCTTCTTCGAAGAAGGAGACAGAGATCTGATCGTGGTGATAACGAGTGATATGGGGCTCTGTGGTTCCTTTAACAGCGAAATTATAAGAGAAGCAGAGAAAGTGATCTCTGAGTCGAAAAATCCCCATCTTATACTCATAGGTCTCAAGGCAATAAACCATTTCAGAACAGGGAACATTTTGAAGATGTACGATAGATTCTATGAAATACCGGATTTCAGGAACGGTTCAACGATCGTGGAGGATATCTACGAATTCATGGACGGCAGACCTGTGAATGTCAAAGTGGTGTTCAGTCGATTCAAGAACATACTCATTCAAAGACCAGAGGTGTACGATCTCATCCCTCTCAAAAGGAAAGAGAAGAAAAGAGAAGATTTTGAATACGAACCTCTTCCTGAGCAACTCGTCCCTGTCGTACTCCACTACTATCTGTCTACCACTTTGATGGAACTCATGTTCCAGACGAAGATAGGGGAGTTCTACGCCAGACAGAATGCCATGAAGAACGCAACCGACAACGCCCAGGAAGTGATCAGAGAGTTGACACTGGCTTACAACAAAGCACGTCAGGCTTCGATCACCCAGGAACTCATAGAGATAGTGACGGGTGCCGAAGCACTGAAGGAAATCGAAAAATGAGGTGATACGGTATGGCAAAGGGTTCAAAAGGATACATAGTGGGAGTGATGGGACCCGTTGTGGATGTGAAGTTCCCCGAAGAAGAACTTCCAGACATATTCAACGCCCTTGAGGTTGTGAACCCTCAGACGGGACAGAAAGTTGTTCTTGAAGTAGAACAACTCATAGGAGACGGTGTCGTGAGAACGGTGGCAATGGACTCCACCGATGGGCTCACGAAGGGTCTGGAAGTGGTTGATACGGGTGAACCAATTACCGCTCCTGTGGGAAAAGAAGTACTCGGAAGAATACTGAACGTTATAGGGGAACCTGTGGACGAAGCCGGCGAGATAAAGTCGAAAGAAAGGTGGCCGATCCACAGGCCGGCCCCTGAACTTGTGGAACAGTCCACCGAGATCGAAATCCTCGAGACGGGAATAAAAGTTATCGATCTGCTTGCACCGTTCCCGAAAGGTGGAAAGATAGGTTTCTTCGGTGGTGCCGGTGTTGGTAAAACAGTGCTCGTTATGGAATTGATCAGAAACATCGCTATAGAGCACAAAGGGTTTTCTGTGTTCGCGGGTGTCGGTGAGAGGACAAGGGAAGGGAACGAACTCTGGCTTGAAATGCAGGAAAGCGGTGTTCTTGGTAACACCGTCCTCGTCTTCGGACAGATGAACGAACCACCGGGGGCAAGATTCAGAGTCGCCTTGACAGCGCTTACAATAGCAGAGTACTTCAGGGACGTTGAAGGAAGGGACGTTCTTCTCTTCATAGACAACATATTCAGGTTCGTTCAGGCAGGAAGTGAGGTTTCTGCCCTTCTTGGTAGAATGCCGTCTGCAGTCGGTTATCAGCCCACTCTTGCAACCGATATGGGAGAACTTCAGGAGAGGATCACCTCGACCAGAAGAGGATCCATCACTTCTGTTCAGGCCATTTACGTACCCGCAGACGACATTACCGACCCCGCCCCCGCAACCACCTTCGCTCACCTGGATGCAACCGTCGTTCTGTCAAGAAGAATAGCAGAACTTGGGCTTTACCCTGCCGTTGACCCACTAGATTCTTCTTCGAAGATACTCGATCCCGCTGTCGTTGGAAGAGAACACTACGAAGTGGCAAGAGGTGTTCAGGAAGTACTCCAGAGATACAAGGACCTGCAGGATATCATAGCCATTCTCGGTGTAGAGGAGTTGTCTCCGGAGGACAAACTCGTTGTTCACCGCGCAAGGAGAATTCAGAGGTTCCTTAGTCAGCCTTTCCATGTTGCCGAAAGGTTCACAGGAAGGCCTGGTAAATACGTTCCTCTCGAGGAAACGATCAGAGGCTTCAAAGAGATCCTAGATGGAAAGCTCGATGATGTGCCAGAGCAGGCGTTTCTCATGGCTGGAACCATCGACGAAGTCAAAGAGCGCGCCAAAGAAATGAGGAGTTGAAACCGTGAAAGTGAAGATCGTAACACCCTACGGAACGGTGTTCGACAGAGAAAGCGATTTCGTTTCTTTTCGTACTGTCGAAGGTGCGATGGGTATCCTCCCGAGGAGGGCCCCCATCATCACGCAGCTTTCTGTGTGTGATGTAAAAATCAGATCTGGTGAAGATGAGTTTCGTCTCAAAGTTGCAGGTGGTTTTCTCGTGTGTGATGGAAAAGAGGTGACCATAATAACTGAGGAAGCGGGAAGGGAAGAGGACATCTCTCCGGACAGGTTCATGGAAGCCAGGGAAAGGGTAGAAAGGGTGAGAAAATTCTTCCAGTCTTCGTAATCGACAGTGCCGTAACCGTTGGAGATTGGAAGCTCCCGTTTCCGCTGAAGACTATTGGAATAAAGGTTTACATCGACGATAGAGAGTTCACCGATGGAGTAGATCTTGATTCGGAGACGTTTTACAGTTTTTTTGGAAAAGCAAAAGACTTCAGAACGGCCGTTCCTTCTCCAGTTGAAATGGAGAAGGTTTTGCGTGATATAATTTCTGAAGGCTACACCAGAATCTTCTGTGTTCATCTGTCCTCGAAGTTGAGTGCTTTCTACAGTGTCATGAACGGCGTTGTAGAACGCTTGAAGAAAGAATTTCCAGATGTAGAATTCAAGGTGATAGATACCAGGCAGGTTTCGATCGGAGCGGGATACGTGCTGCTGGAACTGATGAGAGCAGTCGAAAGAGGAGAGGAAGATCTGGAAGCAGTCGTTGAAAACGTGAACAGGAGGATAAAAATAAGATTCTCTGTTCTTGAGTTCAACTACCTCATAAAGAGTGGAAGGGTCAGAGCAACGGTCGGCATACTGGGAAATCTGGCGAAGATATTCCCTATCATGAGTCTTGAAAACGGAGAACTGAAGGTCGCTGCAAAAAAGCGAGGTTTGAAAAACGTCGTCGAAAAAATCGTGGAAGATCTGAAGGCAGAAGAACCCATAATGCTTGGATTGGCTTACGCTGGCGAAGAGATGAAGGAGATCGTTCTTGAACTGAAGGCAAGACTTCAGGATGAGAAAGTGAAAAGAGTGGACATCGTCAGATTACCCCCTACCCTTGCCGTTCACTCGGGACCCAAGATGTTTGGAGCAGGGATTCTGACACTCGAATGAGGAGGTGTTCACATGGATTACAGAATAACGGGAAAGGGCGTAGAGATATCGGACGCCATAAAGAACTATCTCGAAAAGCGTCTCGATAAAGTCGACAGAGTGATCTACGATGACGAACTGGTTTCGTTCAACGTCAGGATAGAGAAAGACGGAAAGAACCAGTACGTTGTGAAGTTCAACATGAACCTGAAGGGGAACATCATAAACGTGGAAGAAAGGCATCCGGACATCTACACGGCGATAGATTTCGCATCCGACGCTCTGGAAAAACAGGTGAAGAGGCTGAAAGAAAAGATAAAGAACCACGATCACAGAAGGTCGGTCCCGGTGGAAAGACCTCTGGAAGAACCCGGGGAATTTTCTCCTTCTGATAAGATCTCTTCTGTGAAGAGAGTCTCTCTGCTCAACATGGATCTCGATGAGGCGGTCATGCAGATGGAAGAATTGAATCACAAGTTCCTTGTTTTCAGGAACGTCAACACCGGAGAGATAAACATGCTCTACAGAGACGAGGATGGTGGAATTCACCTTCTCGAAATGGCAGAGTAAACCGGAGGTGTCGAAGATATAAGAGAGTTCCTTCTGAACATACAACCAGACAGTTTATCTTACGCAATTCTGAACGAAGGTGATCTGGAAGAAATCTTCCTCGATGAAATAGAGACGATCACGGGAAAGATCTATCTTGGAAAGGTAGAAAGGATCGCACCTGGCCTTGAGGCGGCCTTTGTGAAGATCGGAAAGGGCAGAAACGCTTTCTTGAAGCTCAACGAGATAAACGGGTCCTACAGAGAGATCGTTCTGAAAGGGCAGGAAGTAACAGAGGGAGCAAAGGTACTTGTACAGGTGAAAAAGGACGCCTCTGGAAAAAAGGGGCCACAGGTGACAGCACAGATCGGAATTGCTGACAGATTCGTGGTAATCTTTCCCTTCAAGAAAGCGGTGGGAGTCTCCAGAAAGATCGAAAACAGACTGGAAAGACGGAGGTTAAGAAGTCTTGCCATCGACTTGAGAAGGAGATACGGCATTGGAGTGATCATAAGAACAGCCGCTGAAGGAGTTGAAGAGGAAGAAATCGTCAAAAACTTTCAGGAAGCCCTGAACAAATGGAACGAGGTCCTTCAAAAGTTCAGAAGATCGAGAAAACCAAAACTCCTTTATGAAGAGGACCCCATCGAACAGATAGTGAAAGAGAAAGTGAATTCAAAGATCGACAGGTTGATCTACAACGAAAAATCGATCCTGAGCACTCTGGAGAAGTACGTTCAAACGCTTCCGAAAAAACCAGAACTCGTGTATACAGAAGGCGATCTGTTTGAAAAGTACTTCATTTACGACAGGTTGAAACAACTTCTCTCTCGAACGGTGCCACTGAGGAGTGGCGGAAACATAGTGATAGACAGAACAGAGGCCCTCACGGTGATAGACGTAAATTCAGAAAGTTACACGGAGGCTGAAAATCAAGAAGAACTTGCTTTGAAAACCAACTTAGAGGCCATCGAGGAGATCATCAGACAGTTGATCCTCAGAAACATCGGTGGTATCGTCGTGGTGGATTTCATAAAACAGCGGAATCCAAAAAACTACGAAAAGATCCTGGAACGCTTCAAAGAACTTGCAAAGAAGGATGGAACAAAAATAGAAGTTTTCGGTTTCACGAACCTGGGTCTTCTGGAAATGACAAGAAAAAGAACAACCAGACCACTAGATACTTTTCTTTTCACTAGATGTCCTGTTTGTGGTGGTAC
Source organism: Thermotoga sp. SG1 (assembly GCF_002865985.1). NCBI lineage: Bacteria > Thermotogati > Thermotogota > Thermotogae > Thermotogales > Thermotogaceae > Thermotoga > Thermotoga sp. SG1. Next base: position 38,199 of record NZ_LNDD01000005.1, read on the forward strand.
CGGAAGAGTCATCTCGCAGAAGGTCCTTCTAAAGAGGATAAAAGAGGACCTGAAAAAACTGAGAGAGTTCGGTGAAGTTACTCTAAGGCTCCATCCGAACATGTCTGGATATTTTAAGAAAGAGGATGTGAAAAGGCTGGAGAAAGAATTCAAGGTGAAAATTTCTCTGGATTACACTTGGAACGACCCAAATTCTTATGAACTCAGTGCAAAGACCAAGAAAGGAGGAAAGTGAAATGGAAGTATCCATGGATCTCATCAAAAAACTCAGAGAGATGACGGGTGCGGGAGTGCTCGACTGCAAGAAAGCACTTGAAGAGTCCGAAGGAGACATAGAAAAGGCAGTGGAAATTCTGAGGAAAAAGGGAGCAGCGACCGCAGAGAAAAAGGCAGGAAGGGTCACGAAAGAAGGTATAATAGTTGCCTACGTCCATTTCAACGGAAGAATAGGAGTTTTGCTCGAGATGAACTGTGAAACGGATTTTGTGGCAAGAACAGATGAATTCAAAGAACTGGCTTACAACCTGGCAAAACAGGTTGCTGCCATGAAGCCGAGATACGTCAGAAGAGAAGACGTTCCAGAAGAAGTCATAGAGAAAGAGAAGGAAATCTACAGAGCTCAGATAAAGGACAAACCAGAACATGTGATCGAGAAAATCGTAGAGGGAAAACTGGAAAAATTCTTCGAACAGGCGTGTCTCTACGAACAGACCTACATATTCGATGACTCGAAGAAGGTGAAGGACCTCATCAACGAACTCATAGCAAAAACGGGAGAAAACATAAGAGTTTCTAGGTTCACAAGATACGAAGTCGGAGAAGAAGGGTGAGCAGAAAGCTCACCCTTTTTTTGGAGGTAGAGTCATGAGGGTGCTGGTAAAACTGAGCGGAGAGGCACTATCCGGTGAAGGAAAAAAAGGTTTTGATCCAGAAAGGGTCTCGTATCTCATCTCGGAAATAAAGAAGGTGGTCGAAGAAGGTTACAGAGTGGGAATAGTGGTGGGAGCGGGAAACCTGTTCAGGGGAATTGAATTGAAAAGTCTTTCCAGAGAGAGGGCAGACCAGATTGGCCTTCTTGGAACTGTCATGAACGCGGTGTATCTGAAAGACCACTTCGAAAGGGAAGGTTTGAAGACAAAGATATTCTCTCAGATAGTGAACCTTCCCGACGTGGAGAGCGTGAGTTACGATTCGATTGAATCGGCCATTGAAAACGGTTTCGTTTTGATATTCGCGGGTGGAACGAGCAATCCGTTCTTCACAACAGATACCGCCGCCGTTTTGCGTGCGAAAGAGATGAAGGCCCAGATCATCGTCAAGGCAACAAAGGTGGATGGAATCTACGACAGAGATCCCAAACGATTCTCAGATGCCAAAAGGATCGAACGCTTGACCTTTTCCGAAGCGATGAAAATGGGAATCGAGGTCATGGATGCCGAGGCCTTTGCACTTTGCAAAAAGTTGGGCATAACCGTCAGGGTTATAAATTTCTTCGAGCCAGGTTCACTTTTGAAGGCCCTGAAGGGAGAAAACGTAGGAAGCATCGTTTTGCCCGATTAATCGATATACCTTCCTTTTGTCTCTCTTCCGAAGATCAAAACAGCGATTCCTGCTGCCACGGCCATCGCAGAGATCCATGAAAGGGTTTCTGCGATGCTCTTTCCTTTTTCCATCATGAAACCTGTGTAGTACGGTGCTATCATTCCGGCTATCCTTGCCCATACACCGGCTGCTCCATTCCCGGTGCCCCTGAGTGGCGTGGGGTAGAGTTCGGGAGTGTAGGCATAGACCAGTCCCCATACTCCCAGACAGAAGAATGAAAGAACCATGGCAAAAGCAAGAAGCGAAACGTCTCCACGTACGTTGGCCCAGAGCAGAGCGGCAGCTCCCGTTCCTATGAAGTAAACTCCCAGAGAAATCTTTCTTCCCCATTTCTCTATGAAGTAAGCCGCTGAAAGATATCCGGGAAGCTGAGCCACCATCATGTAAAAGGTGAACCATGAAGACTTGAGCACGCTTATGCCCTGAGAAGAGAAGATCCGTGGAGCCCACGTGAACAGTGCGTAGTACACGAAGCTAACCACAAACCACACAGACCAGATCAAAACTGTGTCTTTCAGATGTTCTTTCTTCAAAAGTGAAACTATGGGTACCTTTTCTTTCTTCGGAGGAACTATCTCCTCTTCCACTTTTCTTCCAAGAACCCTTTCCAGAGCGCTCTTTCCACCTTTCAAGAGGGCGTATTTTGGGGTTTCTGGCATTTTGGAAAATACCGGAACGAAGACGTATCCAAAACCGAAGATCCAGAAGATCCATCTCCAGTTTGGAAGAACGAAAACCGCGAAAAGCCCGATCAGAATGCTTCCAACTGCCCAGCTGGATTCCAGAAGAACAAGGTACCTTCCTCTGAGCCCAGTACTGGTGAACTCGGAAAGGTACGCGTTGAAAGACGGCATCAACCCACCGTATCCAAAACCAGACAACGCCCTTAAAACCACAAGTGCACTGAGCGACTTCGAAAATCCTGACAGGAACGTGAAGGTGATTGTGACAACGAAAAAGAAAAGGTTCGAGGTCTTCCTTCCAAGAAGGTCTGCCACAAAACCAACGGAAAGAGCACCAAGGAGCATTCCCAGAAAAGTAGCACTTGCTATCGTAGCCCCCTGAGTAGAAGTGAGTTTCCATTCCTCGATCACGTAGGGAAGAACGAACGAGAGGAGCATGACACCTGCCGCATCGAACATCCAGGCGATAGAGGTAAGTATCAGAAATTTTCTCTGAGTTTTCCTGTCAACGTACTTTTCGACGATTTCGTCTATTCTTTTCACGGTCTCATACCTCCTCTATCAGAAAGCCTTTCTCATTCAGTTCTTTCAGTATTTTTCTCATAGTTTCTTCGTCAGGAGCCTCTATGGTGTGAAGATGAACTCCTCCCGACAGTTTCAAAAGTGGTTCCGTCTTGGTCATCTCCATGAGGCTGACAAATTTTAGAACATCCTCTTCTGTGGAGACATCAATGATTCCCCTGATCTCACCGTAGACCGGATGTTCCACGATCACGTCCAAAACTCTTCCGCCGTTTCTTACGATACAGAGCAGTTCTTCCTTTATATCTTCCGGCTCATGCTTTACAGCGACAAGCTTTGAGACCTTCGCTTTTCCTTCACTGAGAAAATAACCTCTGGGAGTTGCGATTATGCCGTATCCCTGGCTTCTCAGATAGGCGATATCCTGGACTATTATCTGTCTGCTCACACCAAGCTCTTCTGCCAGTTTAGAGCCACTGACAGGTTCTTTTGACCTTTCGAGAATCTTCAGAATAGACCTCAGACGTTCCTTCTTGAACTCTCTCATGTTCGTCACCCATAAATATTTTACACCTGCTGTAAAGAAATGTCAATCTTTTTCAGCACTCTCATCGTTTCGGGGGGAATTATCTTTTCCAGTTCACTCCAGTTTCTGAACGGGCGATTCAGGATGATCTTTCTCGCCAGTGCCTGGCCAATTCCGGGTATCGCGGTGAGTTCCTCGAGTGACATACTGTTCAGGGAAGGAGGATAGGGGATGGCAGTGACGGAACGTTCTCCGTGCGACACAATCACGACGTCCATCACATCGGAATGAACACCGGGAATTCCCACGAGAATGGGGTAACTTCCAAGTTGCCTTCCAAAGGTGAATTTCCCTTCCACATACTCTGGTATCACTTTCCTCAGAATGGTTCCCACGGGAAAGACCCGTTTTAACATCTCGTGGTCGATCTCCTCACGGATCTTTCTTTTCCATTTTTCATGGAGGTGGCTTTTGATCTTGGGCTTTCTGGTTTTGAAATATTCGTAAACAGGTGTTCCTGGATACACAAGGAGTTTTCTGATGTTGATCCTTCTTAAGAGGTATCCATCGTCCAGAATTTTTTTCAAATAAAGGTAGTCTTTCTCGAGGGTTTGTTCGGTCTCACCGGAAAGACCGAAAATCAGGTTTATACCGGGAAGAAGTTTTGGGATTCCTTCCACACGCTTGCCACCTATTTCGTTCACTATGAAAACGGCTCTCAGGAATTCTTCAGGAGAACCTTGTATGTTGTTTCTTTTCAGAACAGTTTCATCGAAAGATTCCACACCGAAGGAGAACACGTCCCCGGGTGTATTGTACCTGACGATGGTTTCCACAATCTTTCTACACTCTTTTTCGTGTTTGACAAGATAAACAGGGTTGGCGTTGTCGGTGTGAAGAACCTCGAGTGAAGGGGCAACCATTCTTGTGCCGGAGTACAGCTCTTCAATTATCTCTGGAGAGGGTTTTCCAGCATTCATATCGGATCCGTAGGCCAGGATGTTCGCCGTTCTGCCAAAGCGAAACGCCCTGCATCCTGCCTTGTAGAGAGACTCTATCTCTTTCAGTATAGAACTGACCTTTCTTGAAATCAGTCTTCCATGGAGTATGGGTTCCGTACAGAAAGTACAGAAGGTCTCCCTTTCACATCCCTTTGAAAGTTCTATTTCGCAGATAATGTGTGGAAAGTTGGGGTGTTTTCTGAGAATGACCGCACCGTGGGGTGCTACCATGTCGATTGTTTCGTAGTCGCTTTTGGCCGTTGGATCGGGTTCTCCCCTGAAATAAGAAAGCACAAAGGCCTCTAAGTCACCCGTCACCAGATAATCTGCTGAAATTTCCGGAAGCTTGGCAACGGTTCCTCCTCTGAGAGAATAGCCCCTGACGATGGGACCTCCCACGATCTTCAAGGGCTTTCTGGCAAGGTTCAGTATCCTCTGGAGCTCTCCAAGGGTCAGGGGTGTTCCTCCCTTGTACCGTCCCGGAACGGTGATACCCGCCACCACGAAGAGATAATCGTATTCGTTGACAATTTCCCACAGCTGCTCTTTTCTCATCCTGTCTACGGTGATGTAGTCAACTTCCAGCCCCGCCAGAACGAGAGCACCCGCGAGGTATCTTACGTAAGGGCTTATGTAAGGTGGGACACCGAAAACGGCAGGCTCATCAACGTATCCATCGAGAATCAGCGCTTTCATTTTTTCAAAATCACCTTTATCTCTTCAAGTGTTTCCTTGTCAGCAACTATAGCTATCTCCAGACCGTTCACGTTGATCTTCATTGCACCGTCTGGAAGGTTACTTCCGATAAATATCTCCACCTTCTGCCCGTTCTTGTAGATACCTTCTATCTCAAGTCCAGAGGCACCTTCTCTGATGATGATGAACTTGAAGTTGTTCAAAACGTTCACGAGTTCTTTCGGAAACTCTATTTCTGTGTCCACAAGGGAGTAATTTTTCAGAACATCCTCTTTGGAAAGAGAAAGAGACTTGACTTCTTCATAGATCAATCGGCTCTTCGTGTTCATGTAGTTTCTCTCTATCTCTTTTGGAAATCCCTCTTTTGTTAAAAGGATCCTGTAGCTTCCGGTATCCTGCAGTGTGATCTCGTATCCATCGTCTGTTTCTCTGAGTGTAAGATTTCTTCCCTGCAAAATCTCCTTGAAGGCAAGATCTTCAAGATCCAGGATCAGCATTGGTGATCTTCTCAGAGTTGTATCGGAACCCATGTAACAACTCTGGCCCAGCCTAACCCAGTTCACCCTGATCGGTTCGTGAACGAGGACCATTTTGTCGGCTCCCCACTTGTAGACTTCTTCGTATCTGAAGCGTGTCTTGAGACCTATCTCGATCATGACTCTTTTGGCGTAGTAGTTCGAGTACAACCACCTTTCCACGATATCAGGTAGTGCGAAGATGGTGGCCGCTATTAGGAAAAAAAACATGAACACCTGTTTTTTCACGTTCTCACCATCCATCGTTCACCATTTCCACCGTTTTTATGTAATTTATGACCTCGTTGACCACCGGTTTCTGATTTTGAACCACTTCCGTTCTGGAGGGAGAGATCGGTAGAATATCGAGAACAAGAGAAATCAAAAGAAACGAAGTGATCGCTCCCGTGAGAACGAAAGAAAGGATGAGCTTTTTGCGCTTTCTTGTCTTCAGAATTTTCTCCATCAATCTGCTGCTGGGGATGTACTCACAGCGCATTCTGTATATCGACATCGCTTCTTTGTAAATCCGGTAATCTTCGAGTAATTCCCTTGGCAGGTTTTCGAAGGGTTCTTCTCCATCGAGAATCCTGTTCAATCTGTCATCTTTCAACCCTTTCACCCTCTTTCAGGAGTTCCCCCAGTCTTTTTCTGGCGTAGTGAAGCCTGCTTTTGACAGTACCAACAGGCTTTTGAAGAACGGACGCTATCTCTTCGTAGCTCAATCCATCTATGTCTCGAAGTTTTATGAGCAATCGATCCTCCGGTGAAAGTTTCTCCAGGGCTTCCTGTACCTTTTCGACTGTTATGGAACGCAGTACCTCTTCTAGCACATTTTCTTTGGCCTGTGGCTGGATGTAGATTTCGTCTTCGTTGTCGCTTTCCTGAAAATCCGTCAAGAACTCGTTTCTTCTTTTGTACTTCTGAAGGTAGTCCTTGCAAACGTTCACCGCTATCCTGTAGATCCACGTGGAAAGTTTCGAGTCTCCCCTGAACTTTTTTATACCTTTGAAAATCCTCACGAAAACATCCTGCACCACATCGTCCACATCGTCCGTGTTCAGATAACTTTTTGCTATGCTTCCTATTTTGGGTGCAAACTCTCTATACAAAACCTCGTAAGCCCAGTTTTCTTTCTTCTTCAAGGCTTCCACGAGTTTTTTCTCGTTCAAAGCAGTTTCCTCCTCGTATTAAGACTCACCCCTCAAATCGACGGTTCATACCGCTTTTCTACGAAAGGAGAAGTCATCGCCTTCAGAAGGCACGAGTACGTCATTCTGAACCTGAACACATCCCCCACTTTCACATCACCGTATTCTGTCACATCTAAAACTATGTGGTCGCTGGAGGCGTGAAGTACCTCCACCTCCTTGTCCACTGGTATGAGTCCTCTGCTGTCTATATCCTGCTCACCGAGAGCACAGATTGCCCTTCTTCTTATACCCCTATCGACGAATTCCACCTTTCTGCCAAAAACATCCAGGCCCCTCTTTCCAACAGGGATCGAGGGTTTTTCCTTCACTTCGATCACTTCCGCTTCCACGATGAACGTATCTTGAGACAGCCAGTCTATCACACGGTTGTTCGTTATATCCCTTCCGAGAGCGATCGCTTCTCCTATTCTCAGTTGATTAACACCTTCTGGAATCTCCCCGCTTTCCAGTGCAAGCAACGTGGGAGTGTTTCCACCAGACACTATTTCTATGTTGAAGCCGTGTTCTTTTTCCAGTTTTTCTTTTATGCTGAGAAGCATCTCGAACTTCTCTTTCGTGGGAATGATTCCCCCATAGCAACCAAAGTTCGTACCTATTCCCGATATACTAGAAGGGTTGCATTGGGAGATCTCTTCCACTGCTTTTTCGTACCACACACCCTCCCTCAAATCGCCCACGTCTATCATGTAGATGATCTTCACGTTCCTTCCTGCTTCCTTTGAGAGTTCTTCCACCATCTGGGCAACTCTTGGATCGGAAACCATTATGTAATCGAAATGCTTCACATCTTCAATCAGCTCGCTCATCATGGGAAGCCTCAACAACATAAAAGGTCCTTCTATCCCCTCTTTTTTCATCCTCAGAACGTTCTTCAGTCTTGATTCTCCCAAAATTTTTATTCCTGCTCTTTTCAAGGCCTCGGCGAATTTCGGATCTCCCAGCGTCACCTTGGTGACTCCCACTATCTCTATACCTCTTTTTCCTGCCATCTGGACAACTTTTCTGGCGTTCTCTTCGATCTCCTTCAGGTTTATCAGAACTCTTGGATACACGCTGAACACCTCTTTTTGTAGTAGAATAGTACTGATATGGAGGTGGTAAGAAATATGATCACAGAGATCAAAAAAGCAAGTGAATTCTTAAGAGAAAGAACGAGTGTTTTACCTGAGATCCTCATCGTTCTTGGATCTGGCTTCAGCTCTTTTGTAGAAGTCATGGATAACCGTACTACTATAGATTATAAAGACATTCCACACTTTCCACAACCAACGGTGGAGGGCCACAGCGGAAAACTGGTCTTCGGGATTGTGAAAGATCGTCCCGTGATGGTGATGGCAGGAAGGTTTCATCTCTACGAGGGACACGTTCCCCAGACAGTTGCTTTTCCCATCTACGTTGCGAAGTTTCTTGGAGTAAAGGGTGTGATCGTCACGAACGCTGCTGGCGCGATAAATCAGGAGTTCAAACCCGGAGAAGTGATCCTGGTGCGGGATGTTATAAACTTCATGTTCAGAAATCCTCTGAGAGGCCCGAACGATGAAAGGCTTGGTCCCAGATTTCCCGACATGTCATCAGTGGTGGATCCAGAGTGGGCCAAAAGAGTGAAAGAGAGAGTAGAATTGAAAGAGGGGGTTTACATAGGAGTGTTGGGACCGAGTTACGAAACACCAGCTGAAATAAGGGCTTTCGAAAAACTTGGGGCCGATCTTGTGGGAATGTCCACAGTTCCGGAGCTGATAGCAGCTAAGCACTGTGGTTTGAAGACGATCGTGTTTTCCTGTGTGACCAACATGGCCTCGGGTGTCAGCCACGGAAGGCTTTCCCACGAGGAAGTGATAAGAACAACGAAAATGGCACAGGGCAGAATAGAAAAGGTGCTGAGAACGGCAGTGGAGGTGTTTTGAGTGAAGGAAATAGTAGATGCCATATCGCAATACAACAGAATACTCGTTGTGGGGCACATTATGCCAGATGGTGACTGTGTGAGTTCCGTTTTGAGCCTGACACTGGGACTGGAGAAGATAGGCAAAGAAGTAAGAGCCGCTATAGATTACAGGGTTCCCTACGTGTTCGAAAACTTTCCACACATCGAAAAAATTGAGCAGAATGTTGACTTTGAACCTGAACTTGTGGTTGTAGTGGATGCTTCATCTCCAGACAGAATAGGAAAATTTCAGGATCTTCTGAAAGAGGTTCCCTCCGCGGTGATAGATCATCATTCGACGAACGTTCTCTTTGGAAAGTGGAACTGGGTGGATCCTTCGTTCGCTGCCACAGCACAGATGGTCTTCAGATTGAACAAAAAGATCGGTGTCGAGTACGATCCTGTCCTCGCCACTCTGAACTATCTTGGAATAGCAACGGACACAGGATTTTTCAGGCATTCCAACACGGACGCCAGGGTCTTTGAAGATGCTTACGAACTGGTGAAAATAGGGGCGGATGCGCACTTTGTTGCAAAGGAAATTCTGGAAAACAAGAGGTTCGAACAGTTCAAACTCTTCGCAGAGGTCCTGGAAAGACTACAGCTTCTGGAAAATGGCAGGATCGCTTACTCTTACATCGACTACGATACGTACTTGAGACACAACTGCACTGATGAGGACAGTGCCGGATTCGTTGGTGAACTTCGCTCCATAAGGGATGTGGAAGTCGCCGTTTTGTTCATGGAATTCCCGAAGGGGAAGATACACGTTAGCATGAGGTCAAAAGACTGGTTCAACGTGAACGAGGTGGCCTTCGAACTTGGAGGAGGGGGACATCCCAGGGCAGCGGGTGTGACTTTCGAAGGAGAAAAATTGGAAGATGTGATTTCGAGGGTTATAGATCATCTCCTTGGAAGATTCAAAGAAGGTGTAAGCCGTGAGGGTGAAAAGACTTCTCAGAGAAGCATACTGGGGGGATGAGTTTCTCGTAGAAGAAGACGGCGAAGACAAGGTTCTCAAGATAGTGAACATTCCTCTGGACAGGTACTTTTTCTTCAACGAGTACTCAAAACTGAAAAGACTGAAAGTTCCAAACGTCCTCATACCTGAAAAGATCAAAATCTCAGGAGAAAAATATCTGCTCTTCTATCCTTACTATCAATCTCTCAAGCCGCTTGAAGCCTTGAGCGAAGAGGTTTCGGGGCAGATTTTGAGGCTCTTCACGTTTCTTTCAAAAGCGGGAGTGATCGTTCCAGTTTTGGGACTGGACGATTTTTTGCTGGGAAGCGGTGTGGTATTCGTTCCCTCGTTCATCAGTGACCTTTCGGATAAGACAAAAGAAGTGGTGTTTTCCGTCGAAAAAACTCCTCAAGCAACCCGAAAGGTATGCCATCAGTTCTTGAAAAAACATGGAATAGACCCGATTGAGATCGAAGATGATCTGCCAGTTACATTGACCACAGAGATCAGGTTTCCATACGTACACAGGGAAATCGAAGGAGAAATAAAAGAAGGTATAGATCAGACCACCCGTTTTCCCTTGTTCATCTTGATAACCGGCGAACAGAGAGTTGGAAAGACGAAGATGGCATCTGTTCTGGCGGACGATCTCAGAGAAAAAGGGTTTCTCGTGCACCAGGTTTTTTCTCTTTCGGACCTGAAAATGTGGTACGATGCTTCTGATGAACTAGATCTTCTGACCAGACTGGACGACGGTGAGAAGAAAGTGATTCTGATCGATGATCTTTCAGATGGGTCGGATCTCATTCCTCTCATAGAGAAGTTATCGACGATCTCCACCAGCACAGAAATCGTGGTCATTGGGACATCTACAAAGACCTACGACTTTTTCCACAGGATTTACAGGCTTTCTCCGTTCACCCTGGAAGAAACACAAGTTTTTCTGGAAAGATCCCTCGGAAAGATTCAAGATAGCACTGTGAAATTGATCTACCATCTCAGCAGAGGCCTTCCCGGATACATGGTGGAAATCCTCAAGGTCCTGAACGGAGCAGATCCTGGAGACGATGCTTCAAATGTTTTTGAACCTCTTCTTCAAAAACTAGACTCACCTGGGATCAGAGATCTGAGCGTTTTGGGTCAGAAATTCACAGGAGATGAACTTCGTGCACTTCAAAAGATCACTGGAGAAGATCTTCCCAGAATCGTAGAGAAAGCGATGAACACTGGTATCATGATGGTGGAAGATGGATACTACAGGTTCACGTTGAAAGAGTTCTGGGATTACTACTACAGGAAAGTGCCCAATAGGAGAAAAAGTTTTCTTCACGAACGGCTCTTTAAGGAGCTTCCGGAAGATCTTGCTCTAAAACATGTTATGTCCATAGAAGACGTGAAAGCCCGGGCCGTTCAGATTTTGAGGTACGTGAGGAACCACTTCTGGGAGTACGAAAAAACGAGGTCGATGATCGAGTATCTGGAAAATCTGGAAAAATCTCTTGGAAGAACTCTCTACACTATTGAAAGTCTCAAGACAAAGCTTCTTTTCAGAATAGATCACTCCATGATAGAAAAGGAGAACTTCAGATTTTCATGGTTTGTGAGATTCAAAGAACTTGTTGGCAATCCGGAAAGGGTGTTCGAAAAAAGCGGACATCTTTCCTACCGTGATCTCTACGGTCTTGCTATTGCTTCACGCTCTTACAGAAGGGCTGGCAAAAGAGTGCCCCAGAAACTGTTGGAACTCATCGAAGAGGAACTCGAAAAGAAGAACTTCTCAACAAAAGAGCAGCGCTATCTGAGGGCTGTTTTGCTTTACGAAAAATTTTCTGCAAGCGAAGAGCATGATCTTTTAAAAGAAGCCATGTACATCGCTACTCAGGAAAGATTCCTGGATGTGGAGATAGCCGGTTACAGAGCCCTTGGCACCCTGTCGAGGACCAGGGCAATGAGTAATTATTATTTCAACCGTTCCCTTGAGATCTCAAAAAAGATAGATCCGTCCCTTGCCATCGTCGATGAAAGCAATCTGACGTGGAGACTTCTCTACGAGGGAAAAATCTCCGACTTTCTCACGCAGCTTCACCGCCTCAGAAAACAGTCTCAACTCTTTGGAAGTGCGACCATTCTCTCCTACACTTACTTTCTGGAGGGGCTTTACTATCTTCATAGAAAAGACTATCAGAACGCGGAGAAAATTTTCAGGATTGAACTCGATCTGGAAGAAAGAAGCCACATCGAAAGGCGGGCACTTCGAGGCCTTGTGATAAACCGTCTCTTCGCTGGGGATTTCGAAGGTGCAAGATCTCTTTTGAAGAAAGAAGAACCGGAATTCGAAAGGTTCGGTTTTGGGTTGTTGAGAAAGATGGTACTCGCAGAAAACGACGCAGAATTTCTAAAGACATGGAAAGAAGTGATTGACCAACCAAGGAAGTTTTTCAACGAGGAGATCGCCTATGTCTTTTCTGAAAAACTTGCAAAGTTAGATCCAGAAGGTTTCGAAGAATTCGCTCTGGAACTTGAAAAGGAGAATGTGGAAAACACCTCCAACCTCACACTGGCACTGGTTTATGAAAGCTTTTACAGATTCTACACCGTCCTGGGTCAGAACTTCAAGGCAAAAAGATTTCTGAAGAAGGCTATTCTGGTCTACAACACAATAGGGTTGAAAGAGGTATCGTCGAAACTGGAAACAAACCTGGAGACCTTTTCCTTTGAGAGCAGAATACCCCATTACCTTTTCGTGAGTTTCATCGAACCAAACAAGGATTTCTCTGAAGTGATGGAACTCGTTGCTGCGAAACTTTCGGAGATATTACCGTATGATGTTTTCTCTCTGAAGATAGTGGAAAGACGAACTGGGAAGGCGATAGAAGAATTCAGTACCTCTTTTTCGGGTGTTTCCGATGGAGAGGATTTCCTCGAGACGTCTCCTTTTAAAACACGCATGTCCTTCAATCTGGACATGAGACACGACATGTTGATCTACATAAGCACCAACCTGGAGTGCGACGAAAAATCGGCCTGGGATTTCGTGGAAGCGCTCGAATGGTTCGGCCATACCCTCACAGCGGTGCTCAGAGAGCGTCTGTACAGGGACAGAAGCATAAAGGACTCGCTCACGGGAGTTCTTTCCAGGTGGTATTTCATGGAAAGACTCGAAGAAGAGGCGTACAAATCAACCAGGTACAGAATACCTCTTTCTCTGATAATGTGTGATATTGATGATTTCAAGAAAATCAACGACCAGTTCGGTCACATGAGCGGGGACAGTGTCCTCAGATGGATTGGAAAGAAGTTGCTTTCAAGTTTGAGAAAAAGCGATCTTGTGGGAAGGTACGGGGGAGAAGAATTCGTGGTTGCTCTTCCCGGAACCTCCTTGAAAGAAGCCAGACTGGTGGCTGAAAAACTGAGAAACTCTATAAAAACCGATCCTGAAAACACCCACCATATCACCATGAGTTTTGGAGTTTCAGAGTACATTCCAGGTGAATCCACATTTGAAACCATAAAGAGGGCCGACGAGGCCCTCTACATGGCAAAATCCCTTGGGAAAGACATGGTGGTCACAGAGCAAGAACTCTCTCAACGATCTTTCTGAATTCTTCTTCTATCACAGTTCCTCTCTTGTAAACCACAGCGGGTTTTCCATCATCCGAAAGTACAGCCACCTCTGGATCCATGGGAATTCTTGCAAGAAGTGGAACGTTGAATTCCTCTGCTATCTTCTCTGTTTCACCCTTTCCAAAGAGGAATATCCTTTCTCCGCACTTTGGACAGACAAGGTAAGACATATTTTCCACAACTCCGAGGATCTTTCCGTTCAATCTTTTCACAAAATTCATGGCCCTTCTCACGTCGTCTCCTGCCACTTTTTGAGGTGTAGAAACTATTATTACGGCATCGGGCTTTATTATCTGGAAGGTGGAAAGTGCTTCATCTCCCGTTCCTGGCGGAAGATCACAGATCAGATAGTCAATTTCTCCCCAGTCCACATCTTTTGTGAGTTGTTCTATCGCCCGATGTTTCAACGGACCTCTCCAGATCACGGGGGCGCCTTCCTGAAGGATCATGGCAAGAGAAAACACTTTAAGAGACTCTCCGTATTTTGCCGGAACGATCTTTTCTCCTTCAGAAGGGGGAAGGGACACACCGAGCATTCTCTGAACGTTGGGGCCGTGAAGGTCGAGATCCAGAAGACCCACCTGATACCCTTCCGATGCCAGAGCGACGGCGAGGTTGACTGCAACGGTTGTTTTTCCGACCCCTCCTTTTCCACTCATGATCGCCAGTTTCTTCGTTTTCTCCAACGTTAACACCTCACGATGCGAGGGCTTCTTTGGCAATTCTCACGTACTCCTTGAATGCCTCTGGATCGTTCACAGCAAGTTCAGAAAGCATCTTTCTGTTGATGGAAACACCTGCCAGTTTCAAACCGTGAATGAACTCACTGTATTTCAAACCTTCATTTCTAGCGGCTATGTTGATCCTGGTGATCCAGAGTTTCCTCATGTCTCTCTTCTTTATCTTTCTTCCAACGTAGGAGTACCACTTGGACCTTACGTACATCTGTTTTGCGAGTTTGTACCTTCTACTGAGGGCTCCTCTGTATCCCTTCGCCTCTTTCAGAAACTTCTTTCTTTTCTTCTTTGCATGCACGGCTCTTTTTACACGCATAGTTCATCCCTCCTCATTTTTTCCCAAGAAGCCTGAGAATTCTGTTCTTGTCTGCACTTGACACGACATCCTTCTTCCTCAGTGCTCTCAGAACGTTCCTTCTCTTTTTCCTCGTCTTGTGACTCTTGTAGGCATGATTTCTGATGATCTTTCCTTTTCTTGTGATCCTGAACCTTTTTGCTGCGCTCCTGTTCGTTTTCATCTTGGGCATTTTCGGGACCTCCCTTAAGAATTTTTGGGCTTCAGGACCATCCACATGTCTCTTCCTTCCATCTTCGGTGGTCTTTCAACGACCGCAAGATCTTCAGTGTCTTTGATCACCCTTTCGAGAATTTCCCTGCCTTTGTCTGTGAACATCATCTCTCTCCCGATGAACATGACAACAACCTGAACCTTGTGTCCTTCTTCAAGAAACCTTCTGATATGCCTTACCTTGGTCTGATAGTCGTGTTCGTCGATCTTCAATCGGAACTTCATCTGTTTTAGTTGAACAGCCTTCTTTTTGTTTTCTTTCTGTTTCTTGGTGAGTTGGTACTTGTACTTTCCATAGTCCATTATCCTGGCAACGGGGGGATCTGCGTTTGGAGCAACAAGTACAAGATCAAGCCCCTTCTCTCTTGCAAGATCCAATGCCTTCCTGGTGGGCATGATACCTATCTGTTTTCCGTTTTCGTCCACTACTCTGACCTTCGGAACCTTTATTTGTTCGTTCCTAGGAAGATCCACGTTTGCACCGATACCGATCGCCTCCTCTTTCACAAAAAATAGCGGGCAAAAAGCCCGCTTCCCTTTGAAGCTGATGTTCTCAGGGATATTTACCCTGGTAGCCTTCTGCTCCAGGGTGGGAAGCCGGGCTGGCCTCCACTTGCTTTTAAAAAATTCTGGTGGGCCGTGCAGGACTCGAACCTGCAACCCCCTGATTAAGAATCAGGTGCTCTACCTGTTGAGCTAACGGCCCACCCCAATGGTTTCCTCTGTGGTGCCCCCGGGAGGAATCGAACCTCCATCTGCGGATTAGGAATCCGCCGTTCTATCCGTTGAACTACGGGGGCCCCCGCTGGTGGAGCCGATGGGACTTGAACCCACGACCTCTACCGTGCCATGGTAGCGCTCTCCCAACTGAGCTACGGCCCCACCTTCTGCTTCTATATTATAACATGACTTGTTTTCCTTGAAAAGACCTTTTTTGACACACCGGAGAGAATTATAACATGAAGATCTGGAATGTTCAATCCCTTACTCCAAATTACTTGACACGACAGGTTGGAAAGTGTTATGATTAGTCAGTACCATCTTTTGTTAAGGAGGCATGTGGTATGAGAGGAAAGGTCAAGTGGTTTGACGCCAAGAAGGGTTACGGATTCATCACAAAGGACGAAGGAGGAGACGTGTTTGTACACTGGTCAGCCATCGAAATGGAAGGTTTCAAGACGTTGAAGGAAGGCCAGGTAGTTGAGTTCGAAGTTCAAGAAGGTAAGAAAGGTCCTCAAGCAGCGCACGTAAGAGTAGTTGAGTGAAGAGACCAATCAGCCCCCATCCGGGGGCTTAAATTTTGCCTTCCTCTTGATTTTTGATCTCATGTGTGGTAGTATTTGGCATGTGAGAACATACAATGTTGGAGAGGTGAGGACCCGGTGAAAAAGGGAATACATCCAGAAATAAAACTTGTAACGGTCAAATGTGCGTGCGGTGCAGAGCATACTTTCTACACAACAGCCGATAATGTAAGAATCGATGTGTGTTCAAAGTGTCACCCCTTCTACACCTCCGGTGGAAAAGGTGGTGTCCTCATCGTCGACACGGAGGGTAGAGTGGAGAAGTTCAGAAGGAAGTATGGAGACAATTACTGACGGTAATACCACTTTTGTGAGGAGGGTTTTTTGTGAAAGTTGGTGAATTTGTGAAAGGGAAAGTTTCTAGGATCGTTAGGTACGGAGCTTTCGTGGATATCGAAGGGGGGGAAAGAGGCTTTATCCACATCTCGAAGATCTCTAAAGACTACGTCAAAAGAATAGAGGACTACTTGAAAGAGGGACAGGAGATATCCGCGAAAGTGATTGGAAAAGCCAGAAATGGTGGCTGGGAACTTTCTCTGAAAGACGTGTCCGAAGACACGGAAGCGAAAACTGAGAAAAAAGATATGGATTTTGAGAGAAAACTCTCTAGATTTTTAAAGGAAAGCAGTCAAAAGTTCTCCGAGTATAAAAAGAGACTTGAGAAAAAAGGCAGAAGAAGTTCGTGGTGAAAAAAGCGGGGGATTTCCCCGCTTTATTTTTTTAGTAGAGCCTTTTTGGGAAATCTCCCTCTTCTTTTACAACGATCACCTCTGTTCCAACACCCGCAAAGGCGTCCAGTTCTTCTACATCCCTGTTGAACATCCTTATACATCCGTGTGATATCCTCTTTCCTATTTCCCAGGGTTTTGAAGTACCATGAATCGCATAGGTGGGGTTCGAAAGTTGAAGGTATCTGGTTCCAAGACCGTTCAACGGTGTCCTGGGTGAGATGTACTCTCCGAACCAGTAAAGAGCGGGATCGATCTCTTTCCTCAGGATCCAGTATCTTCCAGGAGGTGTGGCATCGCTCCTTCCCAGTGCCACCGGGTACACCTTCAGCAGGACACCATCGTAGTAGAGCCCCAGTTTGGAAGAAAACAGGTTGACGACGATCGTAACCGGATTCTCTCGAAAGGTAACACGACCTATTTTCAGGATCTGTCCCACCATGATCCTGTGCGGATCCTCCAGGCGGTTTATCAGGACCAAATCCCCCACCCTCACACCGTACTGATTCGCTATGCTCCAGAGGGTCTCACCTTTTTGAACAACGTGCTGAGAAAACACGGTGTAGTCAAAATTTCCGTCTTCTCCGCGCATGGAAACGGCAACCCGCTTTATAACGTAAACTTCCTTCTCGACGAAGAAGGTGTAGTCCAGTGGCCCTTTGAACTGAACTTTCACAACGTGGGAGCCGTCTTCAAGGAAAGACCTGAAAACACTGATCCACTTTCCTTCGAATTTGAAGAATCTGAAGGTCCTGCCCTCCAGTTCCAGAGAAACCGGTGTGAAATCATCTGATTCGACAACCACGTAGATGTAAACATCGTCTTTTTTGATATCCGAGATGATCTTTATATTTGGCTTTTCACGGGTTAGCCGCAGAAAGGTGGGTGATACGTGATGCATTCTTTTGCCGAAAACGTTGAGGCCTTCAATCACTGGAATGATAAGATCATCTCTCTTCAATTCAAAGGTGTATTCATCACCTTCTATCTTTTCTGGAAAAACGAATCCAGTAGGAGTGTAGAGGTAGAAACTTTTGATTTCACCGGTGTAGAGTTTTTTTACAGAGAGGGTTATCTCAAACTCACCCATGTGTTTCAACTCAACGAGATGATCCGCTAACGATATCTGAAACAACATCAAGAATACCGCCAGCCACACGAGTCTTTTCATCTTCATCAATCCTTTTGATGAGACCTTCTCTGTTGTAAATGAAGACCTCCACTCTCTCAGAGGAGAAGGCTTTCCTTGCGTCGTTTAAAACGATGAGGTCCAGGTTCTTTCTTTTCAACTTTTCCAGGGAGTTTTTTTCGAAGTCTTCGACTTCGGCAGCAAAGCCAACAAGAAACTGATGCTTTTTCCTTTTACCGAGTTCTTCAAGAATGTCTCTGGTTCTTTCAAGGTGAAGTGTCAGTTCTTTTTCTGTCTTCTTCAGTTTTCCACTGAACGTTTCTTTCGGTTTGTAATCACCGACGGCGGCGTTCATGATGACGATGTCCACGTCGTCGTATCTTTTCATCACTTCGTTGAACATCTCTTCTGAGCTTTCCACCGAGACAAATTCATCAACGAAATAGGGTGGTTTCAAATGTGTGGGACCAGACACCAGATACACGGTTGCGCCCATTCTCTTTGCAACCGTTGCCAGAGCGTATCCCATCTTACCCGAGCTTGCGTTGGTGATAAATCTAACATCATCTATTCTCTCACGCGTCGGCCCCGCTGTTATCAGCACACGTTTCCCGAGGAGTTTTTTTGGGGTCGTGAGAAGGTAGATCGCTTCAACTATCTTCTCGTTCTCCGGATACCTTCCCCTGCCAGTTTCTCCACAGGCGAGATGACCCTCTTCCGGTTCCACCACGAACCAGCCGAGTTTTTTCAGCTTTTCGAGGTTTTCTTGAAGGACAGGATTCATGTACATTCTGTGGTTCATCGTCGGCACGAGAATCTTTGCTTTTTTGTTGAAACCCATCGCAACAAGAGTAAGCAGGTTGTCGGCGATCCCGTTTGCGATCTTCGAGATCGTGTTGGCCGTCGCAGGGGCTACGACGAACACATCTGCTTCTCTTGAAAGCTCCGTATGAGGAATCCAACCGTTTTTTACTTCCATATGATCGATATACACCGGACAATTTCCCACCGAGGAGAACACCACCGGTGAGATCATCCTGGCTGCATCCGGTGTCATCACCACACAAAGTTCGTGGTTTTCCTTTCGAAGTTTACTGACAAGATCAACCGCTTTGTAGATCGCTATACCACTGCTGACACCGACCAAGATCTTCATGTATCACTTCACCTTCGGAATGAGGGCTTTGAGAATATCTTCGTTCTTTATTCTGATGTAGTTCATACTCAGCTCCATGAAGGCGATGCTGACGGGATTTTCGTCTTCTGTGATCACAAAGGGCTTGGCGTACTCTCTTATGGCTTCCGCCCGCTTGGCCACAACGACCGGGATGGCGTACTTGTAAGGTATCTTTTCCAGAATTTCGTCGTATTTCAGTTCGAACTTCACCATCTTTTCCATCCTTTCACCTCCATCTTGAACTGTTCTATCCTGTCCAGGTTTCTGGAAACTTTTGATCTTTCCGCTGTCAGAATCGCCAGTACCGTTTCTATTGCCCTCTGGAGATCATCGTTGATCACAATGTAGTCAAACTCATCCATGAACATGAGTTCCCATTTTGCGTTCTCCAGTCTCACGAGGATGTCCGCTTCCCTTTCCGTTCCCCTTGCAAGGATCCTCTCTTTCAAATCTGAATAAGACGGAGGAGCGATGTATACGAACACTGCGTTAGGATAGTTCTTTTTGACGGACAGCGCGCCCTGCACGTCGATATCCAGTATCACATCTTTGCCTTCGGCGATGTGCGTTTCAACGAAAGAGCGAGGTGTGCCGTAAAGATGTCTGTGTACACGTGCCCATTCCAGAAACTCACCTTTTTCAACTCGCCTCAGGAATTCCTCCTCTGTGATGAAAAAGTAATCTTCTCCATCCACCTCGTGAGGGCGTTTTGGCCTGGTGGTGCAGGAGACGGAAAATACCACGTTGTCTATTCTTTTGAGAACTTCTTTGATGATGCTGGTCTTTCCTGCTCCCGACGGTCCACAGATGACGAAGAGTTGGCCTTTCATTGTTCACACTCCTACTTTTTTCCTTCCCGGAGAGTTTTTTCTATCTCGTAGAAGTTTTCCATGAATCTCTGTGCGATCGTTTCAGGCTGTATAGCACTCAGAATGATGTGGTTACTGTCTGTGATTATTATGGATCGTGTTTTCCTTCCATAGGTTGCATCGATCAGTTTTCCCTCTATTTTTGCCTCGTCTTTCATCCTTTTCAGAGGTGAGGACTCTGGATTCACAATGGCTATCACGCGATCTCCCGCTATGACGTTTCCAAAACCAATGTTGATCAACCCGTACACACTCTCTCCCCCTCATTCAACATTTTGGACTTGCTCTCTGAACTGAGAAACAAGCACTTTCCCCTCAAGGGCAAGGTTAGATATGTCAACAGAAATCGATTTCGATAGAATTGTATTCAATTCCCGTAACATCTCCTGACCGAGAAAATCCAGATTCAACCCAACGGAAGAATCACTTTCAATCAGTTCAAGAGACCTTTTTATGTGACTTCTGAGGCGCGTTATCTCCTCTCTTATATCAGCTTTCGTCGATATGAAGGCTATGTGGTTCTCCAGTACATCCTCTCTCACCGATATGTCCTGAGGAAGGATCTTTTCAACTTCTTCTTTCAATTTTTCCCGGTAAAGAGCAGGGATTTGATCTGAATACTTTTCAATTTTCTCGACTCTTGCCAGTAGATCTTCCAGAATCTTTTTCAGGTCGACGGCGATTCTTTCTCCTTCTTTTCGCCTCTCTTCAACCAGTTTTTCCAGTGCCTCCCTCAAGATCGGCACGAAGTGATTCCAGACGTTTTCAATCTCTTCGTCTGAAAGCTCCATACGGAAAACATCCCTGAACATGAGGAGGTCCGAGAGCTTCACTGGTTCGGGCAGAGAAAGTGTGTTGACAACGTCTTCGAGCATGGAATGATAGGCCTGTACGATGTTTTTGTCGATTTCGAGCACTTTCGGTGGTTCAAGAAACTTTATCTGAACCCTGAGATGGATTTTCCCTCTTTTTACGTACTCCTGAAGGATGCTGTTCATCTCCAGTTCCTTCATGGAGAGATACCCAGGTATCTGGCTTGTGATGTTCAGACCCTTCGAGTTGAGGGACTTCACCTCTACCCTGAAATGGTAGGGACCAGACACTCTTTCAACCCTGCTGAAACCTGTCATGCTTTTTATCACCGAATATTCCTCCTTCTGATTGAAATTATACCATTATCGGCGATTATTTTCGTTTATGCCCAGAAAACTCAAGATTTCTCCTGTTTTCTCCAGAAAATAATTTACTTCCTCCTCGGTGTTGTATCTGCAAAGGCTGATTCTTATCGCACCCTGAGCAATCCTGCGATCGATTCCCATGGCTGTCAGAACGTGACTGAGGTTTTCATCTTTACTTGTGCAGGCAGAAGAGGTGGAAACGAATATGTCGTGGCTGGAAAGAAGGTTCTGAAGGGTTGATCCTCTCAGATTCGGGAAGGAAACGGAGAGAGTGTTGGGGAGTGAAATGTCGAGCGGCGTTATGATGTGAGCCCCTAGTTTTCTCAGGCCTTCAGCGAGTTTTCTTCTCAGTCTTTCCATGTGTTCCATGGCACTCTCGAGGTTTTCAACGGCAAGTTCCATCGCCTTCGCTGCACCGACTATACCTGGAACGTTTTGAGTGCCGGATCTGAGACCTCTTTCCTGTCCGCCTCCGTGTACAAAGGGGCGTATGGGGGCACCTTTTTTTATGAACGCTATACCGACACCCTTTGGACCGTGGAACTTGTGTGCGCTGAAACTCGCATAGTCCACGTTCAGTCTTTCAAGAGAAAAGGGAATTTTTCCTATCGCCTGAACGGCGTCCACATGTATCAGGATTTCTTTGTTTTTCTTCTTGACGATTTTTACGACTTCTTCTATGGGTTGAATGGTACCCACTTCGTTGTTTGCGGCCATTACGCTGACAAGGAACGTGTCCTCGTCTATCATTTGCTCCAGTTCCTCCAGTTTCACGACACCTCTGGAGTCAACGGGGACGTATTTCACCCTGAAACCCCTGAGGGAGAGATACTTCAGTGTTTCGAGAACTGCTTTGTGTTCTATGGGAGTTGTGATGATGGTTCTTTTCCTCTTCTCAAAGACTTCCGCAACCGCTTTGTGTATCCAGTTTATCGCCTCTGTTGCGCACGAAGTGAAGAATATCTCTGAAGACGATACACCGAGGATCTTCGCAATCTTTTCTCTTGCCTTTTCAAGATGAAGGTTTGCTTCTATTCCCATTCCATGGGCGGAATTGGGATTTCCAAATTTTTCTTTGTAGAACGCTATCATCTCTTCTAGTACTCGTTCGTCCAGCCGCGTCGTCGCGTTGTTGTCGAAATAAACTCTCACTCTGTCCACCTCGCTTTCAACTCCTCTACGCCTTTTCCGACAATACTTTCTACGTAATCTCTCAATTCCCTTTCACCAGAAAATTCCCGTGGGTCAACGGGCTTATGTATCTTAAGAAACACCTTTCCGGGGGTGAAAATCCAGTGGTTTTTCGGTATCAAATGGTAGGTTCCCCAGATGGACACGGGAAGAACAGGTACACCGGTCTTGATAGCGATCATAAGGCTGTCCTTTTTGAACGGAAGCATTTCACCGTTTGGAGACCTTGTGCCCTCTGGAAAAACGACAAAAATAGTACCGTTTTTCAGTTTCTCAATCGCTTCTCTCAGTGCCCTCACAGCCTTTCTTGGATTTTTTCTGTCAAGAAAAACCCCATTCAGATATTTTATGTACCAGTTCACGCCCGGTATCTTTTTCAGTTCTTCTTTGGCAATGAAGGCACCTGTTGCGACAAACCCGAGTATCAAAGGAATGTCCATAATGCTCTGGTGGTTCGCTACAACGATGAAATTCCTGTCCTTCGGTATGTTCTCTTTCCCCTCGACGACCACTTCAGAGAAGAGCCACTTGAACGCTCTCCTTCCGAACTTTTCTATCTCTCTCAGGACGTACTCTCTTGCCCTTTCTCTGCCCTTCATTAAAAAGGACCTGAGGAGCACGAATCCCCCATAGAAGACGATGTAGACAACCGCTATGAAATAAAAGTACAGGGTCACCAGTAGGTTTTTGAACTTTTTCACTCTATCACCTCGATCCTTCTTGTCCTGAACGCTTCTTCTTCAAGTACTGATAGATCGGGTATGTTCCGTTCCAGATCCTCCAGAGTAGAAGGGTGAGATCTTGTGGCGGGGTTTTTCGGTGCAAAGAAAACGCAACTGTCCTGGTAAGGTTTGATGGATATTTCGTACGTTCCTATTTCTTTTGCTTTTTCTACGATCTCCGTCTTGTCGAACCCCGCAAGGGGTCTGATCACCGGCCTTGTTGTGACACTTTCAATCGACCACAAATTCTCCAACGTCTGACTTGCAACCTGCCCAACGTTCTCACCGGTGTAGAAGGCGATCGCATCGACTTCTTCTGCTATTTTCTCTGCGATTCTGAACATGGACCTTCTGTACATGATCAGGGAATATTTATCTGGAACACTCTTTTTTATCCTGAGCTGAATTTGTGTGAGATTCACCACATGCAATCTCAGAGGATGTCCTCCACTGAATTCTCTGAGCACCCTGAGGATGTCTTTTACCTTTTCAACAGCGCCTTCCGATGTGAACGGAGGTGACACGAAGGTGACGGACTCTATCAAAACACCCCTCTTCAAGGCGTACCATCCGGCAACCGGGCTGTCTATTCCACCGGAGAGAAGCAGTATCGCCCTTCCGCCCGTGCCAACAGGAAGACCGCCGTAGCACTCAACTTTGTCCGTGAACACAAGGATACCCTCTGGCCTCACCTCAACCCCCAGAACAAAGTCTGGATTGTGCACGTCCACGCTGAGTTCTTTGAAGTTTTTGAGAACGAGAGCACCGAGTTCACTGTTCATTTCGTAGACGCCCTTTTTGTACTCCTTGTATGCCTTCTTCGCCTGAACTTTAAAGGTCCTGAACTCTCCCTGTTTCAGTTTCTCCTTCACCGCAACAAGGACTGTTTTTTTCACTTCCTCGAAATCGTGGCTCACAAGAAACCCTCTACTGAAATTCTGAATTCCAAAAATCTTTTTCAGCTTGTCGTCGAGATTGATATCTTCATCGAGTGGTATGATGAACCTCCCCCATTGTTTTTTCACCTTCACACCCGTTATCTTTTCGATGTTCCTCTTCAGAGCGTCCTCGAAATTTTTTCTGTTTTTTCCTTTGAGACCTATCTCGGCGTACCTTATTATGTAAACTCTCAATCCGTCCACCTCCGGATAAAATTTTAGCAGATGGGCAGAAAGGTTGCCCGTCTCAGGTGTATAATGTAAAATGAAAATGAACCGAAAGTTTCAGGAGGGATGTTACATGGCAGAGTATATAATAACACTCGCTTCATCGGACGGCAAGGTGGATATCACCACTTCCACTCCGTTCGTTGTGGCCCTCAGAGATCTTCTTTACGAGGGCGACTGGGAAACCTTAAAAGAGGATATGAAAACAAAGGAGAACATAATGAAAGAGGTTCAAACGTGTGAAAAACTCGAAAAGGTTGTTCATCTGGACGAGACCATCTATGAACCTCTCATCTTCCCGGAGTTTCAGGAGTGGCTCGGAGAAGAAGGTATCAGTGTGAAAGACTTCAAAAACGTTTCGCTGAAAGGTCTCTACGATCTTGCCCTTGAGTACGCCGATCGAAATCTTTACGATGTGGCGCACGATATAATCAAGTTCATGCTCGACATCGACGGTAATTACGCTCCTGCGTACGAATTGAAGGGATCTCTCCTTGTTGAACAAGGAAAGATAGAGGAAGGTATCAAGTATCTTGACAAAGCGGTGGAGATAGATCCATGGCTTGTACAGGCTTACGCTTCTTTAGGAGAGGCCTACTACAACCTCGGTGATTATGAAAAGGCGGTTCATTACTGGGAAAGGGAACTGGAATATGCTCCCGATGACAAACTCACCTATTTTGTTTTGGCGGAAGCTTATCAGGAGATGAACAGAAAAGACCTTGCCGCCCAAACATTGGAAAGGCTACTTGAAAGAGATCCAAACAACATTCCCGCTCTGTATCAGCTCTCAGAACTCTACCGAGCTTTCGGCAAAGAAGGGAAGGTGAGAGAGATGGAAGAACGCATTATGAAGATCAAACCAAGGTACCCCACTGAAATTGAACCGTGGGCAAAGGTTATGCTCAAGCATGGAAAATACGAGGAAGTAGCGGAAGAACTGGAAAAGATAGTTGAATCGTCTCCTCTGAACACGCTTGCAAAACTTCTTCTTGTGGTTCCCTATGTGAAAATGGGAAAGATCGACAGGGCAAAAGAATTACTCGAAGACCTCGAACAGACAAACGTCTGGTATTATTATGGAAAAAAGGAAGTCTTCGATGAATTTCTAACAGAGGAGGAAAAATCAGTTTGCGGCATATCCTGATGTTTGGACTTGGGTTGATAATCGGAAGTTTCCTCAACGTGGTGATCTACAGATCAACGAAGGAGGGTCTCAAACTGTGGGATCCTCCTTATTCATTTTGCCCTAATTGTAAAAGTAGAATACGATGGTATGACAACGTACCCCTTTTGAGTTATGTTCTGCTGAAGGGAAAGTGCAGGTACTGTGGCTGGAAGATTCCTTTGAGATATCCGACTGTGGAATTTCTGACGGGGCTGGTGTTTCTTTTGAATTCTCTTTTCATGAAAAACGTGTTGGATCTTCTACTGTCTTGCGTGATATCCTCGGCTTTGATTGCCATTTCTTTCATAGATCTTGAGACTTTTTTGATACCGGATTATCTGAACTTCACGGTCGTTGCAGCCTCTTTCATGATGGCGCTCAGAGGTTATTTTCTAGATCATCTGTTGGCCTTTTCCGTGGTGACGACCATATTTCTGGTGTTGAAGTTTCTCTATAAAGAAGGCCTGGGAATGGGTGATGTGATTCTTGCAATGGGAATAGGCATTCTTCTCCCTCCCTTCCCGGCTATAGTTGCTGTTCTCACCGCTTCAGTTACAGGTATTCTGTTTGCACTGATAAAGGAAAAGGGTAAAATGGATATAAAAATGCGTATCCCGTTTGGGCCCTTCCTTGCTCTGGGAGGATACACATTGTTTCTCATATCGTACAAGATGGGGTGGTTGTAGTTGGCCAGAGTCTTTCTTAAAAAACTCAACAGGAGGCTTTTGAGTGGTCACCTCTGGATTTACGAAAACGAGATCTCGAGAATAGAGGGCGACTACGAAAACGGAGAAGTTGTGGATCTTTTCCGTCCCGATGGTTCTTTCTTTGGGAAGGGGTACATAAACGATCACTCGAAAATTAGGGTGAGAATCCTCACCCGAAAAAACGAAAGAATAGACGGTGAATTCATAAAGAGAGGAATAGAGAACGCCATCAGAAAGAGGAAATCTCTCAAAGACACGAATGCCTTCAGAGTGGTACACGGTGAGGGAGATTTTCTGCCAGGACTCATTGTGGATCTTTTCGGTGATTACGTTGTCGTTCAGATCACAACGCTGGGAATGGAAAGGATGAAGAACTGGGTTCTCGATGCCTTGATAGAACTTCTACAACCAAAGGGAATATACGAAAAGTCGTCCGGAACATTCCGCGAGAAAGAGGGACTGGAAGATCGGGAAGGATGGGTCTACGGTGAGGGTCCTGAGTTAATCGAGTTTGAGATGAACGGGCTGAGGTTTCTCGCTGACATGAAAGGACAGAAGACCGGATTTTTCCTTGATCAGAGGGAAAACGCAAGGATGGTGCTCGACTTTGCAAAAGACAAAGTGTGTCTGGATGCCTTTTCCTATACGGGAAATTTTGCTGCACACCTTTTGAAAGGTGGAGCCAAACATGTCACTCTCGTGGACTATTCCGAAAGGTCCCTGGAGATCGCAAGAGAAATACTGAAGATGAACGGTTTTGAAAATTTCGACACGATCACCGGCAACGCCTTTGACATTCTGAAGAACTTCGACAAAAGTGGAGAAAAGTACGATCTTGTGGTGTTAGATCCTCCATCCTTTGCGAAAAGTACCAGAAGTCTTGAGAGTGCAAAAAGAGGATACAAAGAGATAAACCTGAGAGCGATGAAGATTTTGAGAAAACCGGGAATCCTTGTGACATCTTCCTGCACCCAGATTGTTTCTGAAGAGACGTTCAGAGAGATCCTCATGGACGCTTCCCTCGACACCAGGACCTACTTGACTGTGTTGAAAAGAGGAGGGCAACCCTCCGATCATCCTGTCCTTCTGAACGTTCCGGAAACGCAATACCTGAAGTTCTACATTTTCCAGGTCGAGAAGAGGTGGTAACGTGTTTTCAAAACGGGTGTTGAACTTCGAAGAAAGTCCCATAAGAAAACTCGTTCCGTACGCCGAGGCAGCGAAAAAGCGTGGCATAAAGATCTACCATCTCAACATCGGACAGCCCGATCTGAAAACCCCTGAAGTGTTCTTTGAAAGTATACGAAAAAGAACACCGGATGTTGTCTACTACTCACACTCTGCTGGTATACCGGAACTTCGAGAAGCGTTTGCCTCTTACTATCAGAGAAGGCAAAACGCCCGTGTGAAATCTGAGAACGTTCTGATCACAAACGGAGGAAGCGAAGCAATTCTTTTCTCCTTCACCGTTGTGGCAGATCCTGGTGATGAGATACTCGTTCTAGAGCCTTTTTATGCGAATTACAAGGCTTTTGCGAAAATAGCCGGTGTGAAGCTCGTACCCGTGATCAGGCAGATGGAGGATGATTTTTCGATCCCAGGCAACCTGGACAAATTTGTGAGCGATAGAACGAGAGCGATCGTGCTGTCCAACCCCTGCAATCCAACGGGGGTGGTCTACGGCGAAAGGGAACTACGTTATCTTTTGGATTTCGTTGAAAGAAAAGACCTTTTCATGATAGTCGATGAGGTCTACAGCGAAATAGTCTTTCGTGGAAACTTCGTGAGCGCAACGACATTCGAAAGCGACAGGGTGATAGTGGTTGACAGTGTTTCCAAGAAATTCAGTGCGTGCGGTGCTAGGGTAGGATGTCTCATCACGAAGAACGAGCAGGTGCTGAACCATGCCATGAAACTGGCTCAGGGAAGACTGGCACCTCCTCTTCTTGAGCAGATAGGCTCTGTTGCCCTTTTGAACCTCGATGAAGATTTCTTCAGAACCATCAGAGAAACCTACAGAGAACGCGTCGAGATCGTCATAAAAAAACTTGAAGAGTACGGACTGAAGAGATTCACCAGACCTTCGGGGGCCTTTTATGTCACCGTGGAACTTCCTGTGGACGACTCAGAGGAGTTCGCCAGATGGATGCTCACAGACTTCGCTCTCGACGGTGAAACGACGATGGTTGCACCGCTGAAGGGTTTCTACATCACGCCAGAACGTGGGAAAAGGGAGATCAGAATTGCGTGTGTGCTTGACAAAGAGGTTCTCTCAAGGGCCATGGATGTTCTCATGGAGGGATTGAGAACGTGGTTGAAAAAGTTCTCTTCGGTTCAGCAATATCTTTCCTAACCGCTCTCTATTTTTCTATCCCGAAAGTTTTCAGTTTGAAAAAGCTCTTAAAAGCTGCTCTTTTCTCCCTGCCGTTTAGTTTTGTGGATTGGAAAATCCTTTTTATGGTTTTTCCAGTTGCTTATGCCCTGGAGGTTCTTGGATCGAGCGGTCTTCTGGTTCTTCTAACGCTTCCTGTTGCTTTGTTCAACATTTTGCTCTTTCACGTATCCATCATGATACTTGGTTTTGTTGTGTTCTTGAGGAAAAACCCTCTTGAGAAAAACCTCCCTTTTCTGGAAGTTTTCTTCATCTTCCTTCTTGCCTTCTTTTCCATACTAGGTCTCATCAGAAGAGAGTATACCTTCCTGTTTTTCACGGTCTTTGCTTTTCTGATTTTTCTACTTGAGAAGAAGTGGCGGGCAAAGAGTGAGAGAACACTTCAGGAGAAAACGGAAGAACTTTCCGCTGTTAACCAGGAACTTACCGCACTGAATCAGCAACTCACGGCTGTGAACCAGGAACTGGAAGCATCTTACGAGAGCCTTCAGGTGTTGTCCGCTCAGTTGAATAGAACGATGGAGATCCTCGGAGAAATAGATCTTGAAACCGATCCGTTTCCTGTTCTGGAGAGGATCTATTTCGAATCAAAAAAGTTGCTGGAGCCTTTCTCAGGACTTGAAGTGAAAAATTCAAAACAAGAGCTCATGGTTGGAGAAAAAACTGAGGAGTTCCTTTACAAAAGATCGAAAGATTCAAGCGTGAAACTGTTCGTGTCAAGGGAACTGGAGAAAGACGAGGAGGCGTTTTTAAAATCCTTAATGAACTTTTCGCTTTTCCTTTTGAGAGCACATGACTCCTATTGCGAAGTGGTTGAAAACCGGAACGCACTGTCTCACATGCTCGCTTCCCTGGAAGGGGTCCTAACGGTTTCGAGCAGAACGGAACTTCTGGAAAAGATGCTTTTCTACTTGAAAAGCATGTTTCCGGGAGTGGTTGTCTCTTCTGTCACCATGTCAGAAGATGGTGAACTGTCCACCTTCTTCTTGAGAGACGGGAAAATGGAAAAGGTGAAACTGGATCGAGGAATCGTTGTGAAAGCCTTCAGAGAAAGAAAGGACATTCTCGTTGAGGATGTCAAAGACTTTCCGGAGTTCTTCGACGTGACAGGCGGAAGGGTAAGATCTGCCGCCGCTGTTTTCTTTGAGTACGAAGGTGTGTCTTTTGTGATAGAGATAGAAAAAGAGTCAGCGTTTTCTGAGTTTGAGTTTTCCACATTGAAGATAATGGCCCGTGTTCTGGGTATTTTCCTTTCAAGGCTGGTTCTCTACAGAAAGTTGAGGAGAACGTTCTTTCAGACCATCGAGGCGTTTTCCTACGCGGTTGAGCTGAAAGATCCTTACACCAGTGGTCACAGTGTGAGGGTTTCAGAGTATGCGCAGGAGATCGCCAAAAGGATGGGGCTATCAAAGCACAGAATTGAGAGGATAAGAATAGCAGCCCTTCTGCACGACATAGGAAAAATAGGGGTGAGAGGAGCTATCCTCAACAAGACTTCAAAACTCACCAAAGAGGAATACGAAGAGGTAAAGAAACATCCAGAACTGGGAGAAAGGCTGATCAGCAAGGTAGAAACCTTTTCCGACATCGCAAAGATCGTAAGACACCACCACGAGTGGTACGGTGGCGGAGGATATCCGGACAACCTTCGTGGAGAAGAGATCCCCCTGGAGGCCAGAATAATCGCAGTGGCAGACGCTTTCGATGCCATGACCAGCGACAGACCGTACAGAAAAGCCATGAACAAAAGAACAGCCCTTGAGATTCTTCGAAAGAATGAGGGACTTCAGTGGGATCCCTCTGTCTTGAAAGTTGCTCTGGAATATTTCAGCGAACTTTGATGAACTTCATACCTGTTTTTTTACAAGCACCGTCGTTTACTTCATCGTCGCCGTACATGACACAGTCCTCTGGCAAAACTCCGATTTTTTCACATATTTCAAGGTAATACCTCGGATCGGGTTTGCAGAAGTGAAAGCTCTCCATATCCGTTATCAGATGGAAATCCTCTTCTGAGAGACCTATCCAGTTCAACCTTTTCGTTATGGCTATCCTTGGAAAAACAGGATTCGTTGCAAGAACGATCTTTCCTCCTTTCTTTTTCTCACTGAGAAGATCCAGCGTTTTTCTGAGAGGCCTAACTGTGTTTCTGAGAGCATCGAAAAGATCACTTCTGTAGAAATCCATGAAAAGGTCTTTCCATTCTTCGGCCTTTCGCTTCGTTTTACTTTCAAGGCATTTCATGTATCTTTCGAGATTTGTGGGGCCATCCGGTTTTCTTGTTATTTCCTCTACACAATCGAGAATCAGGTTTGGCGAGACCAGGACGCCCTTTTCTTTGAAAAACGAAATCAGATGTTTGAAGTATTTCTCCGCAAAGCCATTATCTTTTGCCAGCGTTCCATCATAATCGAAAAGAAAGACCTTCATTTTCTTGACCCTCCTTTTTAACTATTCTAACACTAGTTCGGTGATAGAATTTTTAACGGGAGGTGGTGCGCTCTGGAAAGAGAAACAAGAGGAATCAGACTTCTTAGGGGAGATCCCAAAAAGGCGATTGTCAAACTCTCCGTTCCCATGATGCTCGCAATGCTCGTTCAGACTATTTACAATCTGGCAGATGGAATCTGGGTAGCAGGACTTGGGCCTCAGGCTCTTGCGGCAATAGGATTGTTCTTCCCAATCTTCATGATCATCATCTCGCTTGCGGCAGGTATTGGTGTTGGTGCAAGTTCCGTTGTGTCTCAGAAGATAGGTGAAAGAGACAAAACGGGTGCCGATGTTGCCGCTTCTGTTTCAATGCTACTTTCGGTGATCATCGGTTTGATAGGGATCGCTGTTTTTTTGCCCACCGTTCCATCCATTCTCGGTTTTGCCGGTGCACGCGGAGGAACTCTAAATCTGGCTTTAGAGTACTCTGTTGTTCTCATATATTCCATGCCCCTTCTCATGTTCAACAACGTGGCAAACGGTGTTCTCAGAGGAGAAGGAGACGCAAAAAGGGCGATGATCGCAATAGCTGCAGGTTCACTTCTCAACATAGCCCTGGATCCTCTGTTCATATACGTTTTTGGATTCGGGATCAAAGGAGCCGCTTATGCCACAGTGCTCTCGATTGCTGTTTCCTCTTTTCTGATCTCCTTCTGGCTTTTCTTCAAAAAGGATACGTACGTATCCTTCCATCTCGGATGGAATTGGGAGATATTGAAGAAGATTCTAAAGATAGGAATTCCCGCTTCCTTGGCGCAGGCCATGATGTCCATAGCGATCTACGTTCTCAACGTTTTTGCAGTGAAGGCTGGGGGAGATTATGGAGTTGCGATCTTCACGAGTGCATGGCGTGTGGTGAACTTCGGAACGGTTCCACTCATTGGAATGGCCATGGCGGTGACCTCTGTCACGGGGGCTGCGTTCGGTGAAAGAAACGGCGAAAAACTCGAAACGGCGCATCTTTATGCTGTGAAACTTGGCTTTTTCATCGGGCTGGTGGTGATGCTGGCAATACTTGTCTTTGCACCTTTCATAGCAAAGGCGTTCACTTACTCTCAAGAAGGAGAGAGTATCTACAGCGAACTTGTGAGGGCTCTTAGAGTACTGAGCCTTTTCCTTCCTGGTGTTCCCTTTGGAATGTTCACCTCTTCCATGTTTCAGGGTGTGGGGCAAGGTTTGAAGAGTCTTGCTGTGACCATAATGAGAACCGTGATCATGCAGGTGCTCTTTTCATGGCTGTTCGTGTTCGTTCTGAAGGCAGGGCTGATGGGTGTCTGGTGGGGAATAGTCCTTGGAAACGCCACATCCGCATTCATCACTTTCACCTGGGGAAGGATCACGGTGAACCGGTTGAAAAAGGAGTTTCAGGCATTATAATGTCATCGAGGAGGGAGATGCATGGTCAAGATAGAGGCCTCTTATTCCACCATTGAAAAGGTCGTTTTAAAAACAGCAGAAGGTATATCTCACTTTTCGATCTCGAAAGACGAGGAAAGCCTTCTGGTGAAGATGAAGCACGGGTCTTTTCCCTTTGCCATATCGGTGAAGGTTAAAGTACTGTCAACCCAGCGAACACCGGACGATCCCATTGTACTGAAGGTGGGTGTTCCTTCCTTTCTAATGGAGATGTTAAAAAGCAGGATAAAGCGGGAAGGAGTGGAACTTCACGGAAACGAAATACACCTTTACCCAAGAAAGATCTCCAGGGTATTCGAGGATCTCATAGTCCCAAATGTGGAACTCAAAGAGGACAGAATCATACTCCATGTGGAGGAGGCATGAATTCACTTTTCTGCGAGATCTGAAGTGGCCTTGCAATTTCTGAGGATGAAATATCTGGAAGCCTCTATCTGCTGTATGGCCTTCACGTATCCGTCCAGAAATTCCACGTAGTTTCTGTTTTCACCGTTTTCAATGGCAAGACTCTCGTCCAGCCTACCGTCCCAAGAGATTATGAAGATTCGATCGTCGTCTATGAACGAACCGTCTGGAACGTGGTATCTCAGTGCAACAAAGCCACGGGATGTGTTCAAAAGATCGTGTCCCATGAAAAATCCCTTCCTATACTCTATACCCATAACGTTGAGGATCGTTGGTAGAAAATCGATCTGTCCACCTGTGGTCTTCACAATGCGGTGCACACCACTTCCTGGTACATGAATCGCGAAGGGAACGTTGAGAGCCTTCTCAAAGGTGTACTCTCCCCCCAGGATCTTTGGCATGTTGACTCTGACTTCTCTGTTGAACGGGTACAGACCTGCATGATCACCGTAGAGAACGATCACCGAGTTGTCGTAGAGTCCTGTGCGCTTGAGTTCCTCAAGGAAAACTCCAAAGGCCTCATCCGCGTAGTGTATGGCCTGAAGATAGTGTCCAACTACGGTGTCACTTATCTTTTCCGGAAGGTTCAGTTTCCTGTGCTCTTCAGGAATGACAAAAGGAGTGTGGCTCGATATGGTGATCAGAAAAGCGTAGAAGGGTTTTGGTGAGTTTTTTAGTTTTTGAACGGCCTGTTTGAAGAAAGAAACGTCTGCAAGCCCCATTCCAAAGATTTCGTCCTGTTTGAAATCCTCAAGACTCGCAAACTCATCAAATCCTATATGCCTGTAAACCTCTTCTCTGTTCCAAAACCAGGCAACGTTTCCATGGAACACGATCGTGTAGTAGCCGTTCGACTTCATTATTTTTGGAAGTGTTGGAAGCCCAATCACAGGGTACTCTTCGTAGACCACGGCATCTCCCAGGGTGTGAAGAGAGGTGTTCACGACAAATTCAGCGTCCGCCGTGTTTCCACTTCCCACCTGTTGATAACACCTTGAAAAGTAAATCGTGTCTCTATCTTCCAGAAAGGCGTTTATGTTCGGCGTGATCTCCTGCCCGTTCACCGTGAGTCCAACAACGAAGTTCTGGAGTGACTCCATCTGAACAACTATCACGTTCTTTCCTTTTCCAATCCCGAAGAATTCCTTCTGTAAGTTGTTTTCTTTTACCTCCATTCTAGGAACTTCTTCGGCTTTGTTTTCTCTTTTCTCTTCAGGAGAAAAAAGGTCAATTATATCCTGAAGGTGATAGGAAAACATACCGTATCTGTTAAAGACGAACTTCGGTTCCAGACGCTGAGATGTATGAATGGCCGCTATGAAAGTGAAGGAAGTCAGTATCAGGCTCAGCGTGAGAAAACTGCCAGATTTTCCTCTCTCCTTAAAGAGAAACCACACGAAAGGAAGATCCGCCACAAAGAAAAGGGAATAAACGTCGATGAAATATTTTATGTCCCCTCCAAGGTCACCCACCTGGGGAATCAGGGTTATTTCCCTTATGGAAGGAAGGTTTCCAAAATTCTGGAAATACAGATAATCAACGAAAAGCAAAAGGGAGAGCACAATGTAGAGGAATCTGTGCCCTCCCTTGAAGATCAGAAACAGTATCAAAAGCCAGCCGGCCGTACTGAAAACAATCGAAACGCTGAAAGAGTTCAGAGTGACCGCATAGAACAGAACCAGTTTAACGGCAAAAAGAACCATCAAAAAGTAACTGTTCATCGTTTATTCACCCGTTGCTGTAGATGGTGTTGATTCTTCTGTTTCCAGTTCCTTCAAAAGCGATTCCACCTGGTTGTAGGCAGACTCATAATCTATGAAACTTGGATCCAGGTTTTTCATCTCATCGAGGTAGAACTTTGCAGATGTTGGGTCCTTCAGTGCAAGACTCATATCGTAGAGCATGTAGTAAGAATCGAGTCTCATATCCGTAGAAGCATCTGTGGCGTTGGCCACGGTATAGAGTCCAAGCATAGTTCTGAGAACCTGATTTGGATCGTAACTTCCCATCGACAAATAGGGCTTGATTTGATTGTACAGGTTGGAATAGTAGTTATATCTTATGTTGATGTCGTTTGGATTCATCTGGTATGCGTACTCGAGAACGTACGTGGAGGACGGGTAGTTGGAATAGAGGTAGTTTACAACGGTTCTTTTTCGGTTCTCCACTGTATTTTTCTCGTTTTCTAGTTCCTGCTTCTTTCTGGCGACTTCCTCGAGTGAAAGTTCTCCGTACTTTTTCACAAGATCCTCATCGGGTTTTTGAGAGTTCTTGAGGGCTTCTTCGTACTGCGTCATTTCGGCTATCCGTTGAGTGAGATCTTGTATCTTCGTGTCGGAGAGGAGGACAAAGAGTGATTTCAACTCATCAGATGCTTCTTCAACCAGCCTATCTTCCTGAAAGAGAAGATCCGATAGTTTTTCGTAAAGCCCTTCTTCGTTTTTCAGGTATCTCCACCAGTACTCGAGCACCTGGACGTTGAACGCGTAGGACACATTCTCTTCTTTCATGAATTCTTCCAGCCACTTCTGGAATTTTTCCTGCTCCAGTTTCGTCTTCACTTCACTGTACGCATCGCTGTTTTCGAAGGCGTTGAAATCTGTGAGGACCGAAGAGGTTTTCACCCTGAACACGTACCACTGATCGAGGAAATAAAACGGTCCTACGATCGAACCCGGCGTGGCACTGAACAGAGCCGTGTCTATCTCTTCCGGGAAGATCCCCCTTGTGGCGTTTGAAAATGGCTGTACTGTGAGTCCCATGCTGGAAGCAGCCTCATCGAAATCCATTTCATTGGCTTTTGTCAGAAACTCTTGAACTGTTGAGCTGCTGTCGAACGATATGGCCTCCAAATCCACCCTGTCGTACTGGTTTTGAAGCTCCTCCTTGTTTTCCTCAAAGTACTGTTTTATCTCATCCTCACTGACAGCACCCACCGCTTCCTGGACCTTCTTCACCGTGAGTTGAACACGTATCTGCGGCTCAAGATAATCCTTCTCGTAGACTGAAAGGCTTCCATATCTTCTCTTTATTTGATCAAGCTGATTCTGATCGTTCTTTATCGTGTTAATAATACTCTTCACTTCCTGTTCTACTTCCTTTTTGGAGGGTTTTATGTTGTTTTTCTCCGCGTAATAGAGGATCACCTTTTGCTGGAGGAACACATCTGCTATCAATGCCTTGAGCCTGGGTTCCTCAAACAGGGGATCTAAAGAGTTGATCCTGTAGGAACTGAGCAGATTTGAATAATAGTCGTTCACTTCCCAGGGCATGAGCCAGTAAGTAGGATCGGTGAGCGCTGTACCATCTTTTGTGATGTAGGCAAGGCTCTGGTCCAGGGTATAGTTCACATTCCTTGGGGTGCCTCTCAGGTTTATCGACACAGACCACCAGATCATACCCGCAACGAAAGCGATGGCAATCACCCAGATGATGACTCCCTGCCATTTTTTCATCCACCTTCTCATTCCATGACCCCTCCTTCGAATTCCGCCTCTTCTTCCTCGAATTTCTTCGGTTTCACAAGTGGGAAGGGAATGACATCCCTTATTGTGGGAGAATCCGTGATGAACATGAAGAGTCTGTCAAGGCCGATGCCAAGGCCACCGGTGGGAGGCATGCCGTACTCGAGTGCCCTTACAAAATCCAGGTCCATCATGTGGGCTTCCTCGTCGCCTTCTTCTCTCATCCTCATCTGTTCTAAAAATCTCTGATACTGATCGATGGGATCGTTCAATTCGCTGAAAGCATTTGCAATCTCCCTTCCAAATATGATGAGTTCGAACCTTTCAGTGAGGCGAGGATCTTTCCGATGTCTCTTCGCAAGTGGAGAGATGTCAACGGGATGATCGATGATGAACGTGGGATTCACCAGTTCTTCCTCGACGATGTCTCTGAGTTTGTCTATGAGGTGTGCTCTGTTCTTTATCTCCACCTCAACACCGTGTTCTTCGAGTTTTTTCAGAAGAACTTCATCGCTGTCTTCGAGGATGTCAACTCCGAGTTTTTCTTTGAGAAAGTCCCTCATTCTCACCCTTTTCCAGGGAGGGGTGAAGTCTATTTCTTTACCCTGGTATGTGATCTTCAGAGTTCCACAGGTTCTTTTCACCACTTCCACTATCAGTTCTTCGGTGAGATTCATCATATCGTTGTAGTCTGCATACGCCTGGTATATTTCGATGCTTGTGAACTCAGGACTGTGCTTGTACGAAATTCCTTCGTTTCTGAAGTTTTTGCCTATTTCGTATATTTTTTCAAAACCACCGACGATCAGTCTCTTCAGATAGAGTTCCGGGGCTATTCTCAGGTACATGTCGACGTCGAAGACGTTCAGGTGCGTGACGAACGGTCTTGCCTCCGCACCGCCAGTGACGTAATGCAATATCGGTGTTTCAACCTCCACGAATCCTCTGCTGTTCAGGAACTCCCTGATCACTTTCATTGCTTCGAATCTTTTCTTGAACCTCTCGATTGCTTCATCACTCATGATCAGTTCCAGATACCTCTGTCTGTAGATGATCTCTTTGTCTTTGATACCGTGCCACTTCTCCGGAAGAGGTCTCAAGGCTTTGCTCAGGAGCGTGAAATCTTCCACGTAGATCGTGAGTTCTCCCGTTTTACTCTTGAACGGAAAGCCTCTTATTCCGACGAAGTCTCCTATCTTCACGTGCTTTTTGAAAAGCCCCATCCTGTCCTTCCCAACGGCATCTGCCCTTATGTAGGCCTGTATCCTTCCCGTGTCGTCCTTCAGATGGAAGAAGGCCGTTTTTCCATGATGGCGTATGGACATCACCCTGCCAGCAAAACTCAGTTTTTCGCTCTCCTGCACCTCTCCAGCCTGAAGGTGGTCGTATTTTTCTTTTATCTCTGAGGCCGTCATTTCCTTTTCAAAGCGATAGGGATAGGGTTCTATGTTCATGGAACGAAGTTCCTGGATTTCCTTGATGCGTTGTTCTTTGAACTCTTTGAGCACAAAACCACCTCCATTACCTGTTCGTTACCTCTACCACCTGATACCTCTGAACTCCACCCGGAGCCTTTACCTTAACGATGTCTCCCACCTTTCTTCCAAGAAGACTCTTTCCAAGCGGAGAGTCTGCGCTCAGCTTCTGGGCAAAGAAATCAGCCTCCTGTGGGGTGACGATCCTGAACTTGTGCTCTTCCCCCGTGTCGAGGTTTCTTATGGTAACCCACTTTCCGAGGGTCACCTCGTCTCCTTCCTCCGAATCTTCTATGATTTCAGCGTTACTCAAGATTTGCTCGATTTCCATGATCCTGCTTCCCACGCGGCCTTGCTCGTTTTTCGCTGCTTCGTACTCGGAGTTTTCAGAAAGGTCTCCCAGTTCTCTGGCTTCCTTTATTCTTTCGGAGATCTCGTACATGAATTTTCTTTTCAATTCCTCCAGTTCCTGTTTCAGCTTTTCGTACCCTTCACGGGTGAGACGCACCTTTTTCATTTCCCTTCGCCCTCCTTTTCCCTTTTGAGTTCCTTCACGATCTCCAGAAATTGATCAACTTCCCGGAAATCACGATAAACGGATGCAAATCTCACATACGCAACCTGGTCGAGTTTTTTCAACTCTTCCATGACGAGTTCTCCTATTTTTTTCGTCTCCACTTCGAAGAGGCCTTCTTCCCGAAGTTTCAGACAGATTCTGTTCACCGCTTCCTCTATCTGGTCGTAGGTGACAGGTCTTTTCTCACAGGCTTTTATCATACCATTTTTTATCTTGTTCCTATCGAATTTTTCTCTTCTGCCGTCCTTTTTTATGACGAGAACGGGGGCCTCTTCGTACCTTTCGTACGTGGTGAATCTTCTGCCACATGAGACGCACTCTCTTCTTCTCCTGATGGCGGCACCATCTAGAGTCGGCCTTGAGTCCAAAACTCTTGTGTCCATGGAACCACAAAACGGGCACCTCATTTTACATCACCGAACCTTTCGGCTATTTTAATGATCCTTTTCAACTTGGAGTACAGTTGAGACTTTGTAAGGTTCAACCTCTTTCCAAGTTCTCTCAAAGACAATTCCTTGTTCATCAAACGGGCAAGAGCCACTTTTCTCAGATCTTCCGGCAATTTATCCAGTCCCATCCTCCTCTGTATGAGTTCTATCGCCTTCACCTGTCTTGCCGTGCTTTCGGCGGTTCTGACAGCGTTTGCCTCTATGAAGTTCACCGTTCTGTTCACATCGCTTATCACCCTTCGTTCCGTCACTATCCGTTCTATCTCTCTCAGTTTCTCCTGAACACCGATGGCCTCGAGAAATGTCATAATGTCTCTTATAGATTTTATATAAAGCTTTCTCGTGTTTGGAAGATCCACTACACCGGAGTTTACGTTAAAAAAGAATTTCAAGGCTTTTTTTGTGAATACAAGAACGTCTTCTTCGAACAGGTTGATTTCCAGATGATAATGGTGTTTTGGATCCGTCATGGAACCTCCTCCAAGGAAGAGGCCCCTCAGAAATGACACAAAAAGAGCAACATCAGAAAAAGGATCGATCTGCATGAAACTTTCCGAATATTCGGTCATGATTTTTATAAATCTCTTCCTTATGTTGTAGGATTTCTCCACGACTATCTCCACAACGGGAACGGATATGTACTTCATTAAGTTCAAAAGCCGCCTCGAGGCGGCAAAGGAATGGAGCGAAAAGACGAGTTGCCTTTTTTTGACGTCGAAATCTCCCCTCGCCTTTATAAAGCCAAGAAGTTCTGATCTGGCCTCATCACGACTTCCAAAAGGTATTTTGACGAGTTCTTCCTTTATCTCTTCTGAAAAAGTGCGCCTCAGAAGGATCACCACCTCGAGATCCTCTCTATAACACCGGCAAGTCTCAGGAAATCATGGCGTACCTTTTTCTTTCCGTCCAGTGGATCTACGATCTCTGTCAGGAGGGGTTCTGCGATGACTGTGTTCTGCGTGTTTTCCACATCTATCTCTACAAAATCACTCCCTTCCTTTCTGTACCTTTCGAGAACTTCTGGAGATGGCCTTTTTGTGTTCACCACCACAAAATCCAACTTCTCTTCGAGATATCTTTCGAGTTCTCTTACGTGATCGGAAACCCTGTAGCCTGTTGTCTCACCAGGTTGTGTCATGAGGTTGCATATATAAACCTTCCTGGCCTTTGATCTCTTTATCGCTTCTTTCACACCTTTCACCAGTACGTTAGTTATGATGCTCGTGTAGAGACTTCCTGGTCCGAACACGATCATTTCCGCTTCAAGTATCGCTTCTGTCACTCCAGGTAGAGCTTCTATAGGTCTGTCAAGCCATACTTTCGCTATCTTTCCGTTCTTTTTGACTATGTTCGTTTCACCTGTTATTTCTTCTCCGTCTTCGAACCTTGCCACAAGTCTTGCGTGATCTTCACTCACGGGAAGCACTCTTCCTCTTATGGCCAGCACCTTCTCCAGGGTTCTTATGGCCTCAGAGAAGCTTCCTTCAATCTTGGTGAGTGCTGCTATGATGAGGTTTCCAAGACTGTGCCCTTTCAAAGATCCTTCCATGAAACGATAATTCATGAGTTTTGCCAGAAGGTCCTCATCTTCAGCGAGTGCAACGATGTTATTTCTGACGTCACCTGGTGGAGGTACGTTCAGTTCTTTCCTGAGTTTTCCAGAGCTTCCCCCCTCGTCCGTTACAGAAACGACAGCGGTTATTTCGAAGGATGAAAGGTGTTTTAAGCCCTTCAGCAGGGTGGAAAGTCCCGTACCTCCCCCTATCGCGACCACCTTCATCTTCACACCTTCTCCAGATCTCTATGTTTCTCAACAACCGAAAATCCTTCTTTTTTCAACATTTCAGCGATTCTGTGGGCAATGTAGACGGATCTGTGCCGCCCACCGGTACACCCAACACCCACCGTCACGATCCTTCTGCCAGATCTTTGATATTCTTTCACTGCTATATTTACCGTCTCAAAGATCTTATTTACGAATTCGTCCACAAGGGAGTATTTTTTGAAATACTCCTCTACTTCCCTGTCAAGGCCTGTCTTTTGGGAAAGCTCTGGCACGTAGTGAGGATTGGGAAGAAATCGCACATCGAATATGAAATCTGCGTCC
This sequence comes from Thermotoga sp. SG1, assembly GCF_002865985.1. NCBI lineage: Bacteria > Thermotogati > Thermotogota > Thermotogae > Thermotogales > Thermotogaceae > Thermotoga > Thermotoga sp. SG1. Next base: position 78,886 of record NZ_LNDD01000005.1, read on the forward strand.
ATTGGTATCCCATGCTTGAATCCAAAACTCAATATTCTGACGGAGATTCCACCGGATTGGTTCATGAGTGACTGTCCCAGGATTTCCCTCAACTGGTGGGAAGTCATCTTCGTTGTGTCTATAACAAAGTCGGCTATTTCTTTAATTGGCAGCAGAATCTGTCTCTCTTTTTCAATAGCCTCTTCGAGCCCGACATCGTTTCTCTGAAGAGGGTGTTTTCTTCGGGTTAGTGCGTATCTTCTCAGAATCTCTTCTTTTGAAGCCTCAAGGAAAACGATCAAAGCGTTTGTTCTTTTCTTTATCTTCTCTATCGCTTCAACAGGATCACTGAAATGTTCACTCCGTGCGTCCACTGCTATCGCCATCTTTTCAAGATCTGAACTCAAGAAGAGCTTCAGGAGTTCTTCCAATATGATTCCCGGCACGTTGTCCACACAGAAATATCCGAGATCTTCAAGAAAACCCATAGCGGTCGTTTTTCCTGCACCGGATAGACCTGTTACCACCACTACTCGCTTCAAGGTGCATCTTCACCGTCCTTTAAAACGTAAGAGATCTTCTTTTTGAGTTCCCTGATCTTTTCTGCCATCTTCATGTTCTCCAGAACAGAGTTTGCCAGCATAACAAAGAGGATGTGATCTATCCCCACTTCATCCACATATTCTTCGTATCGTTTGAAATCCTTCTCTATCCTTTCTATGGTTCTTCTCACTATCTCCGTATCTTCGTCTGTGATCAGGTTGTACACTCGCTTTCCAAGTCTAACGCTCACTTTCTTCTTCATCCTGTATCATCTCCTGATTGGCCGTGAAGGAGAGGAATCTTTGAATCTTTTCCACTAAAGTGTTTAGAGAACGCTTGTGGTTTTCCAATGTCTTTTCCAGTTGTTCCTTTTCTTTTTCAAGGACGAGAATTTTCTCGTTGAGTTGTTTTACTTTGCTCCACAGTTCTCTGTTCTCTTCCTCGAGCTTTCTGTAGTTCTCTATCATTGTGTCGAGCATCTTTTCCAGATCCTCGATCTCTTTCATCACATTCCCCCCTTCGTGACTATATTAACACATCCCGAACCGTTTTTGGGTTCAGTTCCTCAGGCACTTCGACGCCTCGGAGCAGAAACCTTGCCCCCGTTTCCGTGTAGATCATCTCCACAAGATCCAGTTTTTTCGTCTCGATGATCCTGAACACACTGTTCAGTTCGGAAAAAGTGGCTTCAACCTCAAACTCCTTCATGAGACTGAGTGATCGCAATTTTGCCTCCGCCACCGCAAGTTCTGCGGCTGCTGAATATGCCTCTATTAGTCCTCTGACACCCAGTTTTACTCCTCCAAAGTACCTTGTGACCACGATGGCAGTGTTCATCAGGTTGTGCTTTTTCAGAACACCAAGGATCGGTCTTCCAGCCGTCCCGCCAGGCTCTCCATCGTCCGAGCAGTGTTCGAGTATTCCCTCTGTTGAAAAAATCCTGTACGCCCAGCAGTTGTGTGTAGCGTCTCTTTTCGATATTTCCTTCAGTTTTTTGCGGAAATCTTTCTCATCTTTCACAGGAAATACTGTTGCGTAGAACTCCGATCTTTTCACGTTGATTCTTTCGCTGTGTGGACTCACAACCGTTTTCCACTCCACCAGATCTCTACCTCCGTTTCCAGATCAACTCCGTATCTTTCCTTCACCTTTTTTCTCACAAAATCTATGAGTTGGATCACATCCTTGAAGGTTGCGCCTCCAACGTTCACGATGAAACCAGCATGCTTTTTCGATATCTGTGCTCCTCCGATCGTGTAACCTTTCAATCCCAGAGATTCTATTGCCTTTCCCACGTAAAAATCGTTTCTGGGACGCTTGAACACACTGCCGGCACTCGGCAAATCGATTGGCTGCTTTTCCAGACGTTTTTCCAGAAAATCGTCCATCCTTTTTTTTATGAGGTCTTTTTTTCCTCTTCTAAAGAGCATCTCGACGCGTGTTATGATCATCTTTTCTCTCTTGAAAATGCTGTCTCTGTATCCAAAGGACAGTTCACTTTTCGAGATCCAGTACCTTTTCCCTTCTTTCAGAACTTCGACTGCCTCAACAAACTCTCCGATCTCTTTCCCATAGGCTCCTGCGTTCATGTACACAGCTCCACCAACACTTCCAGGAATTCCGTACGCGAACTCGAGCCCTTCGAGTTCTGCCTCCATCAGAATCAGACAGAGTCTCTTCAACGGCGTTCCACTTTCGACGACAACTCTTTCTCCCTCGATCTCTACTTGATTGAGTCTCTCTGTCTTCAAGACGGCAATTTCAAGATCTTCATCCTGAACCAGAAGGTTCGTTCCAAGTCCCATAATTTGAAATGGAATAGTTTTACTCAAAAGTTCAACTGCTTTTTCGAGGGATACAACATCGTTCGGAAGAACAAGATACCTGACCTTTCCACCTATTTTCATGCTGGTATGACAGGATAGTTTTTCAAACATCCTGACATCGCATCCTGCTTTGTAGAGATCAGAGAACATTTTGTCCAATTTACATTCCCTCCTTATAGTATAATTTCAAACTGGGAGGTGTTGACTTGAAAAACTTACTCGATCTTTCCTACGATGAACTGGTCAGCGAAATCACTGGTCTTGGACTTGAGCGCTACAGAGCGGATCAAATTCTGGACTGGGTGTTCGACAAAAAGGTGAATAACTTCGACGAAATGACGAATCTTTCAAAGAAACACCGTGCTCTGTTGAAAGAGCACTTCACCATTCCTTTTTTGAAGCTCCTGGAAAAGAGGGTTTCCAAGATAGATGGTACCACCAAATTCCTGTGGGAACTCGAGGATGGTAACACGATAGAGTCCGTGATGATCTTCCATCCAGGCAGAATAACAGCGTGTATCTCCACACAGGTTGGTTGTCCTGTCAGGTGCACGTTCTGTGCCACGGGAATGAGCGGATTCGTGCGAAATCTCACCACAGGAGAGATCGTTTCACAGATTCTCTCCATGGAGAAAGAAGAGGAAAAGAAGATAGGAAACGTTGTTTACATGGGAATGGGAGAGCCGCTGCTCAACTACGAGAACACGATAAAAAGCATAAGAATCCTCAACCACAAAAAGATGGGAAACATAGGAATCAGAAGGATCACGATTTCGACTGTGGGGATACCGGATAAGATCATCCAGCTGGCCGACGAAGGACTCGATATAAAACTCGCACTTTCTCTTCACGCTCCCACAAACTTCAAGAGAGATCAGCTCGTTCCACTGAACAGGAAGTATTCTGTGGAGGAGATTTTGAACGCTATCAAGATGTACCAGATGAAGACGGGAAAGCGAGTGACAATAGAGTACGTTTTGATAAGAGGCGTGAATGATGAGATAAGCGATGCAAAAAAACTTGCCGAAATACTCAAAGGACTGAAGGTGTTCGTTAACCTGATCCCTGTGAACCCGACCGTGGCTGGCCTTTCGAGACCTTCCAGACAGCGCATATTGGCCTTCAAAAAAATATTGCTTGAAAACGGTATAGAAGCAGAAATCAGACAGGAGAAAGGTAGTGACATTGAGGCTGCATGCGGCCAGCTGAGGCTGAAGAGAAAAGTCTCATCGCCATGAAAGTTTTCCTTGGAATGTTGACGGGTGTTGTCGCAGGAGGATTGCTTTTTCTCCTCACGATCGGGTTATACCAAAATCAGTTTGTGATAGTTCCTGATGTTACGGGACTTTCAGGAACGAAAGCCTGCGAAAAATTGAGGGAATCCGGTCTTTTATGTGATAAAGTATCCACCGAGACAGTGATCGACACGTATCCTCAGAGTGGTTCGAAGGTCAAGAAGGGAAGGATCATAAACCTGTATTACGAAAACTCGTTGAAGGATGTTATCCCTCGTTTTGTGGATGTGAAGCTTTCGGTAGCAGAGGAGATCTTGAAAAAACTTGGGTGGAACTACGAGATCGTTCGATTTCCTTTTGGTGAAGAAAAGGATAGAGTGCTTGCTACCTATCCTGAAGCAGGAAAACTCTACAACGGGAAACTGATTCTTCTTGTGGACACAGGAGAAAAAGAAGAGTATTTCGTTGTGGAAAATTATGTGGGAAGGAGTCCATCCGACGTAGAAAACGAAGAACACGTAGTTTTCGTTGGAAACGGTAGCAGGGTGGTATCCCAGTATCCACCGGCTGGATCCATCGCAACGGAAGTCATATTGATCCTCGGGGAGGAGTGATCTTGAGGAGAAGAGGTATTGTGTTGAGCTTTCATTCGAACATGGTCACGGTCGAGGACGAAGAAACTGGGGAGAGGCTTCTCTGTAAATTGAGAGGGAAGTTTCGTTTGCAGAATCTGAAGATCTACGTCGGAGACAGAGTGGAGTACACACCGGACGGCACAGGGTCCGGTGTGATAGAGAACGTTCTTCACAGGAAGAATCTGCTCGTAAAACCACATGTTGCGAACGTTGATCAGGTCATTCTCGTTGTCACCGTGAAAATGCCAGAAACCTCGACCTACATCATCGACAAGTTCTTGGTCCTCACCGAGAAGAACGAACTGGAAACCGTTCTTGTCATAAACAAGATGGATATATACGACGAAGAGGATCTCGAAAAAGTAAAGGAGCTGGAACGTATCTATTCAAAACTTTACCCGATCGTGAAAACAAGTGCGAAAGCGGGAATGGGCATCGAAGAACTCAAGGAATACCTGAAGGGAAAAATCAGTACCATGGCAGGGTTGTCTGGTGTTGGAAAGAGCAGTCTTCTCAACGCGATAAATCCCGGCCTGAAACTTCGGGTAAGTGAGGTCTCTCAAAAACTCCAGAGAGGAAGGCATACCACCACCTCCGCCCAGCTTCTGAGGTTTGATTTTGGAGGCTATGTGGTTGACACTCCGGGCTTTGCAAACCTTGAGATAGGTGACATAGAACCAGAGGAGTTGAAATATTACTTCAAAGAATTCAACGGAAAGCAGTGTTTCTTCTCCGACTGTAATCACATAGACGAGCCAGAGTGTGGTGTGAAGGAAGCCGTGGAAAATGGTGAAATCGCTGAAAGTCGCTACGAAAACTACGTGAAGATGTTTCACGAACTTCTGGGAAGGGGGAAAAGTTGATGGTAAAGATCGCCGCTTCGATCCTTGCGTGTGATCTTGCAAGACTCGCCGATGAGGTAAAGAGGGTGGAAGAACACATAGACATGGTTCACTTCGACGTCATGGATGGACACTTCGTTCCGAACATCTCGTTCGGACTGCCCGTTCTCAAAGCCCTGAGAAAAGAAACCAGCCTTCCAATAAGTGTTCACCTGATGATCACAAATCCAGAGGACTATGTAGACCGCTTTGTGGAAGAGGGAGCAGACATGGTGGCGGTCCACTACGAGACAACACCACATCTTCACAGGATAGTACACAGGATAAAAGATCTTGGTGCGAAGGCGTTTGTTGCCATCAACCCCCACACACCGGTTTTTCTCCTGTCTGAGATCATAACGGATGTGGATGGCGTACTCGTGATGAGTGTGAACCCGGGCTTTTCCGGCCAGAGATTCATCGCGAGGAGTCTGGAAAAGATAAGGAACCTGAAGAGGATGATAAGGGATCTGGGGCTCGAAACGGAGATCATGGTCGACGGTGGTGTCAACGAAGAAAACGCTTCAATTCTGGTAAAGAACGGTGCAACGATCCTTGTGATGGGGTACGGTATCTTCAGAAACGAAAACTACGTGGAACTGGTGAAATCCATCAAGCGGGAAAGAGAGGAATCTGCTGACTGAACTTCTTCACTTTTTCATTCTTTCTCTGACTCTTTGTTTTGAAGCCTTTTTCCATTATCTCAAAGGCCCTCCTTATAACGTTCTCTGGAATACCTGCAATCCTCGCCACCTCTATACCGTAACTCCTGTCTGCCACTCCATCCACGACTCTGTGGGTAAACACTACGTTGCTTTCCTCTTCCTTCACAAGGATCGTCTTGTTCTGAACCTGGGGGAAGAGGTTTTCCAGATTCGTCAATTCGATGAAGTGTGTGGCAAAGAGGACCTTGCATCCTCTGGAGATGAGTTCTTCGGAAATCGCCCATGCGATGCTGATGCCATCCTGTGTGCCGGTTCCTCTTCCCACTTCGTCCAGGAGAACCAGACTCTTTCTTGTGGCCTTCAGAAGGATGAGCGCCATTTCGTTCATTTCAACAAGAAACGTGCTTCGACCACCAGCAAGATCGTCCCTTGCTCCCATCCTTGTGAATATCCTGTCGAACACAGGAAGAACTGCTTTTTTCGCAGGAACAAAAGAGCCAATCTGTGCCATGAGAGAGATGAGTCCCACCTGTCTTATGAAAGTGGATTTACCACTCATGTTTGGACCAGTTATCACCGTGAACCTCTTTTCATCGTCCATGTAGAGATCGTTTTCCACGAAATCCCGTGTGAATCTCTCAACGACCGGATGTCTTCCCCCGATTATCTCCATCCTATCCTCGGAAAAGGTGGGTCTTGTGTAATTGTAGAGAATCGCATCGTAGGCCAGGGTGGAGAGTACATCTATTCTGGCAAGTTCTTCTGAAATCTCAAGGAGGATCTCTTTGTGTCTTTTCACTTCTTCGCATATCTTCCTGAAGAGTTCCTTTTCGAGTTCTTCTATCCTCTCTTTTGCGGCCATTATCTTCGTTTCGAATTCTTTCAGTTCTGGCGTGATGAATCTCTCGGAGTTCACAAGGGTCTGTTTTCTTTCGTAATCTTCGGGGACCTTGTCCAAGTTTGCCTTCGTCACCTCAATGTAGTAACCGAAGACCTGGTTGTATCCAACCTTCAGTTTCTGTATCCCCGTTTTTTCTCTTTCCTTTTCCTCGAACTCCTTCAATTTCTCTTCTGAGTGTTCAAGAAGATCTCTGTACTCGTCCAGTTCTGGGGAAAACCCTCTTTTTATCACCCTTCCTTCTCCCGGACTGCCCGCAGGATCGTCTTCGATCGCTTTGCAGAGAAGATCGAAAAGGGAGTCTGGAAAGTTGAGTTTTTCGAAGAAATCGAAACTTGATAGCTCCTCGTTCAGCTTCGGCACAACGCTCAAGGTCTCCCTCAGTGCCACAAGGTCTCTCGGAACAGCCCGGTTGTACTCCACTCTTGAGACAATCCTTTCAACGTCTCGCACCCCGGAAAGGAGTTTTCTGATCCTTTCCAGTTTCAACCTGTCCTCTTTCAATTTCTCGACGGCGTTGAGTCTATCCTCTATCTGATGTCTATCGGTCAGTGGATGAAGGATCCATTTCTTCAGAAGCCTTGCGCCCATGGGTGTTTCCGTGTGGTTCAGAACGTCGAAGAGGTTCTTTCCTTTTTCCCCGGGAATGAGGGAGAGATTCTCCACTGTGGCAGAATCGAGTATCATGAAGGTCTTTCTGGAAATGGTGACTGGTGGTTTTAGGTTCAATTTTTCAGAGATCATCGTGTATTTGATGTACTTTATCAAAGCCGAAAGTGATTTCATGGCAAGCGAAGAGAGTTCGAAGTGGTGTATGTCCTCTATTCCGTAGACCCTTTTCACTTCTTCTTCGGGCTCGGAGAAGTACCATTCGTCGATAACTTCGATGTATACGCCGGGAAGCGTTTCTCTTAACTTCGATTCGAGATCTTCCGGACAGACGATTTCAGATACAGAGTAGGCCTTCATCAGGTCTAGGACTTCCTGTTCATCGATACTTTCATGGATCAACACCTCTCCGGTGGAAACATCACAGAACACGGCACAGTATTTCTCTTTTTCCCTGACGAGAACAACCATGTAGTTGTTCGTTTCGCTGAGGAACTCGTCTTCCACTATGGCTCCGGGAGTCACAACACGTGTGACCTCTCTCCTGATGAGTTTTTTCGATTTTGAAGGCTCTTCCATTTGATCACAGATGGCGACCTTGTAGCCTGCCTCGACCAGTTTTTTCAGGTAGGTGTTCAGGGCATGGTACGGTATGCCCGCCATGGGAGCGTCCTGTCTTTTTGTGAGAACGATGTTCAAAACCTTCGACACGGTCTTGGCATCTTCGAAGAATGCCTCGTAAAAATCTCCCAGACGAAACAGAAGGATGGAATCCTTGTACTGTTCTTTTATCTTCAGGTACTGTTCCATAAGGGGTGTCATCTTCACCGTCCCACCACCTTTTCCATTCTCACGTGCGGAATGTTTGCTTCGTAGAATATCTCCCCTTTTGCCTTGTATCCAAGCTTTTCGTAAAACCCCCTCACTTGAATCTGAGCGTTCAGAACAAGCTTTTTCGCTCCTTTCGATACGAGCTCTCTTTCCACCTCTTTCATGAGAAATCTACCGTAATCTTTTCCACGTTCTTCCTTTAAAATTGCCACGCGCTCTATTTTGAAAATCCCTTCGCCGATTCTTCTTATCCTGGAGACGCCTACGTACTTTCCATTCACTTCCAGAAGAGCATGCAAACTCTCTGGATCTTTTCCATCCAGTTCATCTTCCTCTGATACTTTCTGCTCTTCTATGAACACCTTCCTTCTGATTTCAAACGCCTTTTCCATGAGCTCACTGTCACCTTCGAAGAAGATCACACGCACCTTTTACCACCTCTCAGGATATTTTAACTCCAGGTGGTAGAATTTCCAGGAAGGGGGTGAAAGACATGAGGATCTTGTTGATAATTTTATCTGTTCTGTCAGCAACAGCCATGGCATCACCCGTGCTTCTTCTTTTCGAAGACAGTGCGATACTCATGGAAGACGTTTCTGTGAACAATACGAAGAACATCACGATACCGGAAAACTGGGATGTTATGGACGTGTTAGGGGCAGAGAGCTGGCATGTTCTACCACAAGAAAAACTCTCATGGGAAGATGTTATGAAGGGAAAGGTCGTCGAAATAGTGGAAAATCCTCCTGAAAGATCTGAACTTGTGAGTCTGTCGCCTCTTGTTTTCAGGAAAGGAAAAAAGTACTTCTTATACAGTACCACTCTGGAGAAATGGCTGGCGTTCGACTACGAAGAATCAAAAACTGAGCGAACACTCGTTTTGAACGGTCAGGGAGAGGTAACGGTTCTGCTTTACTCCAGCGCAGGCTGGAATGTCCAGTACTATCTTTTTGAAAATCTCCTGATCGGGAACGCTTTCCTTTCTGTCTCCGGTGTGGATCACGCAGAGGTTTTTCTTGTTTCAAGACGCCTGAAAGAAACATCGATGAAAGAAACCTTTGCCATAAGCAGGGCTCCGTCTGGTGAAACCTTCGAAGAATATGAAGCCGAAGAGGTGAAAATTTACCCTCTTGGAGAAGTAAAAAATCTGAACAGATCCCCTGTTGTGGAGTTTTTGCGCACGAACCTGTCAAATCTGGAGGAATTTTACGACTACAAATTCAGTGTGAGCGATCGAAGTTTCGATTTCCAGAAGACCACGTTTACAAAGAGGTTCAAAACCTTCGTTGACCTTCCAAAGGGTACAGTGAACATCTTCTCAAAAGTGGCCGGAATGAGCCTGATCGTCGGGAAAACAGATATAATGGACACCCCAAAGAACACTCCGCTGGAGATTCCAGTGACATCCTCGTGGGACGTGCGTGTGAAGGGGGATCTTCTGGAAGAAAAAGAATACAAAGATTTCCATGAAAGACGCTGGAAAGTGACGGTCCAGAATCTTGGAGAAACAGAATCCAGGGTGAGAATCACCGTATACGGAAGCGAGATGACCTTGCAGAAGACCTCCGTCGAGCCGTCAAAGGTGACTTCTGATTTGATCGTTTTTTATCTACTCGTCTCCGGCAGTTCAGAAAAGGAGATCGAATTCACTGTGAGGAGCAGGTGGTGAGGTTTGTTAAAAGCACTGTTCAGTTTGCTTTTCGTTACGTTCATCTGGGGTGCCACATTTCCTCTTCAGAAGATAGCACTGGTGGGAGTTTCTCCCACCTTTTATATCGCTATCAGGTTCACTGTGGCAGCTGTACTTTCTTATTTTTTGTTTGGAAAGGGAAATTTCAGGTACGGAGTGATCCTGGGCGTTGTTCTCGGGGTAGCGTACATCACACAGACGTGGGGGCTCACGCTCACCACTTCCACAAAGAGTGGTTTCATAACGTCACTCTACATAGTTTTTGTTCCGATCTTCGCCTACTTCATTGAGAAAGAAGTTCCCACACCTTTTCAGATCGTTTCATTTCTTGGGGGAGCGCTGGGGCTCTACATGATCTCTGGAAGAATCGAAGGACTCAACCTGGGAGACCTTCTGACGATTTTCTGTGCGATAAGTTTTGCCCTTCATGTGGTGTTGATAACGCGATTTTCAAAACGGGTTGACGAAAAAGACCTTCTCTTTCCCCAGTTTCTTGTAGTCACCATATTCAGCCTGATTCTGAGTCTGTTCTTCAAAGACTGGAGATTTAACTTTCCTGCGTTTGGAAGCGCCCTCTTCACTGCCGTGTTCGCCACGATACTTGCCATTTATCTTCAGGCAAAGTATCAGAAGGTGCTTGGAAACAACATATCAGCTCTTGTTTTTCTTGGGGAGCCCGTTTTCGGGGCAAGCCTTTCCTATCTTGTCCTGGGGGAAACTCTCTCTTCAGAACAGATGATCGGATCGCTTTTTCTTCTGGCCTCCATTTTACTCTCCAGCCTCGAACGTGCTAAAATAGTTCGTAGTACGAACCAGAAGGGGAGGGGTGAACATGAAGGTGCTCTTTAAAAATGCAACGGTCTTTCCCGTCTCTTCAAAACCCTTCAAAGGAGATGTTCTGGTCTCGAACGGAAAGATAGAGAAGGTGGGGGAAAACCTTGAGGATCCAAACGCCGAAATCGTTGACCTGACGGGAAAGTTCCTTTTTCCTGGTTTTATAGATGCTCACTCACACATCGGCCTTTTCGAGGAGGGAGTAGGCTACTATTACAGCGATGGAAACGAAGCAACGGATCCTGTCACACCCCATGTGAAGGCACTGGACGGCTTCAACCCACAGGACCCAGCGATCGAGAGGGCTCTTGCTGGTGGAGTCACAACGGTGATGATCGTTCCCGGAAGCGCCAATCCGATAGGCGGACAGGGAAGCGTTGTGAAATTCAAGTCCATCGTTGTGGAAGAGTGTGTGGTGAAAGATCCTGCGGGCCTGAAGATGGCGTTCGGTGAAAACCCAAAAAGAGTTTACGGTGAAAGAAAACAGACTCCCTCAACGAGGATGGGAACGGCCGGTGTGATCAGAGATTATTTCATGAAGGTGAAAAACTACATGAAGAAAAAGGAACTCGCAGAGAAAGAGGGAAAAGAGTTCACCGAAACAGATCTGAAGATGGAAATTGGGGAGATGGTCTTGAGAAAGAAGATCCCCGCACGAATGCACGCCCATCGAGCAGACGACATCCTCACAGCCATCAGAATAGCCGAGGAGTTCGGTTTCAACCTTGTGATAGAGCACGGAACGGAAGCCTACAAGATCTCCAGGATTCTTGTAGAAAAGAACGTGCCTGTCGTTGTAGGACCACTTCTCACTTTCAGAACGAAACTGGAGCTGAAGGATCTCACGATGGAGGTCATCGCAAAACTCTTGAAAGATGGAGTGCTCATTGCATTGATGTGTGATCATCCGGTGATCCCACTCGAATTTGCAACGGTCCAGGCTGCAACCGCCCTGAGATACGGTGCGAAAGAGGAAGAACTCCTGAAGATCCTAACGGTGAATCCTGCGAAGATCCTTGGGATGGAAGACAGGATGGGTACCATAGAACCTGGAAAGGATGCCGATCTTGTGGTTTGGAGTGGTCATCCGTTCGACATGAAATCCAGGGTAGAAAGGGTTTTCATCGAAGGAACTGAAGTCTTCAGAAAATGAGGGGCCTCAGATCACGAGGCCCCCATCCACTCCTATCACCTGTCCTGTGATGTAACTCGACTCGTCGGATGCAAGGAACAGGTAGACCTGTGCCACCTCCTCGGGTTTTCCAAACCGGCCGAGGGGAATTCTGGAGAGTGCCGCTTCGCGTGCTTTATCTGGGAGTTTCTCTGTCATCGGTGTTTCTATGAAACCGGGTGCCACAGCGTTCACCCTGATGTTTCTCCCGGCGAGTTCTTTCGCCCACGTTTTTGTCATTCCAATGACACCTGCTTTGGAGGCAGCGTAGTTGGTCTGACCGGGATTTCCATAGACACCCACCACGGAGGAGACGTTTATGATCGATCCGCTTCTTTGTTTGATCATGTACGGAACCACCGCCTGTGTTACGTTGAAAACTCCCTTCAAGTTCACGTTTATCACCGCATCCCAGTCCTCTTCCTTCATTCTCACAAGAAGAGCATCCCTTGTTATGCCTGCGTTGTTCACCAGAACGTCGATGCGGCCGTATTTTTGAACGATCCTTTCCACAACTTCCCTCACCTGCTCTCTGTTCGTCACATCGAGTACGTAGGGTTCCACCCTTCCTGGAAGATCCTTTGCTTCTTCAACGAGAGTGTTGAGACTGGGCTCGGACACGTCACACGCGGCCACGATCGCACCTTCTTGAGCAAAAAGAAGAGAAGTGGCCTTTCCTATTCCACTCGCAGCTCCCGTGATCATGCACACCTTTCCTTCAAGTCTCATGGATACACCTCCTCTGGTTTTTTTAAGATTCTACCATGGACGGGTTAAAATATGTGATGAAAGGGGAGAACGCATGTGAAGATGAGAATAGACGATGTTGTAAAAAACGAAAACCAGGTGATAGCAATAGCAAAGGAGAGCCCTTTCTATCCAGATGGAAAGGGAGGCCAACTAGGAGACAGAGGAAAGATCGGCCCTGCAAGGGTATTGAGAGTAAAGGAGAAAAACGGCTACATCCTCCACTATCTGGACACCGAACTTGAGCCAGGTGAGTACGACTGCGAGATAGATTTTTCCAGGCGGAGAGACATCGCATGTCAGCACACCGCCCAGCACATACTCTCTGCTGCTTTTCTCAAAACGGCTGATCTTGAAACCGTGAGTTTCCACATGGGAGAGGAAATATCCACAATAGATCTGAACGCACCATTCATCCTGGAAGATGTTCTGGAAGAAGTAGAAGACCTAGCGAACGAAGTGGTGAGAAAGTGTGAAAGAGTGGAGATATTGGAGGTAGACCAGGAAGAAGCAAAAAACATGAATCTCAGAAAGATTTCCAAGGTGAAAGAAAAGATAAGGGTGGTGAAGATAGGAGACTTCGACATCGCAGCGTGCGGAGGCTTCCACGTGGAAAACACTGGAGAGATAGGACTTATAAAAATCGTCGACACGGAGAAGGTCAAAAAGATGTTCACAAGAGTGTACTTCGTCGCAGGAGAGCGCGCCCTGAAAGATTACAGAAACAAAGACAAATTGATCAAAGCTCTGACCACTGTCCTCACCACATCTCCCCAGGAGCTGGAAAAAAGGGTGAAAAATCTTCTGGAAAGCGTAAAAGAAAAGAGCTCAAAACTCGAAAAACTCGCAGAACTCTGTGCGTCACTTCTGGCCAAAAACATGGCGTCGGAGAAGATCGGCCGTTTTGAGGTGTACGATTTTGATGGTCCGCAGGAGGTCGGAAAGTACTTGCCGAAGTTTCTGGCAGACAGAGAAAACACGGTCATCTTGTTGAGGTATCCAGACCGGGTCGAGATCATCTCGAACTGGATCGATTGCAGGAAGATTTTCGAGAGGTTGAAAGAAGACATGAACATCAAAGGTGGAGCCGGTCAGAAAAGAGCGATAGTATCGACGGGTTCCTCAAAAGTCGTGGAGAAAATCAGGGAGATATTGGAATGGTTCTGAATTTTGTGGGAACGGGAAACCTCACAAGATTCTTCCTTGAGTGTCTGAAGGGTCGGTATGAATTCGGGTACATTATCTCTCGTAGCATAGAACGAGCCACCGGTATCACCAGACTTTACGGAGGAAAACCCGCCACTCTGGAAGATCACCCTCCGTTGAATGGAGTGGTGTTCATCATCGTCCCCGATAGGTACATAGAAAGTGTGGCAGAAATTCTGAGAGTTGAAGACGGTGTTCTTGTACACTGCTCTGGTTTTCTTCCCTCGGATATCCTAAAAAGAGAAAAAAGAGCATCTCTTCATCCCAACTTTTCCTTTTCCAGTCTCGAGAGGGCTCTGAGGATGAAAGAGCAGATTGTGTTCGGTATCGAGGGTGATGAAGAAGGAATCCGAGTTGCCGTGGAAATCGCGCAGGTGATATCTGGGAAATACATCGTGATCCCACCGCAGATGAAAAGGGCCTATCATCTTGCTGCTGTTATCGCCTCGAATTTTCCGGTAGCGCTCGCTTACCTTTCAAAGAGGATATACTCTTCCATGGGAGTGAAAGATCCGGATCGCCTCATCTCCACCCTGATGCAGGGAGTTGCAGAAAGCATCGGAAAGATGGGTATGGAGAAAGCCCTAACAGGGCCGGTTAGACGGGGAGACTGGGAAGTGGTAAGGGCAGAACGGGAAGAATTCAAAAAGATCTTTGGGAACTCTTCTTTTTACGATGAGATCGTGAATCTTTTGAAGGAGGTGGCAGGGAGTGAACGTAGAAAAACTGAAGAAGATGAAGGGTAAAGAAAGAATTGTGATGGTCACAGCATACGACGCTCCCAGTGCCAGAATAGCCCAGGATGCGGGGATAGATATCATACTCGTTGGAGATTCCCTGGGAAACAACGTTCTTGGGTACGAAAACACCATCCCTGTGACGATGGAGGAGATGCTCATACATGTGGCGGCGGTCAGAAGAGGAGCACCGAAAGCCTTTGTAGTCGCCGATATGCCTTTTCTTTCCTACCAGCCGTCCCTGGAGAAGGCCATAGAGAACGCTGGAAGGTTCTTGAAGGTGGGGGCAAATGCGGTTAAGATAGAGGGTGGAGAGGAATTCGGTGATGTTGTTCAGAGGCTTGTTGAATCGGGAATTCCGGTGATGGGACACATTGGACTCACACCGCAGTTTGTGAACCGCTTTGGAGGTTACAGAGTCCAAGGAAAAACGGAAAAAAGCAGGGAGTACCTTCTGAGAAGTGCCAGAGAACTGGAAAAAAGGGGAGCGTTCGCCATAGTTCTGGAGATGGTCGTTGAAGAAGTGGCAAAGGAGATCACAGAAAGTGTTTCCATTCCGACGATCGGTATTGGATCCGGCCGTTTCTGTGACGGACAGGTTCTTGTATGGCACGACCTTTTGGGACTGAACCCGGATTTTGCGCCACGCTTTTCCAAGAGGTACGCAAACCTGTACGAAACGATTCTGAAGGCTCTTCAGGAGTTCAGAAAGGAAGTGAAAGAAGGTATTTTTCCGTCCGAAGAACATGTGTTCACAGATAAATCTCAGGGAGGTGTATCTTCATGAGGAAATTTCTGGCATTTGCTCTGATACTCGGAGCACTCATCGGTATCTCACAGCAGTTCAAGGACGTTCCAGTAAACCACTGGGCTTACGAGGCAGTAACTGAGATGGCAAAACTCGGTGTGATCACCGGGATGCCCGACGGCACGTTCCAGGGCAATTCCTACCTCACAAGGTATCAGGCTGCGGTTGCGTTCTACAGACTCTACAACATCCTCAAGCAACCATCCGTTGAGGTCTCAGGCCTCATCAACAAAGTTTCTACACTCGAGGATCTTGTGAGCACTGCCCTGATGAAGGTTCAGAACCTCTCCGATAACTTCGGGGGAATCACGTCCGATCTTGAAAGTCTCAAAAACGATGTGGCCAACCTGAAATCTACCCTTGTGGATCTCAAAAACCTCAGAATGGAAGTCATGAGTCAGCTGCAGAGTCAGTCCGACACGGTTCAGAAACTCGACTCCAGAGTAAACGAAGCCCTCACCAGAATCGCCGCCCTCGAATCGAAGGTCTCTGGAGATTTTGTGAGCAAGGATTACGTGGATACCAGAATATCTCAGACTGTCTCAAGATTGAGCGATCTTGAAAAGAAACTTTCGATGCTTGAGACGAAAACAGCAAATCTTGAAGCCCTTGTGAACAACACAGAGACTTCCTTGAAAGATTACGTGGAGAAGGCACTCAAAGCATACACTGAAACGCTGGATCAGAAACTCTCCGAAATCTCCGCTACTCTTGAGAAAAACAACACCGCACTCTCTGGAGAAATAGGAAACCTCAAGGTTCTTGTTTCCAAACTCCAGAGCGACCTTGAAACACAACAAAAGGCAGCAAGAGCCCTTGACGCACGCGTGAGCGTTCTTGAAGGGCAGGTCACAACGGTCAACAACCGTGTAGAGAACCTCGAAAAGAGAGTCTCACAGGTTGAGTCCTCCGTTGGTAAAATCAGCTCCCTTGAGAGAAGCCTGGGGGCAGTCACCGCGAGAGTCACCAAGGTCGAAGAGGAGGTTCAGAACCTCAGTCAGAGTAACACAGAACTCTCGCAGAAAGTTGACGAGATCGTCTCCTCCAAGCCGTGGATGGAAGACGTGAACAGCGTGAGTGCCACCCTCAGCAAAAAGATCTCGGATGTTCAGACCATGGCCCTTGCAGGAGTTGCCATTGGAATCGTCGGAGTGATCATCGGATTCGTCATGGGTAGTAGCGAATAACGAAAACCGACACAGAATCAGAGGGGGCGTAAGCCCCCTTTGTTTGTCAAGTTCACCCCTTTCCACTGTGCTAAAATGAAATTTGAACAGAAAAAGCAAAGAGGTGAAACAGTGAGTGATTTTCTCTCGCCGGAGAGAACCGTTTACGACAGCGGTGTTCAGTTCTTAAGGCCCAAAAGTCTGGACGAGTTCATCGGACAGGAGAAGGTTAAAAGGAAACTTTCCCTCGCACTGAAAGCCGCAAAGATGAGAGGGGAAATACTCGACCACATACTCCTTGCGGGCCCTCCCGGGCTCGGGAAAACGACCCTTGCCCACATAATCGCAAGCGAGATGCAAACGAACATACACGTAACCAGTGGCCCCGTTCTGGCAAAGCAGGGAGACATGGCCGCCATTCTCACGAGTCTGGAAAGAGGTGACGTACTGTTCATAGATGAAATTCACAGACTGAACAAAGCCGTAGAAGAGGTGCTCTATTCTGCAATAGAGGACTTCCAGATAGACATAATGATCGGAAAGGGACCGAGTGCAAAGTCCATAAGGATAGACATCCAGCCGTTCACCCTCGTTGGAGCCACAACAAGAAGCGGCCTTCTGAGCTCTCCCCTCAGGAGCAGGTTCGGTATGATCCTTGAGCTTGACTTCTACACAACGGAGGAACTGAGGGAGATCATAAAGCGAGCAGCCAGACTGATGGACGTTGAAATAGAAGAAGAAGCGGCGGAGATGATAGCAAAACGCTCCAGGGGAACTCCCCGAATAGCGATAAGGCTCACAAAGAGAGTGAGGGATATGCTCACAGTCGAAGGTGCAGACAGAATCGACATCAGAATCGTTCAGAAGACCATGGAAATCCTCAACATAGACGAAGAAGGACTGGACGAATTCGACAGGAAGATCCTGAAGACGATCATAGAGGTGTACAGAGGAGGGCCGGTGGGTCTGAATGCCCTTGCCGCCTCTCTCGGTGTTGAGGCAGACACCTTAAGTGAGGTGTACGAGCCTTACCTTCTCCAGTCTGGTTTCATCGCAAGGACTCCACGTGGAAGGATCGCAACAAAAAAGGCTTACGAACACCTCAAATACGAGTTTCCAGAAAACCGCCTCTTCTGAGGTGATTTCGGATGGGATTGAGAGAAAACCTGGAGAAAGTCATGGAGAGAATAGAAAATGCTGCCCTTCGTTCGGGTAGAGACCCTTCGGAAGTGAAACTCGTTGTCGCTTCAAAGTACGCCAGCGTTCAAGAGATGGAGGAACTTTTCCTTCTTGGAGTTCGAGATTTTGGTGAAAACAGAGCGCAAGATCTCATCAGAAAGAGTGAACATTTCAAAGGGGAACCCATCATCTGGCATTTCATCGGAAGAATACAAACGAACAAGGTGAAATACATCGTGCCAAAGTGTGAACTCATACACTCTGTCTGGAGAGTGGAAGAACTCGAGGAGATTGAAAAGAGAGCAGCAAAGATCAACAAGGTTCAGAAGATACTGATCGAGGTGAACGTCTTCGGTGAAGAATCGAAGGCTGGCCTACCCGTTGAGAGTGTCGAAGAATTCCTGAAAACCTGCCAGAAGTTCGATCACGTGGAAGTCCTTGGATTTATGACCATGGCACCATACGTTGAAGATCCCGAAGAGGTGAGATGGGGGTTCAGAGAACTCAGAAAACTGAGAGATGAACTGTCGCAGAGGTTCAGTGGAAACATAAAACTGAAGGAGCTTTCCATGGGGATGAGCAACGACTTCGAGGTTGCAATAGAAGAAGGTGCAACCATAGTCAGAATAGGAAGCGCCATATTCGAAGGAGGGAAGTGAATGTTCGTGATAGGAAATCTGTTGAGAGCGATCGCTGTGACTCTGAGGAGTTTCATCTACATAGAGATCGTTTCAATCGTGATTTCGGTGATCTTCAGCTGGGTCATGCCTTACTATTACCATCCCGTGAGGAGATTTTTCGATTCTCTTTCTTCTCTTGTTTTGAATCCCATAAGACGTTTTCTTCCTCCCATAGGATCGGTCGACATTTCACCCATGATAGCCATTTTCATCCTTCTTTTTCTAGACGAGTTCCTTGTTGAAACCCTCTTCGATCTGGCGGTGAGGCTCTCATGAAGATAGCGATTCTGTACAGAGAGGAGAAAGAGAAAGAAGGAGCTCTGCTGAAAGAAAAACTCTCAAAAGAACACGAAATTGTAGGCTTCCATGAAGCAAGCACTGTAAGCGTCGTTGATGCAGATCTGATAGTGGTGGTCGGTGGAGATGGCACGATGCTCAGGGCGGCAAGAAAGGCCGCTGATGGAACACCTCTGGTGGGATTCAAGGCAGGAAGACTGGGATTCCTTACGTCTTACACTCTCGAAGAAGTGGATCAATTTCTGGAGGATCTGAAAAAGGGGAACTTCCGAGAGGAGTTGAGATGGTTCATCCGTGTGGAGAGTGATATCGGTTCATACCTTGCGTTGAACGATGCTACACTGGAAAGGGATCTGAGCGGAAAGATGGTGGAGATAGAGGTGAACGTCGAACATCATTCCTCCATGTGGTTCTTTGCTGACGGAGTGGTTGTTGCTTCTCCAACGGGCTCCACGGCGTACTCACTTTCCATCGGTGGACCGATAATATTTCCTGAATGTGAAGTGCTGGAGATCTCTCCCATCGCACCGCAGTTTTTTCTGACCAGAAGCGTGGTGATACCCTCCAGTTTCAGAGTCACTGTAGAGTGCCAGAGGGAGATCAACCTGTTGATAGACGGAACGATGGTGGGCAAGACCAAGAGAGTGATCGTTCAGAAGGCCGAAAAGTACGTCAAGATCCTCAGACCAACCAAGTACGACTACGTGGCGATTGTGAGGGAGAAGCTGGGTTACGGGAGGCGCATCGAGTGAACAGGTTGTTGAGTGACAGGGTTGAGGAGTTCAAAAAAGGTGTTTTGAAGGCAGGATGGTTCATAGAAAAGATGTTCCGCAACTCAATATCCGCTCTCGTTGAAAGAAACGAATCACTGGCAAAAGAAGTGATCGCTGACGAGGAGGTCGTTGACCAGATGGAAGTGGAGATTCAGGAAAAAGCCATGGAAATCCTTGGACTCTTCTCTCCTATCGGAAAACCCCTCCTGACTGTCACAGCCGGTATAAGAGTTGCAGAACTCATAGAAAACATCGCAGACAAATGTCACGATATAGCCAAAAACGTCCTCGAACTCATGGAAGAGCCTCCGCTGAAACCGCTGGAGGACATACCCAATATGGCAAACCAGACCTCAGAGATGCTGAAATTTGCTCTGAGGATGTTCGCAGATGTGAACGTGGAGAAATCCTTCGAGGTCTGCAGAATGGATTCCAAGGTGGACGATCTGTATGAGAAGGTCAGAGAAGAACTTCTTCTCTACATGATGGAATCTCCAAAGTACGTGAAAAGGGCTTTACTTCTGCTTGAAATAGCCGGTCATATAGAGATCATTGCAGATTACGCAACGAACATTGTGGAGGTCTCCGTATACATGGTTCAAGGAGAACCGTACAAGTGCTACCACGACGAGCTCCTTCTCTTCAAGAAAGCCGGAGGGGTGTTGTTTGAAAATATTGACTAAGTACCTTCTGAAACTTTCTGCTGTACCTTTCCTGATAGGGCTTGGCGGTTTCATCATCTTCGTCAGCATCGAGATACTCTATCAACTTTCGGATCTGATAGTTCGGCACAGGGTTGGTATCGGAAAACTTTTTCTTCTACTCTACTATTACCTGCCCTATTTCGTCGCAATGGGCGTTCCTGTGGGTGTGCTGCTTTCCATCTTCTGGACCTTCTCAAAACTCTCTGAGGACAGAGAACTCATGGCCATCCAGGTCCACGGTATCTCTCAGAAAAACCTGATCGTTCCTTTTCTTTTGCTGAGCATTTTCCTGTCTGTGGCTGTTTTCTTTCTCAACGATCAGGTGGTTCCGGTCTATCAGTCCAAGGCAGAGGAAGCCATGTCGAAGTACGTTCTCAAAAAACCGGAAGTCTTCGTTGTGGAGAACGTGATCTCGAAGATCGGCGAAGACCAGTACTTCTACGTTGAAAAGTACGATGAAAAGACGAACACCCTCTGGAACGTTGTGATCTTCAAGTACGGAAGTGAAGAGAAGATAGTCACCGCAAAGAGGGTGCAGAAGAGAAAGGACAGATGGTATCTCTTCGATGGAAGGTATTACACGGTGGACAAAGATGGCTTTTTGAAACTGGACGTTCATTTCTCCGAGATGGAGCTCGACATAACCGAGGATATAGAAAACCTCCTTCGCGTGGGAAAGACACCGAGAGAAATGACTGGAAAAGAGCTCAAGGAGAAAATAGAGTTCTTCAGAAAGGTCGGCATAAAGCCCTCTCCATGGATAGTGGAACTTCAGAGCAGATACGCAAATTCTCTCACTCCCATCGTGATAGTTCTCGTTGGGGTGCCGCTCTCTCTGCTCTTTCAACTCAGAAGCAAATCCTGGGGTGTGATATTCACTTTTGTTCTTGTTGTTCTGTACCAGGGAAGCGGAGCCTGGCTCAGTGCTATGGGAAAAGAAAACCTTCTGGATCCTGGTTTCGCACCGTGGATTCCAAACATCGTGTTTTCCGTCGTGGGTGGTTTTCTTTTTGTACTCCTTGACACCGCTGTTGCCTACAGGATTCGGGAGTTCCTCACCAGGATTTTTCTGCTCTTGATCTTCATCTTCGGCACTTCCCTTTTCTCCTCTCAGATAAACATTGTGTCCGATCAGATGGAAAGATTCACAGACAAGATGATTTTTCTGGGAAATGTGGAGATCACCTACAAAGATGCGACCATACAGGCCAGCAAGACCGTTGTTCATCTCACCGAAGAAGACAGAGTAGAATATCTCGAGGCCACCGGAGAAGTGGTCTACAGAAAAAAAGACACGATTCTGGAAAGCGACCGCTTGATCTTCTATCCCGAAGGTGAAAGGAGCCTTCTTTTCCACGTGAGGGGAAGCACCATCGTTGAGATAGAAAGAGAGAAGAAAAAGATCTATCTGTCAGGAGAGGAAATCAGAGTCGAGGGTTCAAAAACGACTGTGGACTTTGGCTACATCACCACCTGTTCGGAGACTCCTCCTCACTACAAACTGAAGGCCACGTACATGGAGATGAAGGAAAACGACTACCTTCTGGCCAAAAACGTGGTTTTTTATCTTCTGGAGATACCGATATTCTACCAGCCTGTGTTTTTCACTTCTCTGTCCGACAAACCGCACCCCTTTTCTGTGGAGATTGGATGCGGGCAGAATCCCTATCTGAAGACCTCGTACAACGTTTCCTACGCACGGGGTCTTGTGTCCTTTTCTGCAAAGAGTGTGCTTGGGAAGGGAAACTGGAAGGAGTTCGGATGGAACCACAAACTGGGAAACTGGACGGTCAACGTCAACTACGAAGAATCACCAGACTCTCGTGAGGCTCTGGTTAAACTTTTCGACGAGAAAAACACGATTCTCTTTTCCCAGGATGAGGAAAGAACGTATCGTTTTGAGCGAAAGGAAAAAGTTCTGAACGGAAATCTGAACATCTTGCTGGAAAAATCGTCGGATGGTGCTTACATCGTTCCACGTGTAACTCTGAAGAGGGCTTCCTTCAAATCGAGTCAGGGAACCCTATCCGTGAACAGTTTCACCCATGAAACCCGTGTGGAGGGTGAAGACAGCGAGACCTCCGGAACGGTGAACCTTTCATTTCGATCGGTTCCGTTTTTTCTTCTTCAGACTGTGAACGTCAACACCACCGGAAAATACCTCTTCGAAAACGGGATCTTCGATGAAGAGGTGAGCTTTCTCAAAGTGGATTCTGTCTGGGATCTTCAGAATCTCTCTCTCGGGAAACTTATAACACTGGATGATAAAATATACGCTGGCATCTACAGGGCCGAAGAAAGTGGATATCGCGTCGGGAATTTTTTCACAACAACACTGAAAGTACCGCTTGGCCCTTTTTCCTTTGAGAGTTACTACAAACTCTACGTGGTTCGTGGGGAAAACCTGAGAAAGTTCTCACAGAACGAGTCCAGAAACGAGGTGGACCTGAAGGCGAAGTTCTCTTACGGAAGTTTTCGCTTCTCACTTGAGACAACGTACGATTTCATCGAAGAAGAGTTTTCCGATCCATACCTGAAGACTTCTTTCTCCTTCAAAACGAAAGATTTGACTCATACGATCAATGCCACCACCCGTTTCGTCCTGGATGATTTGAAAAAGAGTTACACCAGATGGGAATTTCAACAGAGGGCTGGATCGTTGCTGAACAAACTCTACTTCACCTACTTTTACGACAAAATGAACATCGAATACATTGAAGACCAGATGAGAATATACGGAAGTGATTTTCTCTTCATGGAGGATCCAAGGATAACGGCGTACTCTAAGGTGAAGGTCGATCCTTTTAAACTGGAAAGATTCTGGATACGTGGGAACTTCAAAAGAGAAGAGATCGTACATTCCATAAAACTGGATTTCGATGGCGAGGATCTGGATCTTTCCTACGGGATGAAAAATGGAGATCCCACTTTCGATCTGTCGATCTCTCTTGAAAACTGGAACGTCAGGTCTTTCAGCGTGTCCGTTGAAAAGGCACTTCACTGTCTCGGGGCAAAGGTATCTGCCTCTTTCGGTAGGGACTTTTCCCTCGAAAACTTCTCGGTGTTCTTCTACATAAGGGACTTTCCAAACAGTGGTATCGGATTCGACTCGGAGGAAGGTCTGGGCGTGAACGTCTTTTGAGAGGTGATAGGATGCGAGTACCTCCGCACAATCTGGAAGCAGAGATCGCCGTTCTTGGGAGCATACTGATAGATCCATCCGTCATAAACGATGTACTGGAGATACTGAGTCACGAGGATTTCTATCTGAAAAAACACCAGTACATATTCAGGGCGATGGAAGAGCTCTACGACGAAGGAAAGCCGGTGGATGTTATTTCCGTGTGTGACAAACTTCAGAGTATGGGAAAACTCGAGGAAATCGGCGGGGACGAGGAAGTTGCCCGCCTGGCAGAGGCGGTTCCAAGTTCTGCTCACGCCGTTCATTACGCAGAAATCGTCAAGGAAAAATCCATTCTGAGACAACTCATTGAGGTTTCAAGAAAAATCTCTGAAAGTGCTTACATGGAAGAAGACGTGGATGTTCTTCTTGACAACGCCGAAAAGATGATATTTGAAATCTCCGAAATGAAGACAACCAAGTCGTACGATCACCTGAGAGGAATCATGCATCGTGTCTTTGAAAACCTGGAAAACTTCAGAGAAAGGGCAAACGTCATAGAACCCGGTGTTCTCGTTACTGGTCTTCCAACGGGCTTTAAAAGTCTGGACAAGCAGACCACGGGTTTTCACAACTCCGACCTGGTGATCATCGCTGCAAGGCCATCCATGGGGAAAACGTCCTTTGCGCTCTCCATAGCCAGGAACATGGCTGTCAGTTTCGAAATACCAGTTGGAATTTTCAGTCTTGAGATGTCCAAGGAGCAGTTGGCTCAGCGACTTCTCAGTATGGAGTCTGGTGTGGATCTGTACAGTATAAGAACGGGACATCTCGATCAGGAACAGTGGGAAAGGCTCACACTAGCCGCATCCAAACTCTACAAAGCTCCAATAATAGTCGACGATGAAACCCTCCTGGATCCGAGAACACTGAGGGCGAAAGCAAGAAGGATGAAAAAGGAGTACGATGTAAAGGTCATCTTCGTTGACTATCTTCAGCTCATGCATCTCAAGGGAAGAAAAGAGAGCAGACAGCAAGAAATATCGGAGATCTCCAGATCTTTGAAACTTCTCGCAAGAGAGTTAGATATCGTTGTAGTGGCTCTATCTCAGCTTTCCAGGGCGGTGGAGCAAAGAGAGGATAAGAGGCCAAGACTCAGTGACCTGAGGGAATCTGGTGCGATCGAACAGGATGCCGACACGGTCATCTTCATATACAGGGACGAGTACTATAAGAGCAAAAAGGACAAGGAAGGAAGCAAACTCCATGAGCCTCACGAAGCGGAGATCATCATAGGAAAGCAAAGAAACGGACCCGTTGGAACGATCACACTCATCTTCGATCCGAGGACGGTGACGTTCCACGAAGTGGATTTGGTGCATTCGTGATAGAATTTTCTTGAAAAAGGCCGGGGAGGTGTTCGAAGTGGATATAAAAGCCTACAAGGAAAGAGTGGAGAAAGCCGTTGAATATCTGAGAGGACAGATCGATGAATCACCTGAAATAGCCATAATACTGGGTTCCGGACTGTCGGTGATAGCGGACGAGGTAGAAAAGGAAGGTACTTCAAAGAAGATACCTTACAGCGAAATACCCGGTTTTCCCATCTCCACAGCACCGGGACACAAGGGAGAGTTGATCTTTGGAAAGCTCTCTGGAAAAAACGTCATGCTGATGAACGGAAGATTCCACTACTACGAGGGATACTCGATGAAAGAAGTCACCTTCCCCATCAGAGTGATGCAGCTTCTTGGAGTGGAGATCCTGATCGTTACCAATGCTGCTGGCGGTCTGAATCCCGATTTTGAAGTGGGAAGACCGATGATAATAACCGATCACATAAACTTCATGGGGGACAATCCACTGATAGGTCCCAACGTGGACGAGTGGGGGCCCAGGTTTCCTGACATGTCAGAACCCTACAACAAAGAGCTGATAAATCTTGCCTACAACAGTGCAAAAGAGCTGGGGATACCGGTTTACCAGGGAGTTTACGTGGCGGTGACTGGTCCGTGCTTTGAAACACCAGCAGAACTCAGAATGCTCAGAAGACTCGGTGCGGATGCCGTTGGTATGTCCACCGTACCCGAAGTCATCGTTGCAAGGCACGGACAGATCAGAGTGCTTGGGATCTCCGCCATCACGGACAGGGCGGTCCCCGAAGATCTCAAACCCCTGACTGCCGAAGAGGTTCTTGAGGTTGCAGAGAAGACAGGAAGAAAGATCGCCCAGATCATATTCGAGGTCGTCAGAAAACTTTGAGGTGAAAAAATGATTTTGAAGGGAATCCTCTACAGTTCCATAGCGGGAATGGCAACCTCCCTTGGTGCGTTGCCATTCCTTTTTTTGAAACCACACCGCACGAGTGACAAAACGATAGACTCGTTTCTGGGTTTCGCCGCGGGTGTCATGATAGCGGCCAGTGCTTTCAGTCTGGTTGCGCCCGCTCTTGAGATGGGGGGAATCATCAGGTTCATAGTGGGCTTTGCTCTTGGGGGATTGTTCGTCAACCTTGCCGACAAACTCATTCCCCACAAACATCTTTTGAAGGGTCATGAGGGACCGGACGCGAAAAGATTGAAAGGTATCTGGCTCTTCGTGATCGCCATAACGATACACAACTTTCCCGAGGGAATGGCAGTTGGGATCTCTGCCTTCACTCCACAGGCTCTGTCCATAGCCATTGCGATCGGTGTACAGAACATTCCAGAGGGAGCCGCAGTTATGGCGTCTCTGATCCCCATGAAGTACAAAAAGGGCAAAGCCTTTCTCATTACCTTCCTCACGGGACTTGTGGAAGCAATTGGAGGACTCCTTGGAGCGGGTATCGTCTCGATTTCACAAAGGCTGCTTCCTTACATGATGGCCTTCGCCGCCGGGGCGATGATATACGTTGTGAGTGATGAAGTGATTCCAGAAACACATTCCAAAGGGAACGAACTTCTTTCCACCTGGTGGATCATGGTAGGTTTCATCGTCATGGCGTCCCTCGATGTGGCGCTGGGGTGAGAACGTGCGTATCGAAAGGGTGGAGAGTGTACAGAACGAGATCGAAGAACACAGAAGGGATCAGAGTTTTTCGGAGAAATCGAACTTTCTTGAAGAAGACAGCCGAGAAGATGGAACGGTTCTGGAGCGCATCATCTTCGTGGATGGAAAACGAAGAAGTTTCGTGTGGATAGAAACCGATGAAGGATTCAGAGGAGTGTTCGCCGAACTCTGTGTGGGGGCTGTTGTGTGGGAAAAAGATAGGGGAACGTTTCCTCTTTTTTCACCACAGTCTCCGCCGGTTGTTGAAAAGGTGCTGGGATTTTCCCAGAACTTCCCGGAAGAAGGATACGTTGAGGTGGAGGGAAGTGTCTTTAAGATAGTAAAAGGTGGAAGAGAAGCAATGGAATCGGTGGATTCCCATCTTAGGGAACTGGAAATCCAGGAGGTCAGAAAACACCTTCAAAGTGGCACTCTCGTTGTAAAGGACGGACCTGCTGTTTCGGAATTGCCGTTCAGAGAAGGTACTGGCCCAGTCGGTCTTGTGAAAAACGTAAACACAACGGATCTGAGAAGAGAGGATTTCAGGAAACTTCGCTCCCTCAGAAGGGGAGAGAGAAGCCAGATGTTCGTTGTGGGGACCGGTACCATGAAGAAGGTAGGAACATATGTGAAACTCGTTGACGGTGAAGGAACGAAGGGGTTGATCAGACTGGAAGCATACGTTGAAGATGACACACAGATTCCTTCTTTGAAAAAGACCTTCGATGATCTTGCAGCCACTCTACCTCACCTCACAGCGGACCTTCCCATTCCAAGACTCCCAGAGAACATCCTTCCGATCCAGTTTCTAGAGGAGAGTCTCTCCCGTTATCTCACGGACAAACACTACATGAACACGAAACTGTTCGCGTATTTGAGAATCGGGAGATGAAAAAGTGGAGGGTATATTCCAGTTCGACACGAAGGCTGATCGTGTTCCATCTGCTGTTCTTGCCTACGTAGGAGATGCCGTTCTGGAACTCGTGTTTCGCCTGAGATTCGCTGGAAACTACAGAATCTCCACTATACACGAGAGGGTGAAAGAATGGACGTCGAAGCATGGGCAGGCACGGATGTTAGAATCTCTCTGGAACTTTTTGACCGAAGAAGAACGGGAAGTTGTGAAAAGAGCGATGAACTCAAAGGCTGCCAAAAGGTATGGAAACGATCCACTTTACAGGAAAAGCACGGGGTTCGAAGCGCTCGTTGGCTATCTTTTCCTGAAGAGAGATTTTCAGCGAATTCAACAACTTCTGGCGGTGATGGACGTTGAGGGTGTACGGAAGGAAGATACTGGAGGAAGCACTCAGAAACAACGTTCCGATAAAGAAAGTTTTCTTTCAGAAGATGAAAAATCCAGGTAATTACTTTCTGTCTCTGATAAAACAGGTCGAAGAGAGGGGCATAAAATATTCCTTTGAGTCAGAGGAGAATTTAAGAAGGCTTTCAGGAACGAAGAAACATCAGGGAGTGGTTTTCGATATACAGGAATACAGGTACTCCTCCGTGGAAGAGATTCTGGAGTCGAAAACGTCCCCCCTGATAGTGATACTCGATCAGGTTCAGGATCCGCACAATCTGGGAGCCATCGTCAGGACCTCCGTTGGTGCTGGTGCAAGCGGTATCATCATTCCGAAAGACAAATCCGTGAAGGTGACAGAGACGGTGGTTAAAGTTTCTGCGGGAACAGTCTTCAGAGCAAAGATAGCGATCGTGACGAATCTTGCAAGAACAATAGAGGAACTCAAAGAGAAGGGGGTTTGGGTCTATGCCTCCGACGTGAACGGAACACCCATCTACGAAGAGGACTTCACACTTCCAACCGCTTTTGTCTTCGGAAACGAAGGAGAGGGCATCAGAAGACTCGTGAAAGAAAAATGTGACAGAGTGCTGACCATCCCCATGGAAAGCGACATAGATTCTCTGAACGTTTCGGTGAGTGTGGGAATCGTCCTTTTCGAAGCAGTGAGGCAGAGGAGGATGAAGCGTGCTGAGTGAAATAGATCTCTTCATTCTGGATATGGATGGAACGTTCTACCTCGATGACTCCCTCCTTCCCGGTGCGGTAGAGTTTTTGGAAACCCTGAAAGCAAGAGGGAAAAAAGCAGTGTTTTTTACCAACAACTCTTCCCTTGGGTCTTCCGATTATGTAGAAAAACTGAGGAAAATGGGTGTTGACGTATCGGACGACTCTGTGATCACCTCAGGTGAGGTGACGGCAGAGTACATGTTGAGAAAGTACGGACCAAGCAGAATCTTTCTTCTGGGAACTCCCCAGTTGCAAAGGGTTTTCGAAGAATACGGACATCTTGTGGTGGACGAAGATCCTGACTTTGTGGTTCTCGGTTTCGACAAGACCCTCACGTACGAAAAACTCAAGAAAGCCTGTATATTTCTGAGATCCGGGAAAGAATACATAGCCACCCATCCGGATGTGAACTGTCCTTCGAAGGAAGGACCCATTCCGGATGCCGGTAGCATCATGGCGGCCATAGAAGCCTCGACCGGAAGAAGGCCGGGTGTCATAGTGGGAAAGCCGAACCCACTGGTGGTTGAGGTGATATCAAGGAAATTCAACGTTCCAAAAGAAAAGATGGCGATGGTCGGAGACAGACTCTACACCGACATAAAACTTGGGAAGAACGCCGGTATAGTCTCCATACTCGTTCTCACGGGAGAGACCATCCTGGAAGATCTGAAGTCTGCCAGCATAAAACCCGACTTTGTGTTCGAAAACCTGAAAGAACTATGCGAGGCTATCCAGTAGTTTCATCTCTTCCTCTGTCAGATTTATCTTCGTTGCCTCCAGGTTCTCCCTGAGGTGTTCCGCTCTGCCCGCCTTTGGTATGGCGACAACACCTGGCTTTGCGAGAAGCCACGCCAGCATGATCTGAAACACGGTGGCGTTGTGGTTTTTCGCTACATTCTCAAGGGCAGTTTTCACCTTCTCCGAGAGGAGGGTTCTTCTCAGAGGCGAGTAGGCAACCAGCGTTATGCCGTTTTTCTGACAGAACTCCAGAAGGCCGTCTTTTTCTGGTTCTCTGTCTTCGATGTTGTACTTGACCTGATCACAGACGATGGGTTCTTCCGATTTGTTGATCGCCTCTTCCAGGAGTTTTCTGTCAAAATTGGAAACACCGATGTATCTGATGAGGCCCTGTCTCACCCCTTCTGCCATTGCGGACAGAGTTTCCTCGAGTGGAACTTCAGGATTTGGCCAGTGGATGAGGTAAAGATCCACGTAATCTGTGTCGAGACGTTTCAAGGTGCTCTCCAGGGATCTCAAAAGATCGTCCCTTCTCAAGTGAGTTGGCCACACCTTCGACACTATGAACAGATCTTCCCTTTTGAATTCTTTGATCGCCTTTCCTATGAGTTCCTCCGTGTGTCCTCCTCCGTAGTACTCGGCGGTGTCTATGTGTGTGTATCCCATCCTTATCGCCGTTTTGAGAAGTTCTACCATCTCCTCGTCTCTCGAGTAATCCGGAGTTTCAAATCCACCTATTCCCCACGTACCAAGCCCAAGGGCGGGTATTTTCTCTCCTGTTCTTCCAAGTTTTTTGTATATCATTCTCAACGCCTCCTGAATTAGTCTGATATTATTATAACTCATTCTCTGGGAAACGGTGATAGAATTCAAACAAAATCGATGGGAGGTGAAGAAATGATAGATCTTCGTTCTGACACAGTCACAAAACCTACAGAAGAGATGAGAAAAGCGATGGCTCAGGCCGAAGTAGGAGACGATGTGTACGGGGAAGATCCCACAGTCAACGAACTGGAGAAACTTGCAGCGAAGATCTTCGGAAAGGAAGATGCTCTTTTCGTGCCATCTGGCACCATGGGAAACCAGGTCAGCATCATGGCACACACTCAAAGAGGCGATGAGGTGATACTCGAGGCAAACAGTCACATCTTCTGGTACGAAGTTGGAGCCATGGCAGTTCTTTCAGGTGTCATGCCCCATCCCGTTGCCGGGAAAAACGGTGTTATGAACCCTGCCGATGTGAAGAGAGCCATAAGACCTGAAAACATCCACTTTCCCAGAACCTCTCTTATCACCATCGAAAACACACACAACCGCTCCGGTGGCAGGGTAATACCCCTTGAGAATATGAAAGAGATCTACTCGATAGCCAAAGAATTCGGAATAAACGTCCATGTGGATGGTGCAAGAATCTTCAACGCTTCTGTTGCCTCCGGAATTTCTGTGAAGGAATACGCCAGGTATGCCGATTCCGTCATGTTCTGTCTCTCCAAAGGACTGTGTGCACCCGTTGGATCGGTAGTGGTCGGTGATAGCGAATTCATAAAAAAGGCAAGGAAGGCAAGAAAGATGCTCGGTGGCGGAATGAGGCAGGCGGGTGTTCTTGCCGCCGCCGGGATAATCGCCCTCACAAAGATGGTCGATCGTCTGAGAGAAGATCATGAGAACGCCAGATTCCTCGCCACGAAATTGAAGGAGATTGGATACCAGATAAGCCCTGAAGATGTAGAAACCAACATGGTGATCCTGAGAACCAGCAACCTGAGGGTGAACGCTTCCATGTTTCTGAAAGAACTCGAGGAAAACGGTGTTCTGGCATCCGTTCTGTCTAACACGGAGATCAGACTGGTGACACACAAGGACGTCTCAAGATCGCAGATAGAAGATGCTCTGAACGTTTTTGAAAAACTCTTCAGAAAACTCTCCTGACACGAAAAAATTTCACGTTTTTTTCACGATCGAGGCGATAAGATGAAACCGAAGACCTTAAAGAGGAGGTGGTAGCATGAAGAAGTTCCTTGTGGTGATGATGGTTCTTGTGGTGGCCATGGGACTCTTCGCGGCGGGCAGAGGTTTTGGCGGATACCCCATGGGTCCCGGATTCGACAGACAACCCCTGATGTATGAAAGAGAGAACTGTTTTGGCTACGGTGTGCCGGAGTATCACATGAGAACTGAGAGAGGTTTCAACTATGGCCTTGGATTGAGGATCAGAGACGAAGAACAGTTGAAACTCGCATTCAAAACAAGAGTGGCAGAAGCGATAGACCAGTTGAATCTGAGCGATGATCAGTTGAAAGAACTCTACGACATCGTCAAAGAGGCAAAAGAAAAGATCGACTCCCTGGAAGAGAAACTGGCACAACTGCGCGAAGAGTACTACAACGCACTGGTGAAAAGAGATACAGAAACAGCAGAGGACCTTCAGGATCAGATATGGGACCTGAAAGATGAGATCAGCGACACCTACAGAGACTTTGTAAGAAAGGTGGATGACATCATAACAGTTGACCAGTACAGAAGACTGGGAGGACTTGAAAGAATGCTCTTTGTTCTCCTCACAGACGAAGGGTTCGAGGTACTTCAGGATATGGTTCAGGAGTGAATCTTTTTCCCCACCGCCCGGCGGGCCCCGCAAGGGGCCTGTTTTTCTTTTTTTGGTGTAATGTTGATGAATTTTGATCTTGATGTTTCTATATGGTAATATTCCTATGGAACATTCCTTAAAAATGCTTGTAACATTTGGATAAAAAAGGGGTGGTAGGTTGTACAGAATTCTCGGCATAAATCCCGGATCGAGTTCCACAAAGATCGCCGTGTTCGAAGACGAAAGAAAGGTGTGTGAAGAGAGGATCTACCACAGTCTGGAGGAACTGAATGATTTCAAAAGAGTGATGGATCAAGAATCATTGCGAAGAGGTGCTGTTGAGAAATTCCTGAAAGATAACAACTACAGAATAGAAGATTTCGATGCCATCGCTGCTCGTGGAGGCATTCTTGAACCGGTGCCCGGTGGCACCTATGTGGTGGACGATCATATGGTGGATTACCTTTTGAATCGCTCTCCGGTGGATCATGTTTCAAACCTGGCTGCCGTCATTGGGTACAGGTTGGGCAAACCGTATGGAATACCCTGCTTTGTTGTTGACCCTGTTTCCGTGGACGAAATGTGCGATGAGGCCAGATTCTCCGGGATCCCCGAAATCGAAAGAAAGAGTTACTCTCATGCACTGAACATCAAAGCCGTGGCACGAAAGGTAGCAAAAGAAATAGGAAAGTCCTTTGAAGAAGCTAAGATGGTGGTTGTCCATCTTGGAAGTGGTATCTCTGTGGGTGCACTGAAGAATGGTCGGATGATAGATGTGAACAACGCCAACGATGAAGGTCCATTCAGTGTAGAACGAACGGGAGAACTTCCCGTTGGGGACGTGGTGAAAACAGCCTACTCCGCTAAATACTCTGCGGAGGATCTGAAGTGGAAATTCACCAAAAACGGTGGTTTGATCTCCTACCTTGGTACAAGAAACCTGAAAGAAGCGATAAGGATGACGAAACGCTCATTTAAAGCACGATTGGTTATCGAAGCCATGGCATACCAGATAGCAAAGGAAATTGGAGGAATGTGTGCCGTTCTTGGAGAAAAGCCAGACGCCATAGTGATAACAGGTGGAATGGCCTTAGAGAAAAGATTTGTGGACACGATAGTTGATCACGTTTCAAGTTTTGGAACGGTGAAAGTAATACCAGGAGATATGGAGATGGAGGCCCTCGCATTTGGAGTTCTGAGGGTCCTCCGAGGGGAAGAAAAAGCCAGAGATTATCGGGAGGCTAGAACAAAAAGATGAGAACCTTTTCAGAAATCATTGAAGCGGTCCACTCACGAGCACGTGGAATGAAACTCGCCGTAGCAGCGTCTCATGATGAAGAGACCATGAGAGCCGTTTTGAGAGCTAAAGAAATGAAAATAGTGGAACCCGTGCTTTTTGGAAACAAAGAAAAGATAAAAACCCTTGCAAACTCAATGAATTTGATGCTCGATGTGGAGATGATCAACGCAGAAGATTCCATCGAAGCATCCAGAATGGCTGTGGAAAGCGTTGCAAAGGGCGATGCAGACATCTTGATGAAGGGAATGGTAAAAACGAGTGATCTGATGTCTATCTTCCTCAGAAAAGAGTACAAACTCAGAACCGAAAGGATTCTTTCCGCCGTGAGTGTTCATGAGGTTTCCACCTATCACAAGCTACTGATTGTCTCTGACGGAGGAATGGTCATCTCACCGAATCTTCAACAAAGATTAGACATCGTGGAAAACGCCGTTCTTGTTGCTCATACCCTTGGAATAGAAAAACCAAGGGTTGCTCTTCTTGGAACAGGAAAAGAAGATTCTTTGACAGCCGAGATTGCCATTCTGTCGAAAATGTTTCAGCGGAGAAGCGACTGCATCGTCGATGGACCGTTCACCCTGGATGCTGCAATCAGCAAAGAAACGGGTTTTTCAGATGTTCTGATCGTTCCACACATAGAAGCTGGAAACATCCTCAGTAAAGCACTCGTACATTTTTCTCATAGCAGAACCGCCATCGTTGTTGTTGGGGGTAGAGTGCCAATCATCCTCACATCCCGGGCGGATGGAGAGGAAACTAGATTTTTTTCGATCGTTCTTGGAGTGCTGATAGCCCAGAATGAGGTGAAATCGAATGTTTAGAATACTCGTTATAAATCCTGGTTCCACTTCCACGAAGGTGGCGATATTCGAAAATGAAAACATGGTGAATATGAAAAGCATCGTACATACACCCGAAGAGATTGGAAAGTATCGAAGGATTGTCGATCAACTGAAGTTTCGAGAAAGTTTGGTGAGAGAATTTGTTGAGGATTCTGGTTATTCTCTCTCCTCTTTTTCGGCTTTCGTTGGTCGTGGTGGTCTTGTAGATCCTGTTCCAGGTGGAATCTACATAGTAGACAGCCTGATGATTGAAACTTTGAAATCGGGAAAAAACGGCGAACACGCTTCGAACTTGGGAGCACTCATAGCGTACGATCTTTCACTTGAAACAGGTGCTCCCGCTTACATCGTTGATCCTGTTGTGATCGATGAGATGGAAGAAGTCGCCCGTGTCAGTGGACATCCTGACTATCAGAGAAAGTCAATCTTTCATGCGCTCAACCAGAAAGCTGTTGCAAGAGAAATGGCAAAGACTGTTGGAAAAAAATACGAAGAATTGAACCTCGTTGTTGTTCACATGGGCGGAGGAATCTCGATTGCCGCCCATCGTAAAGGAAGGATCATCGATGTGAACAACGCACTGGATGGCGAGGGGCCTTTCACACCCGAAAGAAGCGGCACACTCCCTCTGACACAGCTCATCGATCTGTGCTTCAGTGGGAAATTCTCCTATGAAGAGATGAAAAGGCGCATTGTAGGAAACGGAGGGCTCGTAGCCTACCTTGGAACCAACGATGCCAGAGAGGTAGTAAAGCGGATCAAAGAAGGTGACAGGTGGGCAGAAAGGGTTTACAGAGCAATGGCGTATCAGATAGTCAAGTGGATTGGAAAGATGGCTGCCGCTTTGAAAGGAGATGTAGACTTCATTATTCTCACAGGAGGTCTTGCCCATGAAAGTGAGTTTCTCGTTCCCTGGATAAAAGAGAAAGTGAGTTTCATAGCACAAGTTTTGGTATTTCCTGGAAGCAACGAGGAAAAGGCACTCGCTCTTTCAGCACTCAGGGTTCTGAAAGGAGAAGAGAGAGCAAAAAACTACTCAGAAGAGGCAAGAAAATGGAAAGAAAAGTACAATTCCTACCTCGAGCTTGTCCAATCGAAAAAATCTTCTTGAGAGAATCGGGGGGTGAAAGGATGAGAGGATACATAATGATCGATTCGGAAAGATGTAAAGGCTGTGGTCTGTGCATCAATGTCTGTCCAGTCAAAGTGATAGGTTTTTCCAAAAAGTACAACTCTAAAGGTTACCACCCTGCCGAATACAAAGGAGAAGGTTGCATAGCGTGCGGACTGTGCTATCTCAGTTGTCCAGATGTCTGTATCACGGTCTTCCGTGATGTCAAGAAGAAGGAGAAGATGAAAGTTTGAGGAGTGATAGTATGAAAAAGATCATGATGAAAGGCAACGAAGCGATAGCAGAGTCAGCCATAAGGGCGGGTTGTAGACTCTACTTTGCTTATCCCATCACACCTCAGAGTGAAATAGCCGAATACATGGCAAAAAGGCTTCCAGAAGTGGGAGGAGTTTTCCTTCAAACAGAGAGTGAAGTGGCAACCGTGAATATGGTGTACGGAGCTGCTTGTACGGGAAAGCGTGTTATGACCTCAACGTCTTCTCCCGGTTTCAGTTTGATGCAGGAAGGAATATCGTACATAGCCGGTGCAGAACTACCATGTGTTTTTGTCAATGTAGTCCGCGGTGGACCGGGACTTGGTAACATTCAGCCTTCCCAGGGCGACTATTTTCAGGCGGTGAAAGGAGGAGGGCACGGAGATTACAGACTCATTGTTCTGGCTCCTTCAACGGTTCAGGAAGCCGTCGATCTGACACAACTTGCTTTTGACCTCGCTGACGAATACAGAAACCCCGTTCTTGTTCTGGCGGATGGAATGATAGGCCAGATGATGGAGCCGGTGGAGCTGCCGCCAGTGAGAGATCTGTCTACTTTACCTGATCACTCAGACTGGGCATTGACGGGTGCTAAAAACAGAGAACCTCACAGAATAGCTGCTTTCAACATAGATCCAGTTGGACTTGAACAGATGAACATACGATATCAGGAAAAATACAGGCGTATTGAAGACAAAGAACAGCGATGGGAGGAGTACAGAGCAGACGATGTTGAATATCTGATGGTAGGATACGGAACCGTCGGTAGGATTTTAAAGAGCGTTGTGGACGAATTGAGAGAGGAAAAACTACCGGTGGGACTGTTCAGACCAGTAACTCTCTGGCCCTTCCCTCAAAAAAGGTTGGGTGAGATCTCAGAAAGGGTGAAATGTATCTTCGTGGTGGAGATGAGTTCCGGGCAGATGGTGGAGGACGTCAAGCTTTCGGTGAACGGAAAAGTTCCCGTCTATTTCTATGGACGGATGGGCGGGATCGTTCCAACACCCGAAGAGATATGTCTTGCCTTCAAGGAGGTGATACGATGAAAGTCATATTCGAAAGGCCAAAATCTCTGAACGACAAAGAGTTCACTTACTGCCCTGGCTGTCACCACGGAATAATTCATCGTCTGATAGCCGAAGTGATAGACGAACTGAACATACAGGACAGAACCATAATGGTTGCCCCTGTGGGATGTTCTGTTTTTGCCTACGAATTCTTCGATGTGGATGGAACCGTGGCCCCACATGGAAGAGCCCTTGCGGTGGCAACTGGTATTAAGAAAGCGTTGCCAGATAGCGTGGTCTTCACCTATCAGGGTGATGGAGACCTCGCGTCCATAGGCATAGCCGAAACCATCCATGCAGCCAATCGGGGAGAAAAACTGACAACGATATTCGTGAACAACGCGGTGTACGGTATGACCGGAGGTCAGATGGCTCCAACGACACTGTTGGGACAAAAAACCACCACGAGTCCACGTGGAAGGAACGTGGAAAATGAAGGATTTCCGCTCCATGTTTCCGAACTTCTGAGTACGATCCCGGGTGTTGCATACCTTGAACGCACCGCCGTCAGTTCTCCTCGAGACATTCTGAACACAAAAAAAGCCATAAAAAAGGCGTTTCTTGCCCAATTGAAGGGTCTTGGGTTTGGACTTGTGGAAGTGTTGAGTACATGCCCAACCAACTGGAAAATGACACCTGTGGAGGCTCAGAAGTGGCTTTTAGAAAACATGACAAAAGAGTTTCCTCCAAGGCTTTTCATAGATAAGGTGGGGGATTAATATGGGATATCACGCTATGGTGATAGCGGGATTTGGTGGACAAGGGATTATGCTTGCGGGGCAAATCGTAGCCATGGCGGCCGTCATTGAAGGAAAAAACGCCACATGGCTTCCTTCCTACGGTCCGGAGATGAGAGGAGGTACGGCAAACTGCACGGTCATCGTCGATGAAAAGCCTATCAATTCACCTGTTGTTGATCATCCCACGGAAGTGATTGCGATGAATTTTCCATCGATGATGAAGTTCGGTCCAAAATTGAGGCAGGGGGGAATTCTTTTTGTGAATTCATCTATAGTCGAACACGTTCTGGAAAGGGACGATATTGAGATAGTAGAAATTCCTGCAAACGAGATAGCAGAAAAACTCGGAAGTGTAAAAGCAGCGAACATGGTAATGATTGGAGCCCTTCTAGAACTGACAAAAGTGGTGAGCTTTGAGGCCGTCAGAGAAGCTCTCGGTGAGAAAATCACTAGGCAGGATCTTTTGGAGATAGATCTGATGGCGCTTTCGAAGGGAAGAGAGTACATAAGAAAATCACATTGTGGGTCCTCTTGACAAGGTATCCCTTTTCTGAGAAAATAATATTCGGTCCAGGGGACGTGGTGCAGCCCGGTTAGCATGCCGGTCTGTCACACCGGTGGTCGCGGGTTCAAATCCCGTCGTCCCCGCCAGACAACAAAAGGGGCTCAATGCCCCTTTTTCTTTTTCAACACCTCTCTGACCTTGAAGAGCTCATCACGCAAGGCAGCTGCATCTTCGTATCTCAGTTCACTTGCTGCTCTGTACATCTCTTCTTCCAGAAGGCTCATGTACTCCTCCAGAGAGAGACTTTCTTTCATAGAAAAGATATTCTTGAGTGTATCACCGTACTTGGCAGGTTCTTCTTTCACCATGAACTGTTCGAACACCTCTATCTCAAGCGGTTTCACTATGGAGCGTGGTGTGATACCGTGTTTTTTGTTGTATTCAAGTTGTATCCTCCTTCTTCTGTTCGTCTCTTCGATCGCTCTCTTCATGGCGTTCGTTATTCTGTCAGCGTACATGATTACCTTCCCATTCACGTTCCTTGCGGTTCTTCCAATTATCTGTATGAGAGTTGTTTCAGACCGAAGAAATCCTTCCACATCAGCGTCCATGATGGCAACAAGAGAAACTTCGGGAAGATCGAGCCCCTCTCTCAAAAGATTCACCCCAACCACAACGTCTACATCACCGCGCCTCAGTTTTTTCAAGACTTCAACTCTTTCTATC
This sequence comes from Thermotoga sp. SG1, assembly GCF_002865985.1. NCBI lineage: Bacteria > Thermotogati > Thermotogota > Thermotogae > Thermotogales > Thermotogaceae > Thermotoga > Thermotoga sp. SG1. The sequence continues at coordinate 117,051 of NZ_LNDD01000005.1, forward strand.
GCATCCAATTCAGAATGAAGATACAGGGACTTTATACCGAGTTCTGTGAGATGTTCGCTCAGAAGCTCTGCTGTTTTTTTGGTGAGAACCGTCACAAGAGCCCTTTCTCCCCTCTGTTTCACCTTCACTATCTCGTTTATGAGGTCGTCCACCTGCCCTTTAGTGGGACGAACCTCCACCTCTGGGTCGACGAGGCCAGTTGGTCTTATGATCTGTTCGACCACCTGTTCAGAAACAGAAAGTTCAAAATCTCCCGGTGTGGCTGAGACGAACACGATCTGCCCCACCTTCTTCAGAAACTCTTCGAAAGTGAGTGGTCTGTTGTCGTAGGCAGAGGGAAGACGAAATCCATACTCCACAAGGTTTTTCTTTCTGGATCTGTCACCGTTGTACATTGCTCTGAGCTGAGGTACCGTAATGTGAGACTCGTCTATGAAGACCACGAAATCATCGTCGAAATAGTCCAGGAGTGTGTAGGGTGGCTCTCCCGGTTTTCTTCCATCGAAGTGTCTAGAGTAGTTTTCTATGCCAGGACAGTATCCCATGGTTTCAAGAAGTTCTATGTCGTTCAGTGTTCTTTGCTTCAATCTTTCGTATTCAAGTAGTTTTCCCTGCTTTTTGAGTTCAGCGAGTCTTTCTCTGAGTTCTTCCTTTATCGATTTAATAGCTCTTTTCAGTTTCTCTTCGGTCGTCACAAACTCCACAGCAGGATAGATGATGATTTTGTCGAGTCTTTCAATGGTTGTTCGATTAAAGCGATCTATCAGAGAAATAGAGTCTATCTCATCGCCGAAAAATTCTATGCGTATACCTTCATCTTGATAGGTAGGATATATCTCCAGCGTATCACCTCTTATTCTGAAACATCCAGAAAGAGATACGTCTTCGGTTCTCTGATATCCTATCTTTGCAAGTTTTTCCGCAAGTTCGAAAACATCCACTTTATCTTCCACAGAGAGTTTTATATTCATCTTGTCGAAATCGTTTGGATCCCCCGTGGCGTAAATACACGAGACACTTGCAACGACAATCACATCTCTTCTGGTTCTGACCGATTTCAGGGTGGACATGCGCATCCTCACGATCACATCGTTTATATCGGCGTTCTTTTCTATGTAGAGATCTTTGGTGGGTATGTAAGCCTCCGGCTGATAGTAGTCGTAGTAACTGATGAAGAACTCCACCCTGTTTTCGGGAAAGAAGGTTTTGAACTCCTGGTACAGTTGAGCGGCGAGGGTCTTGTTTGGAGAGATCACAAGTGTTGGCCTGTTCACACGCGCTATCACGTTGGCCATGGTGAAGGTCTTTCCGCTTCCTGTAACACCAAGAAGTGTCTGGAACCTCATTCCTCTGTTCAATCCTTCCACCAGTTTCTCTATTGCCTGTGGCTGATCACCGGTGGGCTCAAATTCACTCACCAGCTTGAACACAATTTTTTCCTCCTTGAAAACTTTTTAACATCTCAATAATGGTAGAATCTCAGAAGATGGTTGAAAACATTTCCACACATTATTATGACTCAAATCGGAGGAGGTGAGGTTTAACAATGGAAAGATTCCCTTACGAAAAGCTTCCAGAAAGCGAACTCAAAGAATTGAAGGAACTTGGAAGACTCTGCCGTGGAGATATCCTGAAGATGACCTACATCGCAAACTCCGGACATCCCGGTGGGTCCATGTCCTCCATCGACCTGTATCTCACCGTTTTCAAATACGCAAAACTGAAACCTGCCGATGATCCCGCAAGGGATAGGATCGTGATCAGCCACGGACACACCTCTCCCGGCGTCTACGCTGCGATGGCTCGTCTTGGTTTTGTCGACCTCGATGAGGTTCTCACGGGATTCAGACATCCCGCTTCTGTGTTCGAAGGACACGTGACCCGTGGAGTAGGAATAGTCGACTGGACCACAGGAAATCTCGGCCAGGGTCTTTCAGCCGGACTCGGGTTTGCCCTGGCATCTAGGTTCACAGGAAGAGATTACCACGTTTTCGTTCTGATGAGTGATGCTGAGCAGGCAAAGGGACAGGTGGCAGAAGCAAGAAGGGTAGCGAAAAAATACGGTGTCACAAACCTCACCGTGATCATCGACTACAATGACGCCCAGATCAGTGGACGAGCCAGGGATGTCATGCCCGTGAACATAAAGGAAAATTATCTGGCAGACGGCTGGAGAGTAATCGAAATTGACGGTCACGATTACGAACAAATCTACCTTGCCTTGAAAGAAGCGGTTGAAGATGAATTGAATCCAGTTGCCATTCTCGCAAAGACGGTTATGGGAAAGGGCGTCTCCTTCATGGAGAACGAGGTCAAATACCACGGAAAACCTCTGAACAGAGAAGAACTGGAGAAGGCCCTTTCAGAACTCGGCATCGAAAACGACGTAGATGTTTACATAGAAAAGAGAAAGAAACTTCCTGTGGAAAAGCACAGAAAAGTTCACAAAACCTACCCTGTGAAGATCGATACGGGAGATCCCATCACCTACACCGAACCTCTCGACAACAGAAGCGCCTTTGGAAAAGCACTTCTCGATCTGGTGAAGAAGAACGCAGACAACTCTGACGCCACGCCCATCGTTGCTGTGGACTGTGACCTCAAAGGTTCAGTGAAACTGGATCTTCTGGACAAAGAATTTCCAGAAAGGGTTCTAGAAGTTGGTGTTCAGGAACACAACGCCGCTGCTATGGCGGGAGCGCTTTCTGCAGAGGGTGTGATCACATTCTTTGCAGACTTCGGTGTATTTGGAATCTCCGAGACCTACAATCAGCACAGGCTGAACGCCATAAACGGAACAAATCTGAAGGTCGTCGTCACGCACTGTGGTCTCAACGTGGGAGAAGACGGAAAGACTCACCATGGGCTCGATTACATCTCCGGTCCCATGAACTGGTACGGCTTCAAGGTGATCGTTCCCGGAGATCCGAACCAGACGGACAGAGCGGTAAGATACGCCGCAAAAGAATACGGAAACTTCGTGATCGCCATGGGAAGATCAAAACTTCCCATCGTTCTGGATGAAAACGGAAAACCCTTCTTCGGAGAGGATTACACCTTCGAGTACGGAAAGATCGACGTTGTGAGGGAAGGAAGCGATGCTGTGATCGTAACGTACGGATCCACTCTCCATCTTGCGGTGGAAGCAGCCGACGATCTCAGAAAAGAAGGTATCAGAGTCTCTGTGTTGAATGTATCCTGTCCTGTGGATCTTGACATAGAGACACTGAAGGTGCTCGATGGAAAACCCGTTCTCGTGGTGGAGGATCATAACGTCCTCACTGGACTTGGAAGTTATCTTGGAACGGTGCTTCTTGAGAATGGAATCCTGCCGAAAAAATACGTCAGGGTCGGTGTTCCAGAGTTCGCCGTATCCGGAGATTACAAACTCCTCTACAAACTCTACGGTCTGGACAAGGAAGGCATCGTTTCAAGGCTCAAAGAAATGCTCTGAAAACATCGCTGTTATGGTAAAATTCTACGAGGGGAGAGAATCCCCTCGTAGATTTTGTTATGGGAGGTGTTTGCATGATCGAAGTAGGTGACCTGAAAAAGGGCATGTTCATCATCTACGATGGTGAGATATACAGGGTACTCGAGGCAAGCAAACACTTCATGGGAAGAGGAAGTGGACTTGTTAGAACAAAACTTAAGAATGTGAAAACAGGTCTTGTGAGGGAAGTGAACTTCCCGAGTGGTGAAAAGGTACCCGAAGCAGAACTTTCCTTCAGAAAAGCCCAGTATCTTTACAGAGATGGAGACCACTATTATTTCATGACCCTGGACGATTACGAACAGCACGCTCTCAGCGAAGAAGAAATCGGGGATGCCAAGTACTATCTGGTTGAAAACATGGAAGTAGACCTTGTTTTCCACGAGGGTGTTCCTATAGGTGTTGAACTTCCCACCACCGTTGAATTGACCGTTGTGGAAACAGAGCCTTCTTTCAAAGGTGACACCGTCTCCGGTGGCGGAAAACCAGCCGTGCTTGAGACAGGACTGAAGATCACCGTTCCTTACTTCATAGAAACTGGTGATAAAATAAAGGTTGACACAAGAACAGGTGAGTACGTGGGAAGAGCATAAAAAAGGGGGGATTGGCATGGCAGAGGAATACAAGAACATCGAAATATCCGATGGAGTGATAAAAGAGATCGCGATCAGAAGCATTGGAGAGTTTCTCGGAGACGTTGGTTCCAGAGTGATGAAGAAAATCAGAAAGAGTCTGGATGTCACAAGGAACCCAGATGACAGCCTCGTCATCGAGTTCAAAATCGATGTCCCTTACGGTGAACCCATTCCTGAATACGTTTCCAAACTCACCGAGAAAGTGAAACACGATATCGAGATGATGACCTCCATGAGAGTGGAATCCATCAACGTAACGGTGGAGAACGTTTTCGAGAAGGAAGAAGAGATAGAAGAACCCGAGGAGGGTGAAGAGAACCAAGAATGAACATTCAAGAAAGGAGATCCAGACATGAAAACACCGAGGCGAAGAATGAGGCTTGCTGTCTTCAAAGCTCTTTTTCAACATGAATTCAGGAAAGATGAGGATCTTGAGCAGATACTCGAGGAAATACTGGACGACAGTTACGATGAAAAGGCAAAAAAAGATGCAAGACGCTATATTCGGAACATTAAAGCACACCTTCAAACGATAGACGATCTCATCTCCAGGTACCTTGAGCGCTGGACGATAGATCGTCTCTCTGCTGTTGACAGAAACATCCTGAGGCTTGGAACCTATGAACTCCTTTACGAGAAAGACATCCCCATAGAGGTTACGATCAATGAAGCCATAGAGATAGCCAAAAGATATGGTACTGAAAACAGCGGAAAATTCGTAAACGGCATACTGGATAGAATTGCAAAAGAGAACGCTCCAAAGGAAAAATTCGATTTGTGAAGGTGATAAAGTTGATTCCGATAAAAAAGATCGCAGAGAACGTGGGGATAGGCGAAAACCACCTGTTTCCTTATGGCCGATACATTGCAAAGGTAGACCACAGGCTTCTGAAAGAACTCGAGGGTAGGAAAAACGGAAAACTGATTCTTGTGACGGCGATCACACCAACACCCGCAGGTGAAGGAAAAACCACCACCAGTATAGGACTCTCTATGGCATTGAACAGAATTGGAAGCAAATCTTTTGTGACGCTCCGTGAGCCTTCACTGGGACCCACCCTCGGTCTGAAGGGAGGAGCAACTGGGGGAGGAAGAGCAAAGGTCGTTCCCTCCACTGAAATAAACCTGCATTTCACCGGAGACATGCACGCTGTAGCAAGTGCTCACAATTTGCTGTCTGCTGTTCTAGATTCTCATATAAAACACGGGAACGAACTTAGAATAGATCAAACGAAGATCTTCTGGAAACGAACTATGGACATGAACGATCGCTCTCTCAGAAAGATCGTGATAGGCCTTGGCGGTTCGGCAAATGGCATCCCAAGAGAAGATGGTTTCATCATAACCGCAGCCTCCGAGGTAATGGCAATACTCAGCCTGTCTACAGATTTGAAAGACCTGAAGGATCGCCTTGGAAGAATCGTTGTTGCACTCGATTCAAAGGGAAAACCAGTGAGAGCCTCCGATCTTGGTGTTCAGGGTGCGATGACCGCTCTTCTGAAAGATGCTATCAATCCAAATCTTGTTCAGACAACAGAAGGAACCCCCGCCTTCGTTCATGGAGGACCCTTTGCCAACATTGCCCACGGGACTAACTCCGTTATTGCAACGAAGCTAGCTTTGAAACTCAGTGATTATGTGGTGGCCGAAGCGGGCTTCGGTGCAGACCTTGGAGCAGAAAAATTCATTGATTTTGTTTCCCGAGTTGGAGGTTTCTATCCAGGTGCTGTTGTTCTTGTGGCAACAGTTCGAGCGTTGAAGTATCACGGTGGCAGTGAGATTGACAATCTTCATGAAGAAGATCTGGAGGCGTTGAAACAAGGATTCGAAAATCTGAAGGTTCATGCGGAAAACCTGAAAAAATTTGGCCTTCCTGTTGTAGTGGCTTTGAACAGGTTCGAAACCGACACAGAAAAAGAGATCTCCTTTGTGATAAATGAATGTGAAAAACTCGGAGTCAGCGCGGTGGTCAGTGAGGTTTTCACAAAGGGAAGCGAAGGAGGAGTGGAGCTTGCAAAAGCAGTGACCGAAATCATCAAAGATCCGTCTCCTTTCTTTCTCTACGATTGGGAAGATCCGATTGAAAAGAAAGTGGAGATCCTCGCAAGGGAGATCTACAGGGCAAAGGATGTTGAGTACACAGACGAGGCCCGAAAGGCTTTGAAGTTCATAAAAAAGAACAGTTTTGATCATCTTCCCGTGATCGTGGCCAAAACCCCAAAGTCTCTCTCCCACGATCCAAAGCTCCGGGGAGCACCTGAAGGTTACACCTTCGTTGTTCGGGACGCTTACGTTTCGGCAGGAGCAGGTTTTGTTGTTGTTCTAGCAGGAGACATAAATCTCATGCCTGGTCTTCCGAAAAACCCCAACGCCCTGAACATGGACGTGGATGAAAACGGCAACATCATGGGAGTCTCTTGAAGGGGGATCGACCGTGTGGATAGACTGTAAATCCATAGCGAAGTCCATTGAAGAAGACGTCAAAAAGAGAGTGGATCTGCTTTCTTTCACTCCGAAACTTGTCAGTGTGGTGGGAACGGATGATCTTTCTACCGCTTCATATCTCAGATCTCAGAAAAGAAAGGCAGAGAAACTGGGAATAGATTTTGAAACAATCAAAACGTCTCCTGGAGATTTTCTTTCCACCCTGGAGAAACTCGCTGAAGACGAGAATGTGAACGGTGTCTTCGTTGCAAGACCCCTGCCAGAGGGACTGGATGAAAAACGGGTGTTCTCTGCCGTACCCGTCGAAAAGGATGTTGAAGGTGTCAATCCTGAAAACCTAGGATTTTTGCTCTATGGAGAGGAGACCTTCCCACCGTGTACCGCAGAGGCCGTTGTGAAAGTTCTGGAGAGTGTCACTGAGATTTCTGGAAAGAAAGTTACGATCGTTGGAAGAAGCGTTACTGTGGGAAAACCTCTTGCGATTATGCTTCTGAAGAAGGGAAGAGACGCCACTGTCACTGTTTGCCATTCCAGGACGCAAAATCTTGGGGAAATCACAAGGGCCAGTGATATCGTTGTCGTTGCCGTTGGAAAGGCCCATTTCCTGAAAAAAGACATGGTGAAGAACAATGCTATCGTGATAGATGTTGGGATCAACTACGTGGATGGAAAATGGTGCGGAGATGTGGACCCTGCCGTCGAGGAGATAGCACAGGTTACACCTGTTCCCGGTGGTGTGGGGCAGATCACAACCGCCCTTTTGTTTGAACATGTGGTGAGAGCGGCGGAGCGTCAGAAAGTATGAGAGAGATCGTCTACACCGTCACGGAGATAAGCGAGTATATAAAAAAGCTGCTCGAAGAGGATCCTTATCTCGTCAACGTGAGTGTATACGGAGAAGTCACCAATGTGCGCCCTAGAAAGGGCCACATTTTTTTCTCGCTGGTCGATGAAAACGCAAAACTGGACTGTGTCCTGTTCGGTGGGGACAACATGGGAATCCGCCTCCAGGAAGGCAGGATGGCTCTCGTCGATGGCAGTATAAGTGTTTACACACCACACGGAACGTACAGGTTCGTCTGCTCGAACATAAGGTACCTTGACCATATCGGAACTTACCAGATGAAGTTCGAAACGACCTTAAAAAAGCTCCTCGAGGAAGGTCTTCTGTATCGTCCCAAAAGACCACTTCCCAGATTTCCAAAGAGAATCGGTGTCATCACCTCCAGGAGTTCTGCAGCGTTTCAAGATGTGATAAGAACGGCAAAGGAGCGAAAATCCCCCGTTGAGATATACCTGTTTCACACCTCCGTTCAGGGAGATTCTGCGAAGAAAGAGTTGATAGAAGCCTTGAGGAAGGCAAACAAGTACGATCTGGATCTTGTCCTGATAGTCAGAGGAGGTGGATCCAGGGAAGATCTGTGGGTGTTCAACGAAGAGGAAGTGGTGCGAGAAATTCTGAAGATGAAACATCCTGTCGTGACGGGAATAGGACACGAGATAGATCGTGTCATAGCGGATTTTGCGGCAGATGTATCCATGCACACACCAACAGGAGCAGCCGAATACGTCCTTCCTGATTTCAGAGACGTTCATGAAGAGCTGAAAAATCTCTATGAGAGAATGAAAGATACCGTTCTGGAGAAGATAACGCGTGAGGAAGAAAGACTGAACAGACTATTTCATTACATCAAGGCAGCAGCAAAAAGAAAGTATGAAATAAACAAACTGACAGCCGTCAGGGTCAAAGAACTGGCGGGGAAACTCAGGAGTTTGGTGTTGAACTCTGTGAGAAGAAAACATGAAAGGGTGGAACATCTCTTCAGAGTACTTGAGAGTCTGAAACCAACAAGATTTCTTGACAAAGGATTTGTTCTGGTGAAAAAGGAAGGCAAAATCGTGAAAGAGGCCGCATCTTTGAATTCAGGAGACATCGTGTTTCTTATTTTCAGAGATGGTGAAAAGAAGGCGAGGGTGATCTAGGTGGACTTCGAAGAGATGATGAAAGAACTGGAAGAAATCGTCAACAGACTCGAAAACGAAGACCTGTCTCTTGAAGAGTCCATTGAACTCTTTCAAAGAGGTGTGGAACTCTACAAAAAATGCAGGGAGATCCTTCAGAAAAAGCAGTTGAAAATCATCGATGTTTTGAAAGAACTGGAAGGTGATGAAGATGATACTGGACGAAATCAAGAAAATGAGTCATGAAGAACTGAAAAGGCTCGCTGATGAGATAAGACAAAAAATCATAGAGGTGGTTCTGAAGAACGGGGGGCACCTTGCTTCCAATCTGGGAACGGTGGAACTCACACTCGCCCTCTACCGTGTCTTCGATCCCAGAGAAGACGCTGTGATCTGGGACACGGGGCATCAAACGTACACCCACAAAATATTGACGGGACGAGACGAGCAGTTTCACACCATAAGAACTTTCGGTGGCCTGAGTGGTTTCGTCACAAGAAGAGAGTCGCCACTGGACTGGTTCGGTACAGGACATGCGGGTACCTCCATAGCGGCCGCCCTCGGTTTTGAAAAGGCCTTCGAATTTCTCAAAGAGAAAAGGCACGTGATCGTTGTAATAGGAGACGGTGCTCTCACATCGGGTATGGCGCTTGAGGCGCTGAACCAGATCAAAAATCTCAACTCGAAAATCAAGATAATCCTCAACGACAACGGAATGTCCATCTCACAGAACGTGGGAGGACTTGCATATCACCTTTCCAGACTCAGAACAAATCCCATATACCTGAAAGGAAAAAAAGCACTGAAGAAGGTCCTCGAAAAAACTGAGATAGGCTTTGAACTGGAGGAAGAGATGAGATACCTGAGGGATGGATTAAAAGGAATAATACAGGGAACCAACTTCTTTGAAGCGCTCGGTCTGAAGTACTTCGGACCGTTCGATGGTCACAACATAGAACTCCTTGAAAAGGTCTTGAAGAGGGTAAAAGAATACGATTATCCGACGGTTGTTCACGTTGTGACAAGAAAAGGCAGAGGATTCAAAGCAGCAGAAGAGGATCCCACAACGTACCACAGTGCCTCACCTGTTGGAAAACCAAAAAGGCTATCCTACAGTGAGCTTCTGGGGTACACCCTCTCAAAGATTGCAGAGTTCGATGAAAGGATCGTTGCCATAACAGCGGCCATGGCGGATGGGACAGGACTTTCCATTTTTCAGAAAAACCACCCCGAACGCTTCTTCGATCTGGGAATCACGGAGCAGTCGTGTGTTACTTTTGGTGCGGCGCTGGGACTTCAAGGGATGAAACCGGTCGTTGCAATCTACTCCACGTTTCTTCAGAGGGCCTTCGATCAGGTTGTTCACGATGTGGCCCTTCAGAACGCTCCGGTTCTTTTTGCGATAGATCGCTCCGGAGTTGTTGGGGAAGATGGGCCCACACACCATGGTCTCTTCGATATCAACTATCTTCTCCCGATTCCGAACGTGAAAATAGTATCTCCATCTTCTCCTCAAGAGTTCGTGAACGTTTTGTACACCGTTTTGACCAATCTTGATGGTCCTGTTGTTGTTCGCTATCCAAAGGAATCCTTCGAGGCAGATCTCAACTCACTCTTTGAGAACATGAGAGAGATAGACCTTGGCTGGAAGGTGGTCAGAGAAGGAAAAGACGCAGCGGTGATCGTCACCGGGCCCCTTCTAAAAGAAGTACTCAGGATTCCTCTGGATGTTACAGTGATAAACGCCCTCACCGTGAAACCTCTGGATACACGGGTTCTGAGAGAGGTTGCACAAAATCACAGGCTCATATTCACCGTCGAAGAAGCCATGAAGATAGGAGGATTTGGCTCCTACGTTGCTCAAAAACTCTGGGAGATGGGCTGGAAGGGACGTGTGGTGAACATCGGGGTGAACGATCATTTCGTAACCCACGGAAGCAGAAAGGAACTCCTTGAGATGCTAGGACTTGATTCAAAAGGGCTTTCAAAAACTATGCTAACATATATTAAGGTTAGAAGCGAGGAGGGGAAAGCATGAAAATCATGCTTGAACATGGGGAACTCGAAATAACGGTGGAGGCATTGAAGAAAATCGTTTATCTTGCAACGGTTGAAAGTTACGGGACGGTTGGAATCGGAGAATCGCGTTCATTCTTTGAGAGGATCTTTGGAGGGGACAAGGGCATCAAGATCGAAGAACTCGAAGACTCTTCTCTGAACGTCGACGTGTACATAGAAGTTGAGTACGGGGTGAACATCAAAGAGGTTGCCAGGAACATTGCCGATAACGTAGCTCACAAACTCAAGACACTGGCTGGCTGTGAGAATCTGAACATAACCGTTCATGTGGTAGGCATCAAATGAAACGGAGGTAGAGATCTTGAAAAAGATCACCGGAAGGTTTTTGAAAATCATCATAAAGAAAGCAACTGAAAACCTTCTCAGACACAAAGATGAAATCAACGCCCTGAACGTTTTCCCTGTTCCGGATGGGGACACGGGCTCCAATATGTGTTCGACGATGCTGGAGGCATGCAAGTACATAGACAATATCAAAAGTGATGACCTTCCAGAAGTGTGGAAGGCAATCAAAGAAGGAGCCCTGATGGGGGCACGTGGAAACTCCGGTGTCATACTTTCTCAGATATTGAGAGGACTGGCAGACGCTTCTCCAGAGAGCTACATCACCCCAGGAGATTTCATCAAGATGATATCGAACGCAAGGAAAGTCGCGTACAGTGCCGTTATGAGACCCGTTGAAGGTACTATGCTGACGGTGGTGAAGGAACTCGATGAGAAACTGAAGGGACGTTCCTTTGAAACGTTCGAAGAGTTGTTCGACCAGATCGTGGAGATGATAAAGGATACGGTGAACAGAACTCCAAGCATGCTTTCCAAACTCAGGGAAGCTGGAGTTGTGGATGCAGGAGCAAAAGGGTTATACTACCTGTTTGAAGGAATGAGGGATGCGATCAAAGGAGATATAGAAGTGAACCTCGAGCAGGTGGAACAGGCCTCAGTGGAAGATCTCAAGAGAATGGCCTTGGAAGAGATAACGAACCAATACTGTACGGAGGTGGCCGTTCGAAGAAAGCGTGTTTTCGAAAAGTCAGAACTGGAATCCTTCCTGAACGAGATAGGAGACTCCGTTGTTCTTGTAGAGCAGGACGATATCTTCAGACTGCACGTTCACACGAATCATCCGGGTCAGGTGCTTGAAAAGGTGCTGGATTTCGGTGAAATAATAAAGGTGAAAGTGGACAACATGAAACTCCAGCACGAACACATCATATCCGCCCAGGTCGGAAAGGAAATAGGTGTGGTTGCCGTCTCTCCCGGGAAGGGGATTTCAGAGATCCTGAAAAGCCTGGGCGTGGACGAGATAGTTCCTGGCGGTCAGACGATGAATCCCAGTTTTGCCGATCTTAAGACAGCGGTGGATAAGACACACGCGAAGGTGGTCTTTCTCTTTCCAAACAACGCCAACGTTCTTCTCACGGCAAAACAGGTGGCAGAAGCGGTGGACGATAAAAGGGTTATCGTCGTTCAAACGTCACACGTTCAAGAATGTGTTGCCGCGATGGTGGAATACGACCCAGACGAGGATCCTGAAGAACTCAAAAAAAGGTTCGAAGAGGCGATCAACCAGTGTGTTCCTATTTCCATCACAAGGGCAGTCAGAGACTCCAGATACGGAAAAAGGCGTATAAGAAAAGGTGAGTACCTCGTCTTTGTGAGAAAAGAGCTTTTAGCGCACGGATTCAACCTCGTGAAGGCACTGAAGGACGTTCTGGAAAAGGAGGACGCAAGAGAAAAAGAGATTCTCACTGTTTTTCTTGGTGACAATTATCGAAAAGTAGAACTCGAAAAGATACAGAATCTCATAGGAGAGGAATTCCCGAACCTCGATCTTGAAATCCACGAGGGTGGACAACCCCATTATCCGTTTTTGATGCTTTTGCAATGAGGGGTGAAAACATAAAGGCAATCGTCTATCTTCCGCTCGATCCGGATAAAGCAAAGCAAAACAATCTTCCGGTGAAACTTCCCGTTCTTGCAGAAGATCTTCCCAGAATAGTGGAAGAAGACCGTATTCCTCTCGATGTTGTCCTGAGAGGGCTTGAGGCACAGTACGAAGTATCAAAGGATGAGTATTACAGGTCCTACTACGTGTTCTTCCTCTACGAAAAATTCAAGGAGCTTCTTCGCGAGCAAAGGTTCGACGAGGCAGAAAAGATCCTGGAAAAAGCAAGGGAAGTTCAATACGATTATCGCTACCACTTTTACAAAGGACTCCTTCTCAAGCACAGAGGAAATCTTGGCGAAGCCGAGGTTGAAATGAGAATAGCAACATCCATGAAGGAAGACTTCGCACCGGCTTACTTTGAACTCGCGAACATACTGAAAGAAAAGGGTGAAATAGAGGACAGTCTTCGCTTCTACGAAAAGGCCCATGAAATCAACAGAGAGTTTCTTCTTCCACTTCTGAAGAAAGGAGACCTTCTTCTCGAAGAAGGAAGATTCGAAGAAGCCCTTGAAGAGTACAGAAGAATCCTCGAAAAGGATCCGAACTTCACAGAAGTGTACGAAAGACTCGGGGTCATCTACAATCAGCTTCAGCGTTTCAAGGAGGCAGAAAAATTCTTCAGAAAAGCGCTGGAAGCAGAGCAAAAGGATCATGTAGAGTTCAACCTCTCCTACACCTTGGTAAAACTCGGCAGGTTGTTCGAGGCACTGGGCATTCTGAAAAGACTCTACGAGAAGGCACCCGACGATCCCATGCTGGCAAACGAGTACGGGCTTCTTCTCAAAACACTCGGCCTGTACGAAGAAGCCCTCGAAGTGTTTGAAGAGGCTTACAGCAGGCACAGAGACGAAGAAATCTTGAAATACAACTACGCTACGATTCTTCTTCACTTCGATAGGGAAAAGGCTATCTCTGTCTTGTCGGAGATCACAGGAGAACTCAAAGAAAGGGCAGAACACATGATCGCTCTTGCAGAGAGCAAGGTGAAAATACCAACCTTTGAAGAATTCGAATGGTTGAAAGATTACTTCGATGAAGATGGCATCATCGATGTGGTCTCCCTGGCGGAGGATCTGGTCTCTTCAAACGAAGAAGTCCAGGAGAGGATCGATACACTCAGAAAAGGGCAGTTTCCCTTTTACGATACGACGATCGACACATCAGAAATGATCGAAACCATGATGGGTATCATCTTCGTGTCACCTGACATATTCAAAATGGAGGAAAATGTCGTGAAGTTCACTTCGGCTTTCTCTGGCAGTTCCATCATGATCGCTTCGGGTCTTGTTCTGGTTCGAATCGTGCAGCATCTTCTGGTGTTCGAAGATTTGCTCATGGATGATCTTTTGAGAGAACTTGTGGCAGAAACTCAGGATATAAACTGGCGATTTGCTTTGAGAATAGCCAGATTCAGGCACGCAGACAAATTCGATTTCGAGAGGCTCTCCGATCTCGTGGTGGCACTTCTGCAATCTCTGGAGCAGGGTATTCCCGTTGCCGACGATGACAGACTGAAATACGTGATGGAAAAACTACACATAAAGGAGGGATGACGATGCTTGATAAACAGGAGTTCGTCTCAAAACTTGTAACGACAAACGATACGAAGATAGTCCTGCTTGTGATGGACGGCCTTGGAGACATTCCAGTGAACGGCAAGACTCCCCTTCAGGCAGCCAGCACACCAAATCTTGACAGCTTGGCAAAAGAGAGCGACCTTGGCCAGACCGTTCCCGTTCTTCCCGGCATCACTCCTGGAAGCGGTCCTGGACACCTTTCTCTTTTTGGATACAACCCCATAAAGTATCAGATAGGAAGAGGCATTCTTGAGGCGCTGGGTATAGGTGTTGAAGTTGGTGAAAAAGATGTTGTTGCCAGAGCGAACTTTGCAACCTGGGACGGGAACGTGGTGCTCGACAGAAGGGCAGGAAGGCCTGCCACGGAAGAATCCGCGAAGGTGGTTCAGCTTCTTTCAGAAAAGATCAAGAAGATCGAGGACGTAGAGATCACGTTCTATCCCGGTAAAGAACACAGGTTCGTGGTGAAGTTCACCGGTGAAGGTCTTGGTGACAGGGTAACGGACGCAGATCCCCAGAAAGAAGGGCATCCGATGGTCTGGGCAGAAGGACTGGATGAACCTTCGAAGAAGACGGCAAGGATCGCCAACGAACTGATCAAGAAGATAGCAGAGGTTCTGAAAGACAACCCGAAGATAAACTTTGCCCTCATCAGAGGATTTTCCAAATATCCTGATCTTCCCAAATTCCCGGAGATCTACAAGTTGAGGGCTGGAGCCATCGCAACCTATCCGATGTACAGGGGTCTTGCGAAACTTGTGGGAATGGAGATAATTGAAACAGGACAGACCGTCGAAGATGAAATCAACACTCTGAAAGAAAAATGGAACGATTTCGATTTCTTCTACGTCCACGTGAAGAAAACGGACTCTTACGGCGAAGACGGAAAGTTCGATGAAAAGGTGAAGGTGATAGAGGAAGTTGACAGGGTGATACCGGAGATCCTGACACTGAAACCAGATGTTCTTGTGATCACAGGAGATCATTCCACACCCGTTCCACTGAAGGCCCACAGTTGGCATCCCGTTCCTCTTCTCATCTGGTCCAGATACACAAGAAGAGGCTTGTCTCAGGCCTTCAACGAATTCGAGTGCGCAAGAGGTACCCTTGGAACGATACATGCCAGCGACGTCATGACACTCGCTCTTGCGCACGCTGGAAGGCTGGAAAAGTTCGGAGCATGATATTGGTCTTCTTTTCTCTGTGTCTGGGGGCGCTTCTGGGCGCCCTCTTTCGTTTTCCCTGGTATGTGTTCTTTCCCGCTACAGTTCTACTCTGGAGAAAAAACAAAGGGGTTTCCATTGCTGTGTTCTTCATCCTTTCTGGTGCTTTTCTGTATTCACTTGGAACACTTTCACCTGGAAATTACGAACTTGTAGGACTTGCGGAAGGATCCCGTGTGACACATGTGAAGGTGTTTCAGGGAGAGTGGAAAAAAGTCCACTCTATCAGAATGAGAACCTCCAAAGATGGGTACATCTACGCGATAGGACATTACGATGGCAGCATCTTTTATCCATCCTACTTGAGAGATCTGGAGAAACCCTCTCCGAGGAGGTTGAGAGAGCAATTTTCAAAAGAAGTGAAAGGAACAGCCTTTTCTCTTCTCTTTGGAGAGAAAGATAACGCCGTGTACAGAAGTGGACTTGGTCATTTTTTTGCTGTCTCGGGTCTTCATGTGGGAATTGCCTTTTCCCTGTACACAACGCTTATTTCCCTTTTCACATGGAGAAGAACGTATCAGGAATTTGTGGCTCTCCTTCTTCTGATTCCATACGTGCTTTCCGTGAACACCCCCTCTGTTTTGAGAGCCTATCTGACCATACTGCTCTGGAAAATTCTCAGGACGCTTGGTTTCAAAACAACTCCCTCTTATATAACGGCAACGGTGGGGTCTTTGATGATCGTTTTTGACCCCACCGTTCTTTTCACTTCCTCTTTTCTTTTGTCCTTTTTTGTGACACTGAGTATCCTGAACTCAAAGAACATTTTTGAACTCGTCGTGAAAGCCTACCTTTCTTCTCTTCCATTTCTCTGTCTTTTCTTCGGAGAAACGAACATTTCGGCACTTCTTTTCTCCATTCCGATGTCTTTTGCCGTGATACCTGTTACATGGGTTTCTCATCTTTCCTTCCTTCTTTTTCTGCTGGGGCTGAAGGCTTCATCGATGGTGGCAGCAGACGTGGCAAACATCATATCTTTTCCTGTGGATGTACTCATAAAACTTTCGAACATGATGCCCGTCATTCCTCTTCCGAAGTTTCTGTTCTTTATCCTGATTCCGGTTCCTTTGATTCTTCTCTTTGACATTCGGGGCATAATCCGTAGAACTTCAGATCGTGCCATTTTATGACGTACCCCGTCTTTTCTGAAATGTCCGACACGATCTTTTTGACCTGCTCTGAGTTGATCTCGACTATTTTTCCACATCTCTGACAGATCACATGCTGATGCGATTCACGTGTGCTTCGATCTATGAGTTCATATCTGTACAGTCCTTCTCCGAAGTTTAACTTTCTCAAGAACCCAAGTTCGACCAGAAGTTCCACCGCTCTGTAAACTGTGGCTTTGCTTATCCTGACGTTTCTGTTCAAAAGTTCCCGATAGACTTCATCCACACCCAGATGCCTTCCTTTGGACTCGAGAAAGATCTTGAGGATCATTTCCCTCTGAGCGGTGATTCTGTATTTCCTTTTTTTCAATTCATTTCTCAGTTCTTCGTACATTGAGGCACCTCCTTTTCTGCTTCATAGGTTCATAATGGGTTTGATATCTATCTTCCATCCTGTGAGTTTTGCTGCGAGTCTGGCGTTTTGACCACCTTTTCCTATGGCAAGAGAGAGCTGCGTTGGCGGTACAAGTACACGCGCTGCTCTGTTTTCTTTGTCGAGGATCTCCACTTCTATGACGGTGGCAGGAGCTAGGGCGTTCGCTATGAGCTGCTTTGGATCGTCTGACCATTTCAATACGTCCAGTTTTTCGCCTTTGAGTTCTCTGAGTATGGCTGCGATCCTGGAGCCACCCTCACCTATGCACGCACCTATCGGATCGACATTTGGATTGTTGGATATCACGGCAACTTTCGTTCTCACACCAGGTTCTCTGGCGATGGCTTTTATTTCCACGATGCCATTTTCTATCTCCGGAATTTCCAGTTTCATGAGTCCGATGACGAACTCAGGCATCCTTCTGCTTACGAGAATCTTTGGGCCTTTTGTCGTTTTCACCACGTCGATGATATAGACCTTCACCAGGTCTCCCGGCTTTATTTCCTCACCGGGGATCCATTCTTTCCTTGGAAGCCTGGTTTCCAGTTTTCCAATTCGGATGTCTGCCCAATCGCTCGTGACCCTTATCACTTCAGCAGTTGTAACCGTTCCTTTGAGTTCTGAGTACTTTTCGAACTGTTTTTCCTTCTCCAGTTCTCTGATCCTCTGAATGAGCACCTGTTTTGCGGTTTGGGCTGCGATCCTTCCAAAGTTTCTAACATCAAGTTCTTTTCTGATGATCGAACCTATCTCCACTGTTGGGTCGAGTTTCTTTGCCTCTTCCAGAGATATCTGAGTGGTCGGGT
Source organism: Thermotoga sp. SG1 (assembly GCF_002865985.1). Lineage (NCBI taxonomy): Bacteria > Thermotogati > Thermotogota > Thermotogae > Thermotogales > Thermotogaceae > Thermotoga > Thermotoga sp. SG1. Next base: position 134,764 of record NZ_LNDD01000005.1, read on the forward strand.
CTTCCACGTTTTCCACCACTTCGAGTAACTGATACACCTTTATGTTTCCGGTGTTTCGGTCTATCACTACTTCGACATTTTTTGAACTTCCAAAATTCTTCCTGTAGGCGCTCACCAGGGCCTTTTCCAGAATGGGAATAACCTCTTCTTTGGATATTCCTTTCTCCTCCTCAAGCTGATCCAGAGCCTCGAGTAAGCCTATATTCATGGGAACACCTCCTTAAAATTCTATTTCCAGATTTGCCTTCCTCACATCTTCGATGTTTATCTCGTGTTTCCCCCTTTCATCGGAGATGGTTATTATTCCATCAACGAAGGATTCGATTCTTCCTATGAACGTTTTTCCATCTTTTGTGATGATTTTCGCAAGTTTCCCGGTGAATCTCTGATAATCTTTCGGACCCCTCAAGGGTCTGTCGAGTCCAGGAGAAGACACTTCAAGAGTGTACGAATGCTCTATAAGATCTTCTCTATCCAGAAACCTCTCCAGTTCTCTGGAAAATAGTTCGCAGTCTCTCACGCTCACGTATCCCACCGGGTTGTCTATCACGACCCTGAGAACCCAACCTCTGCTTTCTCTTCTGTACTGTATGTCGAAGATTTCCAGTCCTTGCTTTTCAGCAATTTTTTCCGCTTCTTTTCTAACCTTTTCTACAATCATCTCCTCGAACATACTATCACCCACCCCCTAGTGAACGAAAAACCGGGACACAAAGTCCCGGCCTTTCTCTGGCGGAGAGGGTGGGATTTGAACCCACGGGTGGCTTTTGGCCACCACACGCTCTCCAGGCGTGCGCCTTAGACCCCTCGGCCACCTCTCCTCTCCGTACCAAAAAAGTATTATACACTTGTTTTTTCAATAGTTCAAGAGGAGCGTGTTTGTTTTCTTAATTTCATGTGGAAGATTGTATCAAAAGAGGAAGTATTGAAACTTTCTGTATCCGCAGGATGTATGGTACCTTCCAGGGATTTCCATAATTCAAAGGAAGTATTGAAAATCAATCTCTCGTGCTCTTCAGGGGGAGGGCAAATCGTTTCCATACCTCTAAGGAAGTATTGAAACTTTCCACGCAAACGACACAAAGAAAGAGGGAAGAAGCGTTTCCATACCTCTAAGGAAGTATTGAAACAAAAGAGGGGTAACACCGTTTCACTAAAGCCTACGAGTTTCCATACCTCTAAGGAAGTATTGAAACAAAGAGGAGGGTGATGAGGATGATAAGAGTGATTGGGTTTCCATACCTCTAAGGAAGTATTGAAACTATATCGGGCAGGTGTTTGGTGTGACTCTGGATCAGTGTTTCCATACCTCTAAGGAAGTATTGAAACTGAGTCGAAAGGAATCTTCAAGGATTCCACTCAAGCATGGGGTTTCCATACCTCTAAGGAAGTATTGAAACTTGAGTATGATCGAATCATTCGAACCGAATACCCTGAAGTTTCCATACCTCTAAGGAAGTATTGAAACACAAGAAAATTCTAAAAGAGGGGAAGACTTCTATTTGTTTCCATACCTCTAAGGAAGTATTGAAACGGTGGCTAGAAGAAGCAGATATCGTTTTTCATCGTACCGATGTTTCCATACCTCTAAGGAAGTATTGAAACCGAAGAAGACGCTTTCGAGTGGTGGTTGATAACTTAGTTTCCATACCTCTAAGGAAGTATTGAAACTTACAACGGTTGAAAACACCTGTTTGGAATGGAGCATGTTTCCATACCTCTAAGGAAGTATTGAAACGAAGAAGAGATTCATAAACTCTGTAATCCAGAAGGGTTTCCATACCTCTAAGGAAGTATTGAAACTCGAAAGCGGATATGGCGACTTCTGTTATTATCTTATGTTTCCATACCTCTAAGGAAGTATTGAAACTCTCGAACGAAAAGACGCTGTAGTTTATTCTCGCTCAGTTTCCATACCTCTAAGGAAGTATTGAAACAACTCTTCCAAGAACCCTCGTGCATTTTCGAGGATGTTTCCATACCTCTAAGGAAGTATTGAAACTTGGGAAGGCGGAGTATTGTGGGGGCTCCGGGAGAAGTTTCCATACCTCTAAGGAAGTATTGAAACCTTCAGTCACAGTATATCCACTTGCATCAGGTAGTTTCCATACCTCTAAGGAAGTATTGAAACTAAAATCATTGAATTAATAACGGAAGGACTCACAAGTTTCCATACCTCTAAGGAAGTATTGAAACTATACTCTCGAGGGGCAGATCCGGAAGATGTTATGTGTTTCCATACCTCTAAGGAAGTATTGAAACGCATACACGGAAAAATAGATTACTCAAAAGAGGAAGTGTTTCCATACCTCTAAGGAAGTATTGAAACCTGGCACAGGAAAAACCACATTTGTAGGTCGTCTCTGTTTCCATACCTCTAAGGAAGTATTGAAACGGTCTCTTACAAACCAGTAAGGGTTGTAAGATATCTTGGTTTCCATACCTCTAAGGAAGTATTGAAACATTTTTTCTAGAACTAAATGTAAATTAATATATTCAGTTTCCATACCTCTAAGGAAGTATTGAAACTCGAAGATCTTGAGGACTTCGAAACGGTCGAACCTGGTTTCCATACCTCTAAGGAAGTATTGAAACGGGGTAACGGTCGGGGAGGGAAGGGTGGGAAAAAATGTTTCCATACCTCTAAGGAAGTATTGAAACTCTTTTTCTTTTTGCAACAATGTGGGGTTTGTGATAGTTTCCATACCTCTAAGGAAGTATTGAAACAATCGAGGTATTCTTTCTTTTGTTGCTGCTTCATTGTTTCCATACCTCTAAGGAAGTATTGAAACCCGTTGGATTTCAAAGAAATTATACCACAGAACATATCAGAAAGCAAGAGTATATAAAAAGATAGAGAGGGTGTTTCATCATAAGTGATTCTAACACACAGAAAGGGTCAGTCAAGTACTGTTTGGAAAAATGGAATAATTGCATAGTCAATGAAAAGCCTAAACCATGGCAAAAACAAAAGATAAATTACCCTAACCTAGGTCAGGCCATTTTGGGGTGTTTCAGGGGAAAATCAACTAGTTCTTGTTTTCACAAATTCTCGTAAAAAGGTCTACCTTAAAGTGTTAAAGGATAAGTATGTCGCTTCTTTATTTGTCGTCAAATCATAAGTTCATGTTCAAGTTATTTCTGAGTAGTTGTTTTCCTTTTTCGCTCATTATTCCTTTTTTATTGCATAGCTTCCGGTACCACAAAGGCGCATGAAATTTTCCGTTACCGGTAATTGCATACTCCCTATCTACCTTCTCATGCCAGATACCTCTTACACCCACTTTGTGAATAAATGGAACTTACCGTGCTTTAGTGAATAAAAAATAGTTATTGCCTTCTTATATATTTTCTTCTAAGTTTCCATGGAGTTCAATGTTAACCTTCTCTTAATTGTTCCCGTTTCAAAACACTGGTACAATAGATCTAGAATGAATAAGACCCGACGGAGGAGCGCCCGAGATGAGTAGGCTGTCCCTTCAGGGGAGGAATTGGGGACAGTTGAAAGGCGAGGGCGCCGAAGGGTATAGGGTTCCTCCCGCCCTATACGCCTGGGGGTATGGGGAACACCCATGCCACTGTCACGGAGATCTCTCCGTGGAGAGCCGATCGGGTCTGGAATCGAAAGAATGATTTCAGACCTGATTTGGCGTCTCTTCGGGGAGCGAAGAGACGCTTTTTTTATTAAGACCAGGGAGGGAAGAAGATGAAAGTAGGAGTGGTAGGTGCTACGGGAGAAGTTGGACGAGCGATGGTAAAGGTTCTTGAAGAGTTCAACGTTCCGGTTACAGAACTCAGGCTGTTTGCTTCCGAAAGATCCGTGGGAAAAGAGATTGAGTTCAGAGGAGAAAAGATAAAAGTAGAACTCCTCACAGAGGAAGCGATGAAGTGGAATTGTGATTACTTTCTGTTCTCGGCGGGTGCAAGCGTTTCACGAAAATTTGCACCCATAGCCGCTGAAAACGGAGTTACGGTGATCGACAATTCTTCTGCTTTCAGAATGGAAAAGGACATACCCCTCGTTGTTCCCGAAGTGAACGCTCATCTACTCAAGGGGTACACCGGTATAATAGCAAATCCCAACTGTTCCACGATACAGATGATCTTGTCCATATACAAGTTGCACGAAGTTTATGGAATAGAAGAGATCTTTGTGGCGACATACCAGTCTGTTTCTGGAGCAGGTCACAAGGGTATCGAAGAACTTCTGTCCCAGGAAAGAGGCGAGAGTGTTGTTAGGGTGTTTCCAAAGCCGATTCACAGAAATGTCATTCCCCTCATAGGGGATGTTCAGGACAATCTCTTTACGCAGGAAGAGATGAAGATGATAAACGAAACAAGGAAGATCCTCAACGATTACTCGATAAGGGTTTATCCAACAACCGTAAGGGTTCCTGTTCTTTACGGTCACTCCGAAGCGGTTATGGTGAGGTTGAAGAGACCGTTTGAGTCACTGGAGAAGGTGAAAGAGATCATAGCATCGGGAGAAGATGTTGTTGTGACGGATGATCTGGTGACTGCCGTTGACGTTGCCAGAAAGAACGAAACGTATGTCTGCAGACTGAGGCAGGGAGATGAACGTTCCATCTTGTTCTGGAACGTGGCGGACAACATCCGTGTGGGAGCCGCAACCAATGCAGTGAGGATCTTACTGAAGCACGCTGAAATGAACGGAAGGATGTGAAAAAGTGGTTTGCTATTCTGCGAATGGGAACACCTTCCTGATGGTAGACAACACCGAAAAAAGGATCTCCGAGAACGAAAAACCAGATTTTGTACGAAACCATGCGGGAGATCTGGATGGTGTGATATTCGTAGAAAAGTTGGGTGAGAAGTTCTTCATGGATTATTACAATCGCGATGGAAGCATGGCAACCTTCTGTGGAAACGGTGCCCGGGCTTTTTCGCAGTATCTGATAGACAGAGGATGGGTGAAACAGAGAAGATTCACCTTTCTTTCAAGAGCGGGGGAAATAAAGGTTTTCCTGGACGATGGAATCTGGGTGAGGATGCCTGACGTTTCGGAAGTGAAAGAACTCGAAGTGGACGGTTACAGGGGACATTTTGTGGTGGTGGGGGTTCCCCATTTCATTTTAGAAGTGAGAAACGTGGATGAAGTGGATGTGGAAAAACTCGGAAGGTTCTTGAGGCACAAAACCAATGCCAACGTCGATTTTTATGAGGTTGCCCAGGGCTTCCTGAAGGTAAGAACGTACGAACGTGGTGTGGAGAGGGAAACGAAAGCCTGTGGAACCGGTGTAACGGCCGTTTTCTTCGTGCACCATAGCAGAACGGGTTCTAAGGAGATGAGAGTTCTGGTACCCGGAGGAACACTTTTTCTCAGAGAAGATAATGGGGAAATCTATTTGAAGGGGGATGTGAAAAGATGTTCAGAGGAGTAGGAACTGCGATCGTCACACCTTTCAAAAACGGAGAACTTGATCTGGAGGCTTACGAGAGACTGGTCAGGTACCAACTTGATGGTGGCGTGAGTGCGCTGATCGTTCTTGGAACGACAGGAGAAGCTCCCACGGTGAACGATGACGAGAGGGAAAGACTTGTCTCAAAAACTCTCGAAATCGTTGATGGAAAGATTCCCGTTATTGTGGGTGCTGGGACGAATTCCACAGAGAAAACCCTAAAACTTGTCAAACAGGCAGAAAAACTCGGAGCCGACGGTGTGCTCATAGTCACTCCCTATTACAACAAACCCACTCAGGAAGGGATCTACCAACACTACAAATACATCTCAGAAAGAACAGACCTGAAGATCATCGTCTACAACGTTCCAGGAAGAACAGGGGTGAACGTTCTTCCGGAAACCGCTGCAAGGATAGCATCCGATCTCAAGAACGTTGTCGGAATAAAAGAGGCTAATGGAGATATCGACCAGATAGACAGAACAGTCACCCTTACCAAGAGCGCAAGAAGTGATTTCATGGTTTGGTCTGGAAACGATGACAGAACGTTCTATTTGCTGTGTGCAGGTGGAGACGGTGTGATCTCTGTGGCCTCCAATGTGGCGCCAAAACAGATGTCTGATCTTTGTGCCGAGTTCTTCGGCGGAAACATCGAAAGGGCAAGGGAGATCCACAGAAAACTCAGACCGCTCATGAAGACCCTCTTTGTGGAAACGAACCCAATACCTGTGAAGGCCGCTCTTTCTCTCATGGGTTACGTGGAAAACGAGTTGAGGCTACCTCTTGTTTCTGCAAGTGAAAAGACGGTGGAGCTCCTCAAGGGAGTCCTCAGGGAGAGTGGTCTGTTATGAAGTATGGAATCGTGGGGTACTCCGGGCGCATGGGGCAGGAAATTCAAAAAGTCTTTTCCGAGAAGGGACACGAACTCGTCTTAAAGGTAGATGTGAACGGCAAAGAGATAAAAGACTCACCCGACGTGATCGTGGACTTTTCCTCGGCGGATGCTTTACCAGGAACCGTTGATCTGTGTAGAAGATACAAATCTGCCCTTGTTCTGGGGACCACTGCCTTGAAGGAAGAACATTTCGAGATGCTGAAAGAACTTTCAAAAGAAGTTCCCGTTGTTCAGTCTTACAATTTCTCCATAGGGATAAACGTTCTGAAAAGGTTCCTTTCAGAACTTTCGAAGGTTCTTTCAGATTGGGACGTGGAGGTTGTGGAGGCGCACCATCGCTTCAAGAAGGACGCCCCCTCCGGAACAGCGATCCTTCTGAAAAAAGCTCTGGGAAAGGAAGTTCCCATTCACTCTTTGAGGATCGGAGGAATCCCCGGTGATCATGTGGTCGTGTTTGGAAACGTGGGTGAGACGATAGAGATAAAGCACAGGGCGATCTCCCGAACAGTTTTCGCCATAGGAGCATTGAAAGCCGCTGAATTTCTTGTTGGAAGAGAACCTGGTTTTTACAGTTTCGAAAAGATCGTGTTTGGAGGTGAATGAAATGGATGCAAGAGAGATCATAGAGATGATAGCAAAGTCAAAAAAGAAAACCCCCATTGTTGCCTACATAAAGGGAAAACTCGATGGGGTAGATTTCTCTAAATTCAAGTTCTTCGGTAACGATCAGTTTGGAGTTCTTTTTGGAGAGTACGAAGATTTCAGAGAGTTACTCGAAAAGTATGGTGAAAAGATAGAAGACTACCATCTGGAAGTGAAGGCAAGAAACTCCGCTCTTCCTCTTGCAGACATCACCAAGTACAGGGCTCGAATCGAACCGGGTGCGATCATAAGAGACATGGTGGAAATCGGCGAAGGTGCTGTAATCATGATGGGCGCAGTAATAAACGTTGGAGCGGTGATTGGTGAGGGAACAATGATAGACATGAACGCTGTCGTAGGTGGAAGGGCTATCATAGGAAAGAAATGCCATATTGGAGCGGGTGCGGTTATCGCTGGTGTTATAGAACCTCCAAGTGCAAAGCCGGTGGTAATAGAGGATGAGGTGGTCGTTGGAGCAAACGCTGTGATACTGGAGGGTGTCACGGTTGGAAAAGGGGCTGTAGTGGCTGCCGGGGCCGTTGTAACAAAAGACGTTCCACCGTACACCGTGGTTGCGGGTGTGCCTGCGCGTGTGATAAAGCAGATAGACGAAAGAACAAAGAAAAAGACCAGGATCGTTGACGAACTCAGAAATTTGGAATGATGGAGGTTGTAGAGATGAAACTGGTGGTACAAAAGTACGGTGGTAGTTCAGTTGCCACTCCAGAGAGGATAAAAAACGTTGCAAGGAGGATAAAGAAAAAGATTGAAGAAGGTTTCAAAGTGGTCGTTGTGGTCTCTGCCATGGGAAAGACAACTGACGAACTCATAAAACTTGCAAAAGAGGTTTCACCAAAACCTGACGCAAGAGAACTCGATATGCTCCTGGCAACGGGAGAGCAGGTTTCTGCCGCTTTGCTTTCGATGGCTTTAAAGGATCTCGGCGTGAAAGCAAAATCTTTGAACGCCTTTCAGGTGAAGATAAAAACCACACCGCATCACACGAGTGCTCGCATCATGGACATAGATGATAGTGTGATCATGGAAAACCTCAAGGAGCACGATGCTCTGGTTGTAACCGGCTTTCAGGGAGTGAACGAGAGGGGGGATCTCACCACGCTTGGACGTGGTGGATCGGACACATCGGCGGTTGCCCTCGCTGCAAAGCTGAGAGTTCCCTGCGAGATCTACAGCGACGTGGATGGTATCTACACGTGCGATCCCAGACTCATTCCGGGGGCAAAAAAGTTGAAGTACATAACTTATGACGAGGCTCTCGAACTCACCGCACTTGGGGCGAAGGTGCTTCATTCCAGATCCGTTGAAATCGCCAAAAAGTACAGAATACCCGTGTACTGCGCTTCTTCTTTTGTTGAAGAGGAGGGAACCATGGTGGTGGAAAGACTTCCCGAATGGCTGGAGGAACCCGTTGTGACGGGTGCAACAATTTCGCATGGACAGATAAAAGTTTCGATCTCTTTCCTTCCAAAAGAGGCAGAATACATCACTGCCATATTCGAAGAGGTAGGGAAGCGTTCTCTGAACGTCGATATGATCTCTCTTGTTCCATCGAACGGAAAGGTGTTTTTGTCTTTCACAATACTGGAAGATCACAAAGACGATCTTGACGAGGCGCTCAGAAATGCTCTGAAAGATGTTGAAGGTTGGAAATCCTCCTACGAGGAAGGTTTTGCCAAACTCTCGATCGTCGGTGTCGGAATGAGAACAAGCCCTGGGGTTGCGGCAAGGTTTTTCAGTGCTTTGAAGAGGATTGGTGTTACTCCAGAACTTGTCACCACATCTGAGATAAAGATCTCCTGCCTTGTTCCAGAAAAAGATGCTGAAAAAGCTTTGAAAGCGGTGGTTGACGAGTTTGGTCTGGCCGAATGATCAGGGGAGGTGTGTGTCATTAAAACGTCGAGCACAATGGAGACACTGAAAAAAGCAGCGGAGATCCACGGTACACCTCTTTATGTGTATTTCGAAGAAACAATACGTGAGCGTGCCAGAAGGGTAAAAGAGGTTTTCCAGGGGATAAACCTTCTTCCCACCTTTGCCGTGAAGGCAAACAACAATCCCAATTTGCTTGCAATTCTAAAAGAAGAAGGCTTTGGAATGGATGTGGTGACAAAGGGAGAACTCTTCGCTGCCAAACTTGCCGGAGTGGCTCCTTTTCTGATCGTCTGGAACGGAAACGGAAAAAGCAAGGAAGAGATGCTTCACTTTTTAAAAGAAGGAGTAAGAACGATAAACGTTGACTCCTTTGAGGAGATGGAGATGTGGGAAAGTCTGAGTCCAGAAGACGTGAACTTTTTTGTCAGGGTGAATCCAGAGGTGGATGCACGAACTCATCCTCACATCTCCACCGGACTCAAAAAACACAAATTCGGTATCCCTCTGAACGCACTGGACAGTTTTATGAAGAGATTCAAAGGAATGAACATAAAAGGCCTTCATGTTCACATAGGTTCTCAGATAACGAAAGTGGATCCTTTCCTTGAAGCCTATGAAAAGGTTGTAGAAGCTTCAAAAAGATACAGTTTTGAAGAGATCAACATAGGAGGAGGATGGGGAATAGACTATCAGGGAGAAGAACTGAACGTTCAAGAGTATCGGGAAAAGGTTGTACCACTTCTTGATGGATTCAAAAGGGTGTTCGTTGAGATCGGAAGATACATCATCGCTCCTGCCGGCTTTCTCGTACTGAAAGTCATTCTCGTCAAAAGAGGAGAAAACAAGGTGTTCGTTGTTGTGGATGGTGGAATGAACACACTCATAAGACCTGCCCTGTACTCTGCCCATCACAGGATCTTCGTCTATGGAAAAGAAGGATCAGACATAAAGGCAGATGTTGTAGGTCCCCTGTGTGAGAGTGGAGACGTTATAGCGTACGATCGGAATCTTCCAGCAGTTGAACCGGGAGATTTCCTGTTTGTGGAAAACGCGGGTGCGTACGGTTACACCATGGCGAACAACTACAACTCGACCTCAAAGCCCGCAGAGGTACTGGTGAAAAAAAGTGGCGAACTGGTACTGATAAGAAGAAGGGAAAACATGATGGACATCTTCAAGGATGTGGTGATGTGAATGGGCGAAATAGAACTGAGACATCTCCTCCACATGAATCCAGAACCCTCCTTTAAGGAATTCAAGACCCGGGAGATTCTCAGATCGGCGATCCAAAAGATCGGCTACGAAAGGATAGTGGAGGTTGCCGGAACGGGTCTGGTCGTTGAGAAGAAAGAAACAGAGGGGCCTTACGTTTTGTTAAGGGCGGAAATGGATGCCCTCCCCATCAGAGAGGAGACAGGATGGGAGTTTGCCTCAAGAAACGACTACATGCACGCCTGTGGGCATGACTTTCACATGAGTGCCCTCTACGGTGCAATGAAACGGTTGAAGACTGTACGAAAGAATTTCCTCTTTGTTTTTCAGCCTGCCGAAGAAACCGGTGGTGGTGCAAAGGAGGTTGTCGAGTTCCTCAGGAAAAACTACATCATCAAGGCTGCTGTTGGATTCCATGTAACGGACGAATACGACGTGGGAACGGTGGCGTCGAGGGTCGGGGTGCTGTTTGCTTCGGCGACGGAATTCGATGTATACTTTAAAGGTGTCCCCGCTCACATTGCCTTTGCCGAAAAAGGGAAAGATGCGTTGAAAGTAGCCGTCTCTTTCCTGCACTGGCTTTACGGCAGAAAGTGGGATGCCCTTGTTGGTGTTGGGAAAATCGTTGGTGGCCGGGTGAGAAACGTGGTTCCTTCAGAGGTGAAGATAGAAGGTACTATAAGGGCAAAGACTTTGAAGATAGCAGAGGAAATATTGTCGGAGATGAAAAACCAACTTTTGACTCTCAAAGACAGATCTGGTGTTGATTTTTCTCTCGAAAAGGGAAGTGTCTATCCGGAGGTAAAGGTCGACGCAGAGCTTCTGGAGATATTGAAGAAAAACTGCGAAAAATTGAACCTCAAGTTCATCGAATGCGAAATGAAGAAGACTGGGGAAGACTTTGGATACTTCACACAGGTGTTTCCATCTCTTTCCTTCTGGTTTGGTGTGGGAGAAGGGGAAAGGAGAGTGGGACTTCATCATCCCTGTTTTCTACCAAGGGACGAGTACATACCTCTGGCATCTGAACTTCTTGCCTCCCTTGCGGTGGCAATATGAGGAGTGTGAACGAGATGAATCTGGAAGAGATTGTTGAGCAGTTGAAGGCAAAAAAAGTCAAACTGACGACACAGAGAATGGAAATCATAAAGTTCGTATCGAAGATGGAAAAAGGACACTTCGAAGCAAAAGAACTGTTCTCTGTTCTTTCAAAAAAGATTCCATCCCTTTCCATAGCGACGCTGTACAGTACCCTGTACCTTCTTGTGGATCTCGGTGTGATATACTCATTCAGCTATGGGCAGAAAACTATCTTCGACTTCAACCCTGTACCACACGGACACTTCGTGTGCAAGGTCTGCGGAAAAATAGAAGACATCGAGATAAAAAAACTGGATCTTGGAAAGGTCAGGGGAAAGAGAGAGAAGATAGAAATCGTAATACGTGGTGTGTGTGAAGATTGTCTGAAGAGGGTGAAAGATTGAGGTTTTTCACCCAGTTTTTATCCATTCTTCTGATAGTTGTGGGCACAATCGGACTTATGGGATGGGTGGTTTTCTATTACCTTGAGCCCTACATCTCCACTTTTCTGGGGGTTAGCGTTCCGGAGAGCTTTCTTGCGGTGTTGCTTTTTTTGTTTCTTCCGTTTCTCTTCTCGGGAATCTCCTTGAACTATTACACTTCTTCTGGAAAGAAATGGCTTGTGGTGTTAGGCTTTCTTTTTCTTTTTCCTTCCCTGGGGGCCCAGCTCTATGGACTCTACATCTTTGGAAGCCTTGTTTCCAGAGTTATTGGTGTATACGTTCTCTTTTTACTCTTCACCATGGTGTTGCTTGCCTTCTTTCTGACCGTTATCAGGAGGGATGAACCCTGAAGGTCCTTGGTGTTGTGGTCGAATACAACCCGTTTCACAACGGGCACCTCTATCATCTGACACAGGCCAGAGAGATCGTAAAACCTGAGTATACGATTGCTGTGATGAGCGGGAACTTCTGCCAAAGAGGGGAACCCGCTGTGATAGATAAATTTGCCCGCACCGAGATTGCCCTGAAGATGGGGATAGACGTTGTTCTGGAGCTTCCGACGGCTTTCGCCATCCAGGATGCGGGTGGTTTTGCATTCGGTGCTGTGAGTTTACTCGATTCGACGGGTGTTGTCACAGACGTTGTCTTTGGAAGTGAATCCAACGACATAGATTTCCTGTGGCAGGTGGCGAAGATCCTTTTTGAACAGCCCGAGGAATACAAAGCGCTTCTGCACGAAGAATTGAAGAAGGGCTATTCCTTTCCAAACGCTCGTAAATTTGCTTTGATGAGGTATTTTTCTCTCAAAGGATGGAACGAAAAGAACGTTCTGAGACTCGAAAAGTCCAACGACATCCTTGGAGTTGAATATCTGCACTCTGCTCTTAGAATAGGGTCTTCGATCAGGTTTCACACGATAAAGAGAGTGGGGGCAGAAGAAAAGGATATTTCTTTCAAAGGAAAATTCTCAAGCGCCACAGCGATCAGAAATCTTTTGAGAGAAGAAAAGTGGAGCGAGGCCAGAGAATCCCTTCCCGAGGCGTCTTACGAGATCCTGATGAGAGAGTTCAAAGAGGGAAGAGGACCTGTTTTTCTGGAGTATATGGGAGATTTCATGCTGGCGTTTTTCCGGTTGAAAGAAAGGGAATACTTTGAGAAAATACACGGGTTTTCCGAAGGACTTGAAAAAAGATTTCAGGTGTGTGCCAGACAGACAGGGTCGTACAAGGATTTTCTGGAGTGCGTCAAGGCGAAAAGATTCACTTTTTCACGAATAAGAAGACTGTCTCTCTTCTCTGTTCTGGAGATGAGTAAGGAATTCGTTGAAGAAAGCAACGAAAAGGGCCCTCAGTACATCAGAGTGCTCGGTTTTACCGAAAAGGGAAGAGAGATCCTGGCGATCATGAGAAAGAAAGCAAAACTTCCCATTGTAACCAACATGTCTCTTTACAGAAAGGTGCTGGAAAAAACAGAACTGCCTGTGGATAGAAACCTTTTCGTCGAGCAACTGAAACTCGATGTGAAGGCAACCAACTTCTACTCCACGTTCTTTCCGTCGAAGGAAGAAAGATGCAGAGAAAGAGACTTTGCAATTCACCCGGTTTTTTTGAGAACAGAGACATAGAACGATGTGAGAGTCTCGTCTGGTAGCATCAGAAATCCAAAGCCATCCCACACCCCTTCTACTCTGTAATCTTTCAATCTTTCTCTCAAATCAATCACATCAACATCGGGGGTTTGCTCAACGAAGATCTTTATGACCTCTGTGTTTTCTTCTTTAGTTATGGTGCATGTACTGTACAGCAAAATGCCGCCTTTCTTCAAGAGTTTCCACGACTGAGAAAGTATTCTAAACTGTTTTTCCGAAAGTTCTTTGAACTCTTCTTTTTTTGCTCTTCTCAACACCTCTGGATGGTTTCTTGCCGTCCCAAGAGAAGAACACGGTGCATCCACAAGGATTCGATCGAACTCATCTTGAATGAACTCTATAAGGCGCTCCGCATCTGCGAGTTTGATCTTCACAGAAGAAAGTTTCAGGCGTTTTACGTGTTTTTCGACCAGTTGCAACCTTTCCATACTCACGTCTGTTGCCAGAATTTCTCCTTTATCCTTCATCAGTTCAGCAATGAAGGTTGTCTTTCCACCCGGAGCAGAGCATGTGTCCAGTACTTTCATATTCGGTTCCAGATCCATAAGAAGCGGTACGATCTGGGAAGATTCTCCCTGAACCGTGGCGAGACCCTCCGTTATGACCTTCGAATCGTTCAGAGGAACTCCCAGTTTCTTTATCACAACAGAAAATGGAGAATGTTTCCCATAAATAGCCTCTGTTCCCTCTTTTGAGAGGATCTCTATGACTTCGTCTCTGGTCGTAACAAGTGAGTTCACGCGAAGCACGGTTGGAAGTGGTTTTTGGTTCCACTCCATGATCCTCAGCACGGCCTCTTCTGGAAGAAAGGAATTCCAGTAATCGACTATCCACTTTGGATGTGAGTAAACAAGATGAAGATCGTTGGGAGGTGGTACACTCTTTACTCTCCTCAGCACAGCGTTGACGAGTTTTCTGAAGTTTTCGTTCTTGATCAGCTTTACCGTTTCACTCACTGCGGCGTAATCTGGTACACCATCCATGAAGAGAAGTTGATAGACTCCCATTCTCAGTGCAACCCTCACGGCTGGTGGAATATCTGGATTTCTGAGAAGTTGATTTATATACCAATCCAGGAGCTCTTCCTTCCTCATGACTCCCCACACGAGTTCCTTGAGGAATCTTCTGTCTTTATCGTTCAAAACAGAGAGGACGCTGTCCACGTCCTCTCTGTCCAGAAATTTTTCCTTTTCGCACTTTCGAAGGAGCCTGTAAGCGAGCAATCTCACGTTTGTTCTCATCTTCTATCACCGAAAAGCCCTGCCAGAGCTATCATTCTGAGAAGCTGAAGGAACGCTGTCAAAGACGAGGCAACGTATGTGAGAGCCGCTGCGTTCAGAACCTCTTTGACACCTCTCAGTTCGTACTCGGGCATCAGCATCGAGGTTTCAAGGAGTTTCACCGCACGCCTGCTGGCGTTGAACTCTACAGGAAGAGTGATCAGTGTGAAGAGAACAACCAGTGAAAACAGAATTATACCCAGCCTTATCAAAAACGGTGTGTAGAAGATGAGACCGAAAAGGAAGATGAACCACGAGAGGTTCGATCCCAACGCGGCTGCCGGTACCATCATGTTTCTCAGAGCAAGCAGAGGATATTTCTCAGCGTCTTGTATGGCGTGTCCCACTTCGTGAGCCACAACTCCAAGAGAGGCGACAGAAGTTCCTTTGAAGTTCTGTGGAGAGAGCCTGAGAACTTTCTTCACAGGATCATAATGATCGGAGAGAAACCCCGAAACGACTTCTATCTTCACGTTGTAGATACCGGCATTTTCGAGCAATCTCCTTGCGAGTTCGTACCCTGTGAGTCCCAGAGAGGATCTCACCTGTGAATACCTGGCGTAAGCCGTCTGAACCCGTATCTGCGCCCAGAGTGCCAGTAGCAAGCCCGGAATGAGTATGATGAAGGTTGGATCAAAGAAGAAGAACACACTATCACCTCCTCAGCCAAAGACGTGGACCACCAGACCGCTCAGAAGTTTTGGTTCAAACCAGGTGGACTTTGGTGGCATGGTTTTTCCTTCATCTGAGACTCTCATCAGCGTTTCTATGTTCACGGGATATAGAGCAAAGGCCACATCGAATTCTCCTTTGTCAACGATTCTTTCCAGTTCACAGAGCCCTTTTATCCCACCTATGAAGTCTATTCTCTCGTCCTCTCTTGGATTGGAAATACCAAAAACCGGTTCAAGAAGCTCTCGCTGGAGTATGTTCACGTCTAGACTTTCGACAACGCCTTCAGGAATTTCCCTGGGAATTAACACATACCACTTACCGTTTCCTACGTACATCGCGATCTCGTGTTCTCTTGAAGGTCTTGCGGGAACGACATAGGACCTGTAAATGTCGAACTTTTTTGAAACTTCCTCCAGAAGTTTTTCCACGGTGAGGTGAGAACGAACAACCCTGTTGTAATCGAATATCCTGAGATGGTTATGGGGAAAAACCGTAGCCATGAAATAGTTATGTGGTCCCTTTCCTACTTCCCTATCGAGAATATCACTCACCCTTGCAGCTGCAGCTGCTCTGTGGTGTCCATCTGCTATGTACAGGTTTTCTATGTTTTTGAAGAGATTCTTTATTTCTTCGATCTCTTTTTCATCGGAGACAACGAAGAACTCGTGAACCACATCCAGGTCGTCCGTTAGCCTGTAAATAGGTTCCAGAGAGTCGGCAAGTTCCATCAGTTTCCTGTCCAGCACTTCCATGGATCTGTAGAAGAGGAAGACCTGCCCCGTGTGAGCCCTTGTTGCCAGGATGTGCTGAACCCTTTCCTCTTCTTTCTTCTTTCTGGTGAGTTCGTGTCTCTTTATGTGACCTTTTTTGTATTCTTCCACAGGGAACAAAGCCACAAGACCCGTCTGTATATGATCTCCCATCTTTTGACGGTATATGTATAGGGCTTCTTTTTCTTCCTGAATCAGGATGCCTTTTTCTATGAAATCCTCAAGGTTTTTTCTAGCTCTCTCCATGTCTTCAGGGGTAGGATCCATTTCTATTTCATGCGTTTCTGCCTCAACCCTTGTCACTCTGAGGAAACTGAGCGGGTTGCTTTTGATGGTCTCTTTGGCTTCGACAAACGACACCACGTCATAGGGTTTTGCCACGAACTTTTCAACTACGTCCTTTCTTGGCCGATACCCCCTGAAAGGCTTGATCTCCATTCGTTCCATACCTCCTCTACATAGATATGTTGTTTTTCGAACATCTCTTTTGCGTTCTTATCTTCAAATTCGTGGTCGTATCCTGCAAGGTGAAGTATCCCGTGTATTACAACCTCTATCAGTTCTTTCTCAAAAGTGTTGTTGTATTCCTTTGCATTCTCCTCAACAACCTCGGGACAGATGTAGATTTCTCCGTAAACTTCCTCGAGGAGAGGAAAGGTAAGCACATCTGTTGGGAAGTTTTCACCACGGAATTCTCTGTTCATTTCTTTTATTTGATCTTTACTCACGAGTATCACGTTCGTGTTGACGTTTCCTATCTCCTTCTTTACGATTTCGTCTAATTTTTCACTCAAACTTTTCAAGATCTCTTTTCCTTTTCCTTCACCCAGAATTTTGACCATCTATTCTTACCACCTTCTGCAATTTTGCCTCTTCTGGGTATTCTATCCTGGAACTGAATATGTTAACGAGCACCTGTAGAAAGGCGTCTGAGATCTTTTCTAGCTCACTCAGGGTAATACCAGATTCATCGAGTTGCCTTTCGAAGAAGATGGAGGAAATGACATCCTCCACGCATTCTTTTATCTGAGTAACGGAAGGATTCTTCAAACTTCTGGATGCTGCTTCCACAGAATCAGCCAGCATTATGATGGCAGCTTCTTTGAACTGTGGTTTTGGTCCCGGGTAGCGAAATTCTTCCTCTGGTATGTCCTCAAACTGCTGTTTGGCTTTGTAGTAGAAGTACTTCTGTGATCTTGTTCCGTGATGCTGCGGGATGATGAATTCCACGAGCAAAGGAAGGCGATGTTTACGAGCAAGTTCTATTCCGTACTTCACGTGCTCGTTTAGAACAAGATGGCTCAGAGAAGGTGTTATGTCTTCGTGAGGGTTCTTACCGTCCCTTATGTTCTCTGTGAAAAAGTGGGGCCTTTTCATCTTACCTATATCGTGATAATAAGCACCAATTCGAGCCAGGACGGGATTTGCGCCTATCTTCTCTGCGGCTGCCTCTGCCAGATTTGCTACGATCACGCTGTGATAGTACGTCCCCGGTGCTTTCATGGCAAGCATCTTCAGGAGAGGATGGTTCAGGTTTCCAAATTCGATGAGACCGAGGTTGGAATAAAGACGGCTCGTGTACTCCACATATGGAAGAATACCTAATACCATCACACCCGAGAGAATCGGATTGAGAAGGGCTGCTAGAAGATCGTACGAGGTGTACTCAATGTTCAAACCAAATCTCATGAAGAGGTGAGTTCCTGTAAGTGCCAGTGACGTCAGAGCAGACGATTTCATAACATCGAGTCTTCTGTCAGCGTTTGAAAGGGTTTTTGTGGCGATCAAAACCGTCAGAAGAAAAGGCATGATCAGATTTATATCGTAATACCATCTGTACATGGAAATGATGGAAAGAAGAACACCACTTGTGAGGGCAACCTCAAAATTGAACAGCAGACTCATCAGCGCAACCGGTATGTAGAGTGGGGTCATGAAAGGGCCAATTTCTGGAAGGGAAAATCCTATGAAAACAGTCCCCAGCAGGATCAAAGAAAGGTGTGTGTAAGTGTAAACCTGGCTGAGAGAGTATTTTCTGAAATGCCTGACGCTTGTTTCTACCAGTGAAAACCAGATTGCAAGAGTGACAATGCCTTCAGAGATCAAATTCATAGGTTGAAATCCTGTGCGAATATGTGCCATGAACAAAGATAAAAAGATGGTCGCTACTACGGCAAACAATCGCTTTCGATTCATGACTTTCTCGACCTTTCGTATTCTTCGTAGGCTTTTATGATCTTCTTCACGAGAGGATGTCTCACAACATCACTTTCATCAAGATACACAAATTCTATTCCAGGTATGCCCTTCAGTATCTTCTGACACTCTATTAGACCGGATTTCCCTTCTTCTATATCAACCTGTGTGATATCGCCGGTCACAACCGCCTTTGAATTGAACCCGAGCCTGGTCAGAAACATCTTCATCTGCTGATAAGTGGTGTTCTGCGCTTCATCCAGAATTATGAAGGAGTTGTTCAATGTACGCCCTCTCATGTAGGCAAGTGGCACGATTTCTATGATTCCCCTTTCACGATAACTGTTGAATTTATCTGGAGAAGTGATGTCAATTATGGCATCGTACAGAGGCCTCAGGTAGGGCTCTACTTTTTCTGTCAAATCTCCTGGTAAGAATCCTAACTTTTCTCCTGCTTCAACCGCTGGCCTTGTCAGAACAATTCTGTTCACTTTACCCATTTTCAGGTAATCAAGAGCGATAGCCACTGCCAGGTACGTTTTCCCTGTACCAGCTGGTCCTATCACGAAAACCAGGTCGTTTTTCTCGACAGCTTCTAGATACCTTTTTTGGCCCAAAGTTTTGGGTTTTACCTTTCTTCCAAGAACAGGGCCTCCGTTGTTTTTCGAGTAAACATCCTTCACACTTTCCGCGTTTGAAACCTTTTCCACTAAATACTCGAATTCGGTCCAGTCCAGTAAATGTCCGTCTCTTGTTATGGATATGATCTCGTCCAGGACGCGGTGTGCTGCTTCTACACTCCTTTCGTCTGAACCTTTTATGAGAATTTCACTACCTCGGACTGCGAGATCCACGTTGAACGTTTTCCTGAGGTATCTTGCTCTTTTATCGTACTGACCGAATATCTCCAACACGCCCACATCTTCGGGAATCCTGACTTTCCTAACAGTGATCGTGGTTCCCACCTCCAGACCTGTTATACTTTTTCAAGGAAATTATACTACACATCAGGAGAGTGAAAGTTGTGAAAGATACTGTTGAAAGAGCAAAAAAACTCATCGAGGAAAGAGGTTTGAGTTTGATCGTGATAAGAGACGATCAGGCGATCTTTGAAAGCACAGAAAGCGGTTTGAAACCCCTTGTTAAGGTTTATACGATCTTAAAAGATCTGTCTGGATGTGTGGTGGTGGACAGACTCGTCGGAAGGGCAGCAGCCTTCTTTTTTGTGGAAATGAGGCCTTCTTTCGTTCACGCCTTTGTCATCAGTGAAGGTGCCATCGGTCTGTTGAACAAACACGGTGTGAAGTTTTCCTATGAAGAGGAAGTACCTTTTGTGTTATCAAGGAATGGAAAAAACATGTGTCCCTTTGAGAAAATGCTCCTGGATGTGAATGATCCGAAAGAAGCCATAGAAAGAATTCTCTCAAAGTTCACCTTATCTTAAACAAACCCTCAAGCTACTTGTGGTAAATTGTTCAGAGGTCTCTTGTGTTGACAATCTTCTGTTTGAAGAGTAAAATAAAACCCTGGCTTGGTCTGAACGAAAGGAAGGGAGGATGAAGATGCCGACCATTAATCAATTGATCAGGCATGGAAGGAAGCCTAAAAAGAAGAAATCTAAAGCTCCTGCTCTTCAAGGAAACCCTCAAAAACGAGGTGTCTGTATAAAGGTTTCCACCATGACCCCGAAGAAGCCGAACTCTGCTCTCAGAAAGATTGCTAGGGTAAGGCTTTCTAACGGTATAGAAGTCACAGCATACATACCTGGTATAGGCCACAATCTTCAGGAACACTCGGTGGTCCTCGTAAGAGGCGGAAGGGTGAAGGACCTTCCTGGTGTCAGGTACAAGATCATAAGAGGTGCCCTGGATGCGGCTGGAGTTGAAGGAAGAAGGCAGTCCAGGAGTAAATACGGTGCCAAGAGGCCCAAGGACCAAAAAAAGTGAGGTGACTGCGGGTGCGTAGAAGAAGAGCTGAAAGAAGACAAATACCGCCTGATCCAGTTTATGGAGATGTTCTGGTAGCAAAGCTGATAAACAAAGTGATGTGGGATGGAAAAAAGACGATCGCCCAGAAGATCGTCTACGGTGCTTTCGATATCATCAAGGAGAAGATGAAGAAAGATCCTCTTGAAGTCTTCAGACAGGCTGTGGAGAACGTAAAGCCCGTCCTTGAGGTGAGACCAAGAAGGGTTGGAGGTGCAACGTATCAGGTTCCCATTGAGGTTCAGGAACCAAGAAGAACCTCTCTTGCTATAAGATGGATAGTTGAGGCTGCAAGAGCTAAGAAAGGACGCCCTATGAAAGAAAAACTGGCTGAGGAGATAATGGCAGCCTACAACAACACGGGTACGGCCATCAAGAAAAAGGAAGACACCCACAGGATGGCAGAAGCAAACAGGGCCTTTGCACATTACAGGTGGTGAGAGTATGCAGAGTGTAGAAGCGAGGTATGTTGACCTGGATAAGATTAGGAACATCGGTATAATGGCTCATATCGATGCCGGAAAGACGACCACAACGGAAAGAATCCTTTACTACACAGGAAGAAAACACTTCATAGGAGATGTGGATGAAGGAACAGCAACCACAGACTGGATGCCCCAGGAGAAGGAAAGGGGCATTACGATACAGTCCGCCGCTACAACGTGCTTCTGGAAGGGATACAGGATCAACATAATCGATACACCCGGGCACGTTGACTTCACGGCTGAGGTTGAGAGGGCACTTAGAGTGCTCGATGGAGCGGTTGCCGTTTTCGATGCAACGGCAGGTGTCGAGCCACAATCAGAAACCGTCTGGAGGCAGGCAGATAAATACAACGTTCCCAGAATAGCCTTCATGAACAAGATGGACAAGGTCGGTGCAGATTTTTACATGGCAGTCGAAACACTTATTACAAAACTCAAAGCCAATCCCATACCTATTCAGATGCCGATCGGGAGTGAAAAGGACTTCCAGGGAGTAATAGATCTTATAAAGATGAAAGCGCTCTACTGGACCAGCGAGGATGGTTCTGTGTACGAAGAAAGAGAAATTCCGAACGAGTTGAGAGAAGAAGCAGAACTCAGAAGAGAAGAGATGCTGGAAAAACTGGCAGAACTGGATGAAGCGATACTCGAGAAATACCTCGAGGGAGAGGAAATCACCGAGGAGGAAATCAAGAAAGTTCTGAGGAAAGCCACCATAGAGAATAGAGCGGTTCCCGTCCTGTGTGGAGCGGCGAAAATGAACAAGGGAATACAGCCATTGCTGGATGCCGTAATAGACTATCTCCCGTCTCCTCTGGATCTTCCTCCTGTTAAGGGATGGAGACTCTCAGATGGCGAGGTCGTCTACAGGAAACCAGACGAGAACGAACCGTTCACAGCCCTTGTTTTCAAAGTTCAGGTGGATCCGTACATAGGAAAACTGGTGTACTTCAGGGTTTACTCTGGAAGGCTGGAAAAAGGAAGCTACGTCTACAACTCCACCAAGGGTCAGAGAGAGAGAATCTCAAGAATCGTTTTCATGCACGCAGACAAGCGCGAAGAGGTTGATTATGTAAGACCCGGTGATATAGCCGCAGGAGTTGGATTGAAAGTGTCTCAGACGGGAGACACTCTTTGTGATGAGAAAGAGCCAATCGTCCTGGAAAAGATCGACTTCCCAGAACCAGTCATATCTCTTGCCATTGAACCGGCGACGAAGAGCGATGAGGAAAAACTGGTGAAGGCACTCCTGGCACTGTCTGAAGAGGATCCTACTCTTCAGGTGAAGGTGGACAAAGAAACTGGCGAGACGATCATCTCCGGTATGGGTGAACTCCATCTTGAAATAATCGTCGACAGATTGAAGAGAGAGTTCGGCGTGAACGTCAGAGTTGGTCAACCTCAGGTTGCCTACAGAGAGACCATCAAAAAAGCCGCTGAAGCAGAAGGAAAGTACATCAGGCAAACCGGTGGTAGAGGCCAGTACGGTCATGTGATACTCAGGATAGAGCCTATTCCAGAAGAGGAAGGTAAAAACTTCGAATTCATCGATAAAACCGTTGGTGGTGTGATACCAAAAGAGTTCATGCCGGCCATAGAAGCGGGAATCAAAGAAGCAATGATGTCCGGTCTTCTTGCTGGCTATCCTGTCGTGAGAATAAGAGCGACTGTGCTCGACGGATCGTACCACGAAGTAGATTCTTCAGAGATGGCGTTCAAAATTGCAGCCTCTCTGGCGTTCAAGGAAGCAATGAAGAAGGCACAGCCAGTTCTTCTTGAGCCGATCATGAAGCTGGAGATCACAACTCCAGAAGAGTACATGGGCAACATCATTGCCGATCTCAATTCCAGAAGGGCAAAGGTGGAATCTCTCGAAACAAGAGGCCATTTGAAAGTCATAGTGGCAAAGGTCCCACTCTCTGAAACGTTTGGATATGCTACAACACTGAGATCTCTGAGTCAGGGAAGAGCAAGTTACATCATGCAGTTCTCTCACTATCAAGAGGTTCCGGAGAAAATCGCCGAGAAGATCATTAAAGTTGTTTAAGGAGGGAGAACATGGCAAAGGAAAAGTTTGTAAGAGCAAAACCCCATGTTAATGTTGGAACCATCGGGCATATCGACCACGGAAAATCCACACTGACGGCCGCTATAACAAAGTACCTTTCTCTGAAAGGGCTTGCGAAATACGTGCCTTACGATCAGATCGACAAGGCTCCTGAGGAGAAGGCAAGAGGTATCACCATCAACATCACGCACGTTGAGTACGAAACCGAGAAAAGACACTACGCCCACATCGACTGTCCCGGACACGCTGACTACATTAAGAACATGATCACCGGTGCTGCTCAGATGGATGGAGCCATACTCGTTGTTGCTGCAACGGATGGACCCATGCCCCAGACAAGAGAACACGTGCTTCTTGCGAGACAGGTTGAAGTTCCTTACATGATCGTTTTCATCAACAAAACAGATATGGTTGACGATCCTGAGCTTATCGAACTCGTTGAGATGGAAGTGAGAGATCTTCTGAGTCAGTACGAATACCCCGGTGACGAAGTGCCCGTTATAAAAGGATCTGCCTTGAAGGCCATTGAAGCTCCAGACGATCCGAATCATGAAGCATACAAACCCATTCGGGAGCTGCTCGATGCTATGGACAGCTACATCCCAGATCCTCAGAGGGAAGTTGACAAACCGTTCCTCATGCCCATCGAAGATGTTTTCTCCATCACAGGAAGAGGAACGGTTGTCACTGGAAGAATCGAAAGAGGAAGAATCAGACCTGGTGACGAGGTTGAGATCATAGGACTCAGTTATGAAATCAGAAAGACAGTCGTCACAAGTGTTGAGATGTTCAGAAAAGAACTCGATGAAGGTATCGCTGGTGACAACGTGGGATGTCTGCTCAGGGGAATCGACAAAGACGAAGTCGAAAGAGGTCAGGTTCTTGCAGCTCCTGGTAGCATTAAACCCCACAAGAGGTTCAAAGCAGAGGTCTACGTTCTGAAGAAAGAGGAAGGTGGAAGACACACACCGTTTACAAAGGGTTACAAACCTCAGTTCTACATAAGAACGGCTGACGTTACTGGTGAAATCGTGGGACTTCCGGAAGGAGTCGAAATGGTCATGCCTGGAGACCACGTCGAGATGGAAATAGAGCTCATCTACCCCGTTGCTATTGAGAAAGGTCAGAGATTCGCTATAAGAGAAGGCGGAAGAACAGTTGGAGCTGGCGTTGTCACAGAAGTTATCGAGTGAGGGGGAGTTGTTCTCCCCCTCCTTCTTGAGAGAAGAGGGAGGGTGCTTAGAATATGCCTGGACAGAGGATAAGGATAAAACTCAAAGCCTATGACCACGAACTGCTAGACGGGTCGGCAAAAAAGATCGTTGAGGTTGCAAAATCAACGAATTCCAAAGTGTCCGGTCCAATTCCTCTCCCAACGGAGCGGACGCTTTACTGTGTGTTGAGATCTCCTATGAAGCACAAAGACTCCAGAGAACATTTTGAGAAGAGAGTACACAAGAGACTCATAGACATTATAGATCCGTCTCCAAAAACCATTGATGCCCTGATGAGGATAAACCTCCCAGCAGGTGTCGACGTTGAGATCAAACTGTAATCCCTGGAGGTGTCTTTGATGAAGATGATAATAGGAAGAAAAATCGGTATGACAAGGGTTTTTATTGGTAATGAAGCGGTCCCGGTTACCGTCATAAAAGCCGGGCCCTGTGTTGTCGTGCAGAAGAAAACGGTTGAAACGGACGGTTACAACGCCGTACAACTTGGATTTGAGAAAGCAAAAAAAGTGAACAAGCCCCTTGCTGGTCACTTCAAAAAATTCGGTGTTGAACCGATGAGAGTACTCAGAGAATTCAGGGTGGACAACCCCGACGAGTACGAACCTGGTCAGGTTATAAAGGTTGATATATTCGAAAAAGGCGAATACGTGGATGTCACTGGTTGGTCCAAAGGAAGAGGATTCGCAGGAGCAATGAAAAGATGGGGGTTCAGTGGAGGTCCAAAAAGCCATGGTTCCAAATTCCATAGAGAACTCGGATCCGTAGGTCAGCACACCGAACCTGCGAGGATATGGAAAGGCAAAAAGATGCCGGGAAGATATGGGAATGAAAGGGTAACTGTTAGAAACCTGCAGGTTGTAGATGTCGATCCAGAAAACGATCTGATAGCGGTCAAAGGTGGTGTCCCTGGAGCGAGGGGCGGGCTCGTTTTGATCAGGAGCGCCAAGGCCCCGAAAAAGTAACAGTGGAGGAGGAATAGAAAATGGCTCAGGTGGATCTTCTCAATGTGAAGGGAGAAAAAGTTGGTAGCCTTGAGATCAGTGATTTTGTTTTCAACATCGATCCTAACTACGATGTGATGTGGCGATACGTAGACATGCAGCTCTCCAACAGAAGAGCGGGCACCGCTTCCACAAAGACAAGAGGAGAGGTTTCCGGAGGCGGTCGAAAACCCTGGCCACAGAAACACACGGGAAGAGCCAGACACGGATCCATAAGATCTCCTATCTGGAGACACGGAGGAGTTGCCCACGGTCCAAAGCCCAGAGACTGGAGTAAGAAACTCAATAAGAAGATGAAGAGACTCGCTCTCCGTTCCGCACTGTCTGTCAAGTACAGAGAAAACAAACTTCTGGTGCTCGAAGATCTAAAACTTGAAATACCAAAAACAAAATCCCTGAAGGAAATCCTTCAGAACCTCAACCTTGCTGACAAGAAAGCGTTGATCGTTTTACCTTGGAAAGAAGAGGGTTATGTCAATGTGAAACTCTCTGGAAAGAATCTTCCAAACGTAAAGGTGATAATAGCGGACAACCCCAACAACAGTAAAAATGGTGAGAAAGCCGTAAGGATAGATGGTCTTAACGTTTTCGACATGCTCAAGTATGACTATCTGATCCTCACCAGGGATATGGTTGCTAAGATAGAGGAGGTGCTCGGAAATGAAGCAAGAAAAGCTCTCACTGCATGATGTGCTGGTCAGACCCATAATCACAGAAAAGGCTCTCAGACTTCGCGAGCAGAGGAAATATGTCTTTGAGGTGAACCCTCTTGCGAACAAAAACCAGATAAAAGAGGCCGTGGAGAAGATATTCAACGTCAAAGTGGAGAAGGTCAACGTCATCAACATGAAGCCCAAACCGAAGAGAAGGGGAATATTCGAAGGAAAGACCCGCAGTTGGAAGAAAGCGGTGGTAACTCTCAAAGAAGGCTATACCATTAAAGAACTGGAAGGCGAACACTGAGAGGGGTGAAGTTATGGGACTCAAAAGATTCAAACCAGTTACCCCGGGCAGGCGTTTCATGGTAATCTCCGATTTTTCTGACATCACGAAAACAGAACCGGAAAAATCTCTGCTTGCGCCTCTCAAAAAGACCGGTGGAAGAAACCATCATGGAAGGATTACGGTAAGGCACAGAGGTGGCGGACACAAGAGAAGGTACAGGATCATAGATTTCAAAAGGTACGACAAAGCAGGCATTCCTGCAAAAGTTCTGGCCATCGAATACGATCCAAACAGATCCGCAAGAATTGCCCTTCTCCTCTACGCAGATGGAGAAAAGAGGTACATTCTCGCTCCAAAAGGAATAAAGGTTGGAGATACACTCATGAGTGGTCCTGATGCAGAAATAAAGCCCGGGAACGCTTTGCCACTGGAAAAGATTCCTGTTGGAACACTCGTGCACAATGTTGAATTCACTCCTGGAAAAGGAGGACAAATCGCAAGAGCGGCCGGGACCTACTGTCAGATCATGGCAAAAGAGGGAGATTACGCCCTTCTTAGAATGCCATCTGGAGAACTGAGAAAGGTGCATATCAAATGTTACGCAACGGTGGGTGTTGTTGGAAACGAAGATCACAAGAACGAAGTGCACGGAAAAGCAGGAAGGGTGAGGTGGCTTGGCAGAAGGCCTCATGTCAGAGGTGTTGCCATGAACCCGGTGGATCATCCACACGGTGGTGGTGAAGGAAGAGGTAAAGGACACCATCCAACCAGTCCATGGGGTCTGCCTACCAAAGGTTACAAGACAAGACGTGGAAAGAGACCTTCTGACAAGTTCATTGTCAGAAGAAGAAACGAGGTATAAGGGGGTGAACTGAATGGGTCGTTCCAAGAAAAAGGGCCCCTATGTAGATAGAAAACTTCTGGAAAAGATCAGAAAACTCAACGAAACTGGAGAAAAGAAAGTCATAAAGACCTGGAGCAGGGCTTCAATGATCATCCCAGAAATGGTCGGACACACGATTGCTGTTTACAACGGTATGAAGCACATACCGGTGTACATCACGGAGAACATGATAGGGCACAGACTGGGAGAGTTCGCTCCAACCAGAAGGTTTGGGGGTCATGCCGATAAAAAAGCCAAAAAAGGCGAGTTGAAGAAGTGAGGAGGGAAACGATGAAACTCCAGATACCAAGGAACGGTCTGAAGCGTTCTCTTTTCCATAAAAAAAGAAAAGAACTTCTGGATTCTCTTCCGAAGATAGAGGCCAGGGCCGTTGCAAAATACATCCGCATTTCTCCAAGAAAGGCAAGGGCTGTTGCGAACACGATAAGAGGAAAGTCTGTTGAAGAGGCGTTCAGAATACTCGCCTTTTCACCGAAGAAGGCTGCCAGGATCATCGAAAAAGTCCTGAAATCGGCTGTTGCGAACGCTGAAAACAACTTCGGGCTCGATGCTGCCAATCTTTACGTTGCTGAGTGTTATGTGAACGACGGGCCAAGACTGAAGAGAATCTGGCCCAGAGGGCGAGGAAGGGCGGACATAATCAAAAAGAGAATGTCCCATATCACCGTCGTTGTAAGAGATCGCACCAGAGAAGAAGAGTACAGAAAGGCTCTGGAAGAACTGGAAAAAAGGATATCATCAGAAGAGT
Source organism: Thermotoga sp. SG1 (assembly GCF_002865985.1). Classification (NCBI taxonomy): domain Bacteria; kingdom Thermotogati; phylum Thermotogota; class Thermotogae; order Thermotogales; family Thermotogaceae; genus Thermotoga; species Thermotoga sp. SG1. Next base: position 162,289 of record NZ_LNDD01000005.1, read on the forward strand.
GAGGTGATAAAGTGGGTCAGAAGGTGCACCCTCGAGGATTCAGGCTCGGGCTGAGCGCCGATTGGCAGGCAAAATGGTTCAACGAAAAAAACTACAAAGAATGGCTTCTTGAGGATGAAGAGATCAGAAAGATAATAAAAAACAAGTACTACCACGCTGGAATCAGTGAAATATACATAGAAAGACCCGATGCTGAAAGGGTCAACATCACGGTGAAAACCGCAAGACCTGGTATCATCATAGGAAGGAAAGGAGCAGAGATCACAAACCTGAGGGAGGAATTGGAGAAGAGGTTCAACAGAAGGATGGTCATCAACATCGAAGAAATAAAAACGCCCGAGCTCGATGCACAGCTTGTTGCCGAATCCATTGCTTCTCGTATAGAAAAGAGGGCATCGTACAAGGTGGCCATGAAGAGGGCTATCATGAACGCTATGAGGAAAGGTGCCCAGGGAATAAAGGTGATGGTTGCTGGAAGGCTTGGTGGGGCAGAAATAGCAAGGAGAGAGTGGTACCTCAGAGGAAGACTGCCCCTTCAGAAGATAAAGGCAATAATAGACTACGGAACTGCTGTTGCCTGGACGAAATACGGAACCATCGGTGTCAAGGTGTGGATTTACAAAGGAGACGCTGATATTTAAAGGAGGTAATCACCATGTTGATGCCAAGAAGGGTCAAATACAGAAAGCAACAGAGAGGAAGAATGAAAGGAAAGGCAAAGGGAGGAACTCTCGTTCAGTTTGGTGAGTGGGGCCTCAAAGCGCTTGAGCCGGCCTGGATAACGGCCCAGCAAATAGAAGCCTGCAGAATAGCAATGATGAGGGTTATGAAAAGAGCCGGAAAGATCTGGATAAGGATATTCCCCGACAAACCTTACACGAAAAAACCCGCTGAATCCAGAATGGGTAAGGGAAAGGGCAACGTGGAAGGTTGGGTTGCCGTTGTGAAACCCGGAAAGATTCTCTTCGAAATAGCCGGGGTCGACGAAGAAACAGCCCATGAAGCTCTCAGATACGCTGCCAGCAAGTTACCGATAGCTACAAAGGTAGTACCCCGTCACCACATTGGGGGTGAGGCAGTATGAAGGCTTCTGAACTCAGAAATTACACAGACGAAGAACTGAGAAGTCTTCTCGAAGAGAAAAAAAGGCAGTTGATGGAGTTGAGGTTTCAGCTGGCCATGGGGCAACTAAAAAATACATCTCTTATAAAACTGACAAAAAGGGACATCGCACGGATAAAGACCATATTGAGAGAAAGGGAGCTAGGTATAAGGAGGTGAAACCATGCCCAGGAAACGAATGATAGGTGTAGTTGTGAGCGATAAAATGGATAAAACAGTCGTTGTGGCAGTAGAAAAACACGTGCAGCATCCCCTCTATAAAAAATACATCAAGAGAACCAAAAAATATCACGCTCACGATGAGAAGAACGAATGTAAAGTAGGGGACGTTGTTGAAATAGAAGAAACCAGACCTCTCAGCAGGACCAAGAGATGGAGAGTTGTGAGGATCATAAAGAGGTTTGAACCTGAGAGAATCCTGAAGGAAAAAGAAGAAGTTCAGGACGAACTTGAAGAAATCGAAGAGGAAGTGGTTGAGGAAAAAGGAGGGGCTGAGTCATGATCCAGCAGGAAACCTATCTCAACGTGGCTGACAACTCCGGGGCCAAAAAACTCAGAGTGATAAGAGTTCTTGGTGGTTTTCATAAGAAGTACGGAACGGTTGGGGACATTGTCGTGTGTTCCGTCAGGGACGCTATTCCCAACTCCGATGTGAAGAAAGGAGACGTAGTAAGGGCAGTCATCGTTCGAACAAAGAAAGAGATCAGAAGAAACGATGGTACCTACATCAGATTCGATGACAACGCTGCCGTTCTGATCGACAAGTTCAATGCCCCAAGGGGAACGAGAATATTCGGACCCGTTGCGAGAGAACTTCGTGAAAAAGGTTTCATGAAAATCGTATCTCTTGCACCAGAAGTTTGGTGAGGTGATATGAAGATGAGGATAAAAAAGGGAGACTTGGTTGAGGTAATCTCCGGGAAAGATAAAGGTAAGAGAGGAAAGGTGCTCAGGGTTTTGCCGAAGGAGGACAAGGTGATAGTTGAGGGTGTGAACATGGTAAAGAGGCACCAGAGACCCATTCCGCAGCTTCGAGAAGGTGGAATCATAGAAAGAGAAGCACCGATTTATGCCTGCAAAGTTATGGTTGTCTGTCCTGCCTGTGACAAGAGAACAAGGGTGGGATACAGGTTTACCGAAGATGGAAAAAAGGTGAGATACTGTAAGAAGTGTGGTGAGATCATTGACAAAGACTGAGGGAGGAATCGGTATGAGATTCGAATACGTTCCTCTGAAAGAAAAGTATGAAAAGGAAATTGTTCCGGCTTTGATGAAGGAGTTCAACTACAAGAATATTCATCAGGTGCCCAAACTGGTCAAGATTGTTGTTAACATGGGAATCGGTGAAGGATCCAGAAACTACGACATCATAGAAAAACACGCAAACGAACTTGCAAAGATCACCGGACAAAAGCCCGTTGTTACCAGGGCAAGAAAGAGTATATCCAATTTCAAGATAAGAAAGGGAATGCCCATAGGTCTCAAAGTCACCCTCAGAAAAGCCATGATGTACAACTTTCTCTACAAACTCATAAACATCGTTCTTCCAAAGGTGAGAGACTTCAGGGGACTGGATCCGAACTCTTTCGATGGAAGAGGGAACTACTCCTTTGGTCTCTCTGAACAGCTGGTGTTTCCAGAACTGAGCCCCGATGAAGTGAGAAGGATCCAGGGAATGGATATAACCATAGTCACAACTGCCAAGACGGACCAGGAAGCCAGAAGACTGCTTGAACTCTTTGGAATGCCTTTTAAAAGAGGATGACGGAGGTGAGATGAATGGCTAAAAAAGCGATGATAGAAAGATGGAAGAAACCCAAAAAATACAGGGTTCGTGAATACACCAGATGTCACATCTGTGGACGTCCAAGGGCAGTTTATCGAGAATTCGGTCTTTGCAGGATTTGCTTTAGAAAACTTGCTCTGGAAGGAAAGCTCCCTGGTGTTCGGAAGGCAAGCTGGTAAGGGAGGGATGATGCTGTGTGGAGTGACCCAATCGCCGATATGCTAACGAGGATCAGAAATGCAAACATGGTTTTCAAAGAATACACCGATATACCTGCTTCCAATCTCAAAAGGAGAATATGTGAAATCTTGAAGAGGGAAGGTTTCATAGCAGATTACAAATACATCGAAGATGGCAAACAGGGTATACTGAGGGTTTATCTCAAATACAAAGGTGGCAGGAAAAACAGAGAAAGAGTTATCCATGGGATCGTCAGGGTTTCTCATGCAGGAAGGAGAGTCTACGTTGACAAAGACCATATACCCAAAGTGAAGAACGGTCTTGGAATAGCCATACTCACAACTTCTAAAGGTGTTCTCACGGACAAAGAAGCACGTCAACTTGGAGTCGGCGGAGAAGTAATCGCTTATGTCTGGTGAGGAGGTGTCTTGAATGTCTCGACTCGCAAAAAAGCCTATAGACATCCCCCAGGGTGTCACTGTGGAAGTAAACGATGGTACTGTTAAAGTGAAGGGTCCTAAGGGAGAACTGGTACAAGACTTTCTCCCTTACGTGAAGATAGAAATTGAAGATGGAAAGGTATGGATAAGGCCGAACGAAGCTCAGGTCAGAAGAAAGTCCGACTGGAGAAAGGTGAAGATGTTCCAGGGGACTTACTGGTCTCTCATCAGGAACATGGTGATCGGTGTTACGGAAGGATACAAAAAGGAGCTAGAAATAGTAGGAATAGGTTACAGGGCCCAACTTCAGGGAAATACCCTTGTAATGAATCTTGGTTATGCACACCCTGTCGTCTACGAGATTCCGAGCGATGTGAAGGTAGAAGTTCCGGCACCGAACAGAATCGTTGTCTCCGGCATAGACAAACAGAGGGTAGGACAGGTGGCGGCCGAGATAAGAGCGTTCAGACCACCGAACGTTTACACTGGCAAGGGTATCAGATACGTTGGTGAAGTGGTGAGACAGAAGGAAGGTAAGAAAGCATAAAAGGGGGTTGTTGTATGATAAAGAAGGAGTCCAGGAACGAGCGAAGAATCAGAAGACACAGGAGAGTCAGAAAGAAGGTCTTTGGCACTCCCGAAAGACCCAGACTCTGTGTGTTCAGGAGTAACAAGCACATATACGCTCAAATCATAGACGACACGATAGGGCACACCCTTGTTTCCGCCTCAACGCTCGACCCTGAACTCAGGGAAAAACTTCAGAAAACATGGAACATCGAGGCAGCAAAAGAGGTTGGGCTTCTCATAGGAAAAAGAGCCATCGAGAAGGGAATAAAGAAAGTCGTGTTTGACCGGGGAGGATACAAGTATCACGGCAGAATCAAGGCTCTGGCGGATGGTGCCAGAGAAGCCGGACTCGAATTCTAAGGGAGGGTGATACTGTGGAAACACAGGAGGTCATGAGGGAAATCCAATACGAAGAATTTGAGGAAAAGATAATAGAGATCAGAAGAACTTCCAAGGTTACAAAAGGTGGAAAGAATCTCAGTTTCAGGGTGGTTGCTATTGTCGGAAACAAGAACGGTAAAGTTGGTCTTGGAATAGGTAAGGCCCGAGAGGTCCCAGAAGCCATAAGAAAGGCAATAGCTGATGCAAAAAAGAACGTTATAGAAGTTCCCATTATCAACGGTACTATTCCCCACGAAGTGATCGGAAGACAGGATGCTTCCAAAGTCCTTCTGAGACCTGCCGCACCAGGTACAGGTATCATAGCGGGTGGAACAGTCCGAGCAGTTGTTGAGCTTGCCGGGATTCAAAACATTCTCACAAAGGCACTTGGCTCTACAAATCCTTTGAACCTAGCAATGGCCACGATAAACGGATTGAAAGAACTTCTTGATCCAAGAAAGGTAGCAAAACTCAGAGACATCACAGTCGAAGAGGTCTACAAAGGTGTAAGGAGGGAGGGCAATGCCTAAGAAGTTGAAAATAAAACTTGTGAAAAGCCCTATTGGTTATTCTTGGGATCAAAAAGACACGGTGAAAAGACTGGGGCTTAAGAGGATGAATCAAGTTGTTATCAAAGACGATTGCCCACAGATCAGGGGAATGATTAGAAAAGTAAGGCACCTCGTAGAGGTGGAAGAGATCGAGGAAGGGGGTAACGAAGCATGAGGCTCGAGGATCTGAGGCCAACTCCCGGTTCAATGAAAAAGAGAAAGAGAGTGGGAAGAGGACCGGGCTCTGGTCATGGAAAAACCAGTGGAAGAGGACACAAAGGTCAGAAAGCAAGGGGAACAGGAAAGGTTCATCCTTGGTTTGAAGGAGGGCAGACACCTCTTCAGAGAAGGCTTCCAAAAAGAGGTTTCAAGAATATAAACAAGAAAGTCTACGCTGTTGTGAACGTCAAGGTACTTGAGGAAAAGTTTGAGGCAAACGAAGAAGTTACTCCTGAAAAACTCCTTGAAAGAAAAATCGTAAAGGATATGAAGGATGGAATAAAGATACTCGGAGACGGAGAACTCACCAAACCTCTCATCGTCAAGGCCCACGCCTTCAGCAAGAGTGCACTGGAGAAGATAGAAAGCGTCGGTGGTAAGGCTGAGGTGATATAAATGTGGCAAGCCCTTAGAAACGCTTTCAAGATACCAGAGCTGCGAAGCAGGATAATCTTCACCTTTCTTGCTTTGATCGTCTTCAGGATGGGGATCTATATCCCCGTTCCTGGTTTAAACCTGGAAGCGTGGGGGGAAATCTTCAGGAGGATAGCAGAAACAGCTGGTGTTGCCGGTATTCTCAGCTTTTACGATGTGTTCACCGGGGGTGCTCTGAGTCAGTTTTCTGTTTTCACCATGAGCGTCACACCTTACATCACCGCATCGATCATACTTCAACTCCTTGCGTCTGTTGTGACTTCATTGAAAGAGATGCTCAGAGAGGGTGAAGAGGGAAGGAAGAAATTCGCAGCCTACACAAGGCGTCTCACACTTTTGATAGGAGGTTTCCAGGCATTCTTCATATCATTTTCCCTTGCCCGATCTAACCCGGATATGGTGGCTCCAGGTGTGAATGCGCTTCAGTTCACCATCCTTTCCACCATGTCCATGCTGGCAGGAACGATGTTTTTGCTCTGGCTCGGTGAGAGGATCACTGAAAGAGGAATAGGTAACGGTATCTCCATTCTGATATTTGCCGGGATAGTGGCAAGATATCCAAGTTACATCAGAAGGGCATATCTTGGCGGTCTCAACATTTTGGAATGGATCTTTCTGATAGCGATTGCTCTCATAACCATATTTGGTATCATCCTTGTTCAGCAGGCAGAAAGGCGTATCACCATCCAGTACGCAAGAAGGGTCACTGGAAGAAGGGTTTATGGAGGAGCGAGCACTTATCTGCCCATAAAGGTGAACCAGGGCGGAGTGATACCGATAATCTTTGCCAGTGCCATTGTTTCGATACCATCGGCGATAGCTTCTATCACAAACAGCGAAACACTTAAGAGCCTTTTTAGAGCAGGAGGATTCCTTTATCTGCTCATCTACGGTTTGCTTGTTTTCTTCTTCACCTACTTCTACAGTGTTGTGATATTCGATCCCAGGGAAATATCCGGCAACATTCAAAAATACGGAGGATACGTTCCTGGTTTGAGACCAGGAAGACCAACCGAACAGTACCTCCACAGGGTTTTGAACAGAGTAACGTTCATTGGAGCGGTTTTTCTTTTCGTTATAGCGCTTCTTCCGTATCTGGTTCAAGGAGCCATAAAAGTGAATGTCTGGATCGGAGGAACGTCTGCTCTGATCGCTGTTGGAGTTGCCCTGGACATAATTCAGCAGATGGAGACACACATGGTGATGAGACACTACGAAGGTTTCCTCAAAAAAGGTAGAATAAGGGGGAGAAGATGATGGCATACCTGGTGTTTCTTGGACCTCCAGGTGCTGGAAAAGGCACGTACGCAAAGCGAATCCAGGAAAAGACGGGGATTCCCCATATATCCACCGGTGATATCTTCAGAGATATTGTGAAGAAGGAAAACGATGAACTTGGAAAGAAAATAAAGGAGATAATGGAAAAGGGAGAACTGGTTCCTGATGAACTGGTGAACGAGGTTGTTAAAAGAAGACTTTCAGAGAAAGACTGTGAGAAGGGATTCATCCTGGATGGGTATCCAAGAACCGTAGCCCAGGCAGAGTTTCTCGACTCTTTCCTGGAATCCCAAAACAAACATCTCACAGGTGCTGTTCTCTTTGATGTTCCAGAGGACGTGGTTGTCCAGAGGCTTACCTCGAGAAGAATCTGCCCAAAGTGCGGTAGAATCTACAACATGATTTCACTTCCACCAAAAGAGGACGAATTGTGTGATGACTGTAAGGTGAAACTTGTGCAGAGAGACGACGACAAAGAAGAAACTGTGAGGCACAGATACAAGGTTTACCTCGAGAAAACACAGCCCGTGATAGACTATTACGAGAGAAAGGGTATCCTCAAAAAAGTGGACGGTACAATAGGAATCGACAACGTGGTTGCCGAGGTACTCAAGATAATAGGGTGGAGTGATAAATGATAAGGATAAAAACGCCCTCAGAGATCAAGAAAATGAAGAAGGCCGGAGAAGCAGTAGCGGTTGCTCTGCGAGAGGCAAAAAGAGTGCTCCTTCCTGGAAAGACAGCGTGGGACGTTGAAAGGGTTGTTCTGGATGTCTTCAAAAAGTACAGGGTGAAGCCGGCTTTCAAAGGATACAACGGGTACGAATATGCAACCTGTGTGTCGGTGAACGAAGAGGTCGTTCATGGTCTACCGCTGAAGGAGAAGGTTTTCAAAGAGGGAGACATTGTGTCGATCGATGTAGGAGCATTGTATCAGGGACTTTACGGAGATGCAGCCATCACCTACATAGTCGGCGAAACTGATGAAAGAGGAAAGGAACTAGTGAGGGTGACAAAAGAAGCCCTCGAAAGAGCCATAAAGATCATAAAGCCTGGAATCAGACTGGGAGATGTGTCTCATTGTATACAGGAACTCGTTGAATCAGCAGGCTTCAACGTTATAAGGGACTACGTGGGGCATGGAATAGGCAGAGAACTCCATGAAGATCCTCAGGTTCCAAATTACGGTACACCGGGAACGGGGATCGTTCTTCGAAAGGGAATGTCACTGGCCATAGAACCCATGGTGAGTGAGGGAGACTGGAGAGTTGTAGTGAAGGATGATGGATGGACCGCGGTAACTGTGGATGGTTCAAGATGTGCTCATTTTGAACACACCGTGCTGATCACAGAAGATGGGGCAGAGATATTGACCAGGGAGGGATGAAATGGGAAAGGATGATGTCATTCGGATGGAAGGTACGATAATAGAGGCTTTACCAAATGCAATGTTTAGAGTAGAATTAGACAATGGTCATAAGGTTCTGGCCCACGTGTCCGGCAGGATGAGAAAACATTTCATAAGGCTGGTACCGGGTGACCGTGTTGTTGTCGAACTCTCTGTGTACGATCTCACCCGAGGGAGAATCGTTTATAGAAAAAAACCAGAGTAACGAAAGGAGTGGAGTGATATGAAAGTGAGAGCTTCTGTGAAGAAAAGATGTGAGCACTGTAAGATAATCAGAAGGAAAAAGAGGGTTTATGTTGTCTGCAAGGTTAATCCAAAACACAATCAAAAGCAGGGTTGAGAAGGAGGGAAATGAATGGCTCGTATCGTTGGTGTCGAGCTACCCAACAACAAGAAAATCTGGGTTGCACTGACCTACATTTACGGAATCGGCAGGAGCAGATCCTTTGAAATACTGAAGAACACCGGTGTGGATCCAGACAAGAAGGTTGGTGAACTCACCGATGAAGAAATAAGCAAGATAACCAAGTACATACAGGACCACTTCAAGGTCGAAGGTGAGTTGAGAAGCGAGGTAGAGAGAAACATCAGAAGACTAATAGAGATAGGATGCTACAGGGGCATAAGACACAAACTCGGTCTTCCGGTGAGAGGTCAGAAGACCCGCTCCAATGCGAGAACCAGAAAGGGCCCAAGGCCCAGCAGGATAAAGACCAAAAAGAAGTCTTCATGAGGGAGGGAAATGAATGGCCAGAAAGAAAGGGACATCGACCAGGAAAAAACAGAAAAAACTCAGTTTCGATTATGGTGTTGTCCACATAAAATCCACGTTCAACAATACCATCATCACTCTCACAGACAAGGATGGAAACACTCTGACATGGGCCAGTGGAGGCACCGTTGGTTTCGAAGGGACCAGAAAAGGAACGCCGTATGCCGCCCAGTTGGCCGCTGATAAGGTGGCAAGAGAAGCACTCAGAATGGGAATAAAGAGAGTGGATGTTCTGGTCAAAGGACCCGGTCCGGGAAGGGAACCTGCCATCAGAACACTTCAAGGAGCAGGCCTTGAAATCAACCAGATAAAAGACGTTACCCCCATTCCCTTCAACGGTTGCAGACCTAAAAAGAGGAGAAGAGTGTAAGGAGGGAAGAAAATGGCAAGGTACACAGGACCTGTTTGCAGGCTTTGCAGAAGGGAAGGCATGAAACTCTACCTCAAAGGTGAAAGATGCTACACGGACAAGTGTGCTTTCGATAGAAGACCCTACGCTCCTGGACAGCACGGCCAGAGGAGAAGTAAGCTCACTCAGTATGGAATACAGCTCAGAGCCAAGCAAACGGTCAAGAGAATATACGGCATCCTCGAAAGGCAGTTCGAAAGGTACGTTGAAAAAGCTATGAAGAGAGCTGGCGACACGCGAGAAAATCTGATTCAACTTCTCGAGGCAAGACTCGACAACGTGGTGTACAGGATGGGATTTGCCATCAACAGAAGACAGGCAAGACAACTCGTCAACCATGGACACTTCCTTGTAAATGGAAAAAAGGTTGACATTCCAAGTTATCTCCTGAGGCCGAACGATGTGGTGGAGGTCAGGGAAAAGAGCAGAGACATAGAAGTGATCAAGAAAGCCGTAGAGTTCAACAGGGAAAGAAACACGGTTCCATGGATAGAGGTTGACTTCGACAACTACAGAGGAACCTTCCTGAGGTATCCGCGTCTTGAAGAAGTCACAGATCTTCCGGTCGATCTGCAGACAGTCATCGAATTCTACTCGAGGTGATGAAAATGGTAGAGTTTGTGATGCCAAAGAAGTTGAAGGTGGAAGAAGAGCGAGAAGAAAAAGATTATTACTACACCAGGTTCTCGCTTTCTCCACTTGAGAGAGGGTATGCTATCACCATAGGAAACGCATTGAGGAGGGTTCTTCTTTCTTCCATACCCTCCCTTGCGATCGTTGGAGTTAGGTTCATAAAACCTGAAAAATATCACGAGTACGATTACATCGAAGGAGTAAAGGAGGATATACTCGACATCATATTGAACCTGAAAAAGGTTCAGTTCCGTGTGAACGTGACCGTCAAGGACAGAATCAAAATGGAAGTGGAAAAGAAAGGTCCAGGAGAACTCGTGGCCGGTGACATAAAAACCCCCGCCGGTATAGAGGTGGCGAATCCAGACCTCCACATAGCAACTTTGAATTCGAAGGCTGATCTCTTTTTCGAAATCTACGCCGAAGTCGGAAAAGGCTTCGTCCCAGTCTCAGAAAGAGATGAAAGGCCTGAAGTGGGATGGATACCCATCGATGGTGTCTTCAGTCCGGTTATGAAAGTGAATTTCTTAACGGAAAATGTGCGTGTTGGAAAGAGGACGGACTACGACAAACTCATACTTGAAGTGTGGACGAAAAAGTCGATAAGACCCGAAGAAGCGTTACGGAAAGCAGCCGATATCTTGATAAACCACTTCAGGATCGTTATGGAAGGCCTTCCGGAGATGAAAATATCCGAAGAGTACATCATCACGGAAGAGAATGAGGAAGAAGTCTTGACCTCTGTCGAGGGCGAGGATCAGGAAAGCAGCGAAAACCTCGATGTGTACAGTAAGAAAATAGACGAACTTGAGTTGTCTGTCAGATCCCTGAACTGTCTCAAGAGAGCAAAGATAGAAACGATAGGCGATTTGATGAGCAAGACAGAGGATGAACTCTTGAAGATCAAGAACTTCGGTCAAAAGTCTCTTGATGAGGTTAAAAAGAAGTTAAAGGAAAAATTCGGACTCGAGCTCAGGAAGGGGGAATGAAAGATGAGGCACAGAATGAAGAGGCATAAACTGGGAAGGTACGGTAGTCACAGGAGAAGTCTTTTGAAGAATCTTTCAAGAGAGATAGTTGAGCACGGGTCCATCGTGACCACCACGGCCAAGGCAAAGGCATTGAAAGTGTTCATGGACAAGTTATTAAACAAGGCCATAGAAGCCGCCACAACTGAAGACAGAGCAAGAAGTGTTCATTTAAGAAGGCAGATCAACGCAGTGCTTGGAGATAGAAGACTCACGAACAAACTGGTGGACGAGATAGCGAAAAACTACGTTGGAAGGAGAGGCGGCTACGTGAGAGTTCTCCGAATAGGTTTCAGAAGAGGAGACGCCGCCGAGATGTCACTCGTTCAGCTGGTGGAGGCATCCAGTCAGGAGGGCTGATGCCTCCTTTTTTCTTTCCCGCCTTTTCCTCCTTCCACCAGTTTCCAGGAGGTGAAAAGTTGCCAGAAGAACAGAAAACCATCAGTATATCAGAACTGGAGTCGATGAACATAAAACAGCTTTACGAGATAGCAAAATCACTGGGTATTCCTCGGTACACCTCTCTGAGAAAGAGAGATCTCATATTTGCAATTCTGAAAGCCCAGACCGAATCCTCCGGTTATTTCTTCGGTGAGGGTGTCCTGGAGATACATCCAGAGGGTTTTGGTTTTCTCAGGCGCATCGAAGACAACCTGCTTCCAAGCAACGATGACATATACATCTCTCCCTCTCAGATCAGAAAGTTCAACCTGAACACGGGAGACATCATATCGGGTGTCATAAGAAAACCGAAAGAGGGAGAAAAGTATTTTGCCATGATAAAAATTGAAGCCATAAACTACCGTCCCGTTGAAGCTGCAAGTGAGAGGGTAAACTTTGACAATCTCACACCAGACTACCCGAGGGAGAGATTCATTCTTGAAACGAATCCGAAGATATTCTCCACAAGACTCATCGATCTTTTCGCACCCATTGGAAAAGGTCAGAGGGGAATGATCGTAGCACCGCCCAAAGCGGGAAAAACCACCATCCTGAAAGAGATAGCGAACGGCATAGCGGAGAACCATCCAGATACCATAAGAATCATTCTCCTTGTCGATGAAAGACCCGAGGAAGTGACAGACATAAAGGAATCCACGAACGCTATAGTCATAGCAGCTCCCTTTGACATGCCTCCTGACAAACAGGTGAAAGTTGCAGAGCTCACTCTAGAGATGGCAAAGCGTCTGGTTGAGTTCAACTACGATGTGGTTATTCTACTTGACAGTTTGACAAGGCTTGCAAGGGTTTACAACATAGTCGTTCCCCCGAGCGGAAAACTTCTGACCGGTGGTGTGGATCCTGCGGCGCTCTACAAGCCCAAGAGGTTCTTTGGAGCAGCAAGGAACACAAGAGAAGGTGGGAGCCTCACGATAATCGCCACTGCCCTGGTGGAAACCGGATCGAAGATGGACGAGGTTATATTCGAAGAGTTCAAGGGAACGGGTAATATGGAACTCGTTCTTTCCAGACAACTGGCGAACAAGAGAATATTCCCCGCCATCAATCTTCTCCTCTCTGGAACCAGGCGGGAAGAGCTTCTCCTGGATGAGGAGACATTGAAGAAAGTCTGGCTTCTTCGAAGAATGCTCTCTGCAATGACAGAGGAAGAGGGATTGACGTTGATTCTTAACAAACTCGCCGAAACGTCCTCGAATGAGGAGTTCTTGAAACTGATAGACAAGGAAAAAGCAAGGTATTGATCATGCCAGGAGGTGCTGGAGTTGAAACTGATAGGTGTTGATCTCGGTGGAACAACATTCTCTGTGGGTCTGGTCAGTGAAGACGGAAAGATCCTGAAGAAAATCACCCGCGATACGCTTGTTGACAACGGAAAAGACGATGTGATCAGAAGGATTGCGGAGGCAATTCTCGAGGTATCTGATGGTGAAGATACTCCCTACGTTGGGATAGGTTCTCCCGGATCGATAGACAGAGAAAACGGCGTAGTAAGGTTCTCTCCGAACTTTCCAGACTGGCACAACGTTCCTCTAACCTACGAGATATCGAGACTCACGAAAAAGAAAGCCTTCCTCGAAAACGATGCGAACGCCTTCGTTCTCGGTGAGAAATGGTTCGGTGCCGGAAAAGGCCGTGATCACATAGTTGCCCTAACGCTTGGAACGGGAATCGGAGGAGGCGTCATCACCCACGGTCAGCTTCTTACAGGAAAAGACGGAATAGGAGCAGAACTGGGACACGTTGTTGTGGAACCAAACGGTCCCATGTGCAACTGCGGAACACGGGGATGTCTTGAAGCGATAGCCTCTGCAACGGCGATAAGAAGATTCCTCAGGGAAGGCTACAAGAAGTACCGTGATTCCCTGGTTTACAAACTGGCAGGCTCCCCAGAGAAGGCAGACGCCAAGCATCTTTTTGATGCTGCAAGACAGGGCGATCGCTTTGCCCTCATGATAAGAGACAGGGTGGTGGACGCACTGGCGCGGGCTGTGGCCGGATACATTCACATATTCAACCCGGAAATAGTGATCATAGGTGGGGGTATTTCCAGGGCAGGAAGCGTTTTGTTCGATCCTTTGAAAGAGAAGGTAATAGACTACATCATGCCCTCCTTCGTGGGAACCTATGAAATAGTGGCAAGTCCTCTGGTAGAGGACGCCGGCATCCTCGGTGCGGCCTCGATAATAAAGGAAAGGACGGGGGGCTAAACCATGAAGGTGAAGATTCTTGTCGACAGCACTGCTGATATTCCTTTTTCCTGGATGGAAAAGTACGATATGGACAGCATACCTCTCTACGTGGTATGGGATGATGGAACGTCCGAGCCAGACGAAAGAACCCCTGAAGAAATAGAGAACTTCTACAGGAGGATAAAAGAAGCAGGCAGTGTCCCAAAGACCTCACAGCCGAGTGTGGAGGATTTCAAGAAAAAGTATCTTAAATATCGGGAAGAAGGTTACGATGCCGTGCTGGTACTCACCATATCTTCCAAACTCTCCGGAACGTATAACTCCGCCGTTCTTGCAGCCAGAGAAGTAGATATACCTGTACACGTTGTCGACACTCGACTTGCATCCGGTGCCATACCTCTCCCAGCGCGAGTGGCAAGGGAAATGCTGGAGAAAGGGACATCCGTTGAAGAAGTCCTGAAAAAGCTCGATGAGAGATTGAAAAATGGAGATTTCAAAGCGATCTTTTATGTTTCAGATTTCAACTACCTTGTCAAAGGTGGAAGGGTAAGCAAATTTCAGGGGTTTGTTGGAAATCTTTTGAAGATAAGAGTGTGTCTTCACATCGAAAACGGAGAACTCATACCCTACAGGAAGGTAAGGGGTGACAGGAAGGCCGTTGAGGCTCTCATCGAAAAGCTCAGTGAAGATACACCGGAGGGCTCAAAACTTCGGGTGATAGGTGTTCACGCAGACAACAAAGCAGGAGTCATGGAACTTCTAAACACTCTCAGGAAAAAGTATGAGGTTGTGGATGAGATAATCTCACCCATGGGCAAGGTCATCACGACCCATGTGGGACCCGGGACGGTTGGTTTTGGAATCGAGGTTTTAGAACGAAGAAAATGAAAACACCGATGAACACCAGAATGTCTCCCAGACTTATCACAAACCTTCTTCCCCACGGAAGATAAACGGGGATGTAATCTGCCAGTATTGTTTTCCAGGAAAACTCGGTGAACACACTGTGTTTGAAATCCAGTCCAAGATCGAGGAGTCTGAGTGTTGGTTCCCAAACCGGCATCTTTCCACCGTTGACACTCATGGTGAATCCGTTCAAAACGGCACCTGCTGTCATGAGTTTAAAGCCGGGCAGGTTTCTGTTCCACACAAAGAAGAGAAACAGCATGAAAAAAGAGATGGGAACGATGATCTCTTTCCAGGGGAGAAACTGAAGAAAAAACGGAACGGCAAAAAGATAAAGCCCTTTGTAGTTGTATTTCAGAATGTTTTTGATGTTTCCGGTTATCAGTGAAAGAATCAGTGCTATGATGAACACGTCAACCATCATTTTTCTTTCTCCTCCTCTCCTTCCTTGTCGAGAATTTCAAAAAGAAGTCTGACGAGATCGGGGTCGAGCACTGTGCCGCTCATCTGTTTCATCATGATCTCTTTCGCCTCTTCTTTTGTTAGAGCCTTTCTGTATGGTCTGTCACTGGTGAGTGCCTCGTACACATCTGCTACCGCTATGATTCTTGAAGGAAGGGGTATCTCTTTTCCTTTCAATCTGTCGGGGTATCCCGTACCGTCCCATTTTTCATGGTGATGTCTCACCCACTTGCTTTCCCTGTTGTTGAATATGTACACCTCTCTCAGTATGTCTTCGCCCATGATCGGATGGTTTTTCACTATGTCCATTTCCTCCTTTGAAAGGATAGTTGGTTTTTTCAGTATGTGATCGGGTATTCCGATCTTTCCTATATCGTGTAGAAAGGCTGCGTTGTAGATTCGTTCCACCATTTTGGGTGAAAATCCGAGTTTTCTTGCCATTTTTCTTGCAAATTCTGCCACCCTTTCACTGTGTCCACGGGTGTACTTGTCTTTTTCTTCGAGGCTCTTCGCAAGAAGTTTCAGGTGTTCCAGTTTGGCTTCGTAGTACTTGTACCTGTAGTAGTTTCCTATTTGAATGGAAAGTACGGCGGCAAGAGAGACAGGAATGGCGATGAAACCCATATATTGATAAAGAATGTAAACAATGATGACCACAGGAATAAATAATGCCATACTTAAAACAGGTCCTGATATTACCTTTGAAAAAGTTTCAACAAAATCTCCACCAGAAAGTATGCAAACAGCGAAAAGCACAAACAAGTTGTTCAAAGTGAAATAGATAACCGTACAAATTATCACAGCAAGAATATTCCACACAAAATTTCGATCAACTATGGAGTGAAATACGATACTAGAGACATATGAAGATACGGCAACTTGTGAAAAATTGAATATATACCGACTCACTGGATATCGTTCTTTGGGTATTTTGATCAGTTTGTATAGAATACCCGAAGAAGCGTTGATCAAAGAGGCTTCCAGAGGCATAAGAAGAAACACCACTGTGATGTGGACGACCATACTGGCAGAAGTTTCCACTCTTCCTCCTGTAAACTCCAAAGTCTTTATGCTTGCGATCTCGAAAATAGAACTGATCAGAAAAAGAAAAAGAACAAATTCCATGTCTTGCATTCTAGAAAAAGTGTTCTTGAAAATGAAAATTAGAGTAACATAGATAACAAGAACAAGCAAAGAATAAATCAGAAATGGCCTCTCTCTTTGATTTATCACACTCTCACTCCTTAAAGGAAATATAATCGGACTACACGGGGCAGGGGGATACCAGATGAAGGAATATTATATTACCAAACTCTATTGGTTCCAACCACTGCCATCAGAGCTCCAAAGAGGCTTCCAAGAACGAGGATCACTTTCACGAGTTTTCTCATGGCTTCCCCCCCTTTCATTGCTCAGTCTCAGTGCTTCGCTTGTTACCGGATCTTCGCTGACCACATTTCTTTCTGCGAAACTCCGCTTTTGAAAGACCCCCTGCCCCCATACTATTTTATCAATTTTCTTTCAGGAGTGTTGAGATCAGATTCAAAAGATCATCTATTCCCTCACCCGTCACAGAAGATGTTGGTATAATCGTGTACTCTCCATACTTTGAAAACGCTCTTTTGTGTTCGTCCAGTTTTTTCTTCCTTTCAGACATCTTGACCTTGTCCATCTTGGTGAGGACGATGGTGAAGGGAATGTTCAGGTTTTTCAACCACTCCACCATCATGAGGTCTGTTTCCTGAGGTGGTATCCTACCATCAACGAGTAAAAACACCATCTGAAGGGACCATCTGTTCGTGAAGTAGTCTTCTACCAGTTTTTTCCACTGCATACGTTCTTTTTTGGAGACTTTTGCGTATCCGTATCCAGGAAGGTCTACAAAATAATACCTGGAATTCACAAGGTAGAAGTTTATCGATCTTGTTTTCCCTGGCGTTTTACTCACGTAGGCTATCTTTCTGTTGAACAGAGCATTTAAAAGAGACGATTTTCCAACGTTGGACCTTCCAACGAAGGCGATCTCACCCTTCAAAGGAGGGGGATAATCACCCGGTGTTTTCGCTATCTTGACCAGTTCCACATCCTTTATGACCATTTTCTCTCACCCTCTTTCTATGCTAGCATACAAAGAAGGAGGGATGAAGTTGAAGGGATACGTGCACGTTTACACAGGAGACGGCAAAGGGAAAACAACCGCCGCCCTTGGACTTTCGGTGAGAGCGGCCTGTGCGGGCCTGAGGGTGTTCATAGGGCAGTTTCTGAAGGGAACACCGGTTTCGGAGTTGAAACTGAAGGAGTTCTTCCGCAACATCGAGATAGTTCAGTACGGAACTTCCGAATTTGTCGTGGGAAGACCATCTGAAGAACAGATAAAAAAAGCAAAGGAAGGACTTCGGGACGTCAAAGAGAGACTGATTTCTGGAAGATACGACGTCGTCGTTCTGGATGAACTCTGCGTGGCGATTCATTTTGGATTCTTTTCGAGAGAGGAAATAGAGGACCTGCTGAGTGTCAGACCCGAAAACGTGGAACTCGTAATAACAGGAAGGTACGCACCAGAATGGTTGATCGAAAAGGCAGATCTTGTCACGGAGATGAAAGAAGTGAAGCATTACTACAGAGAAGGCGTCAGGGCAAGAGAAGGCATAGAGTACTAGGAGGGATACCCATGGTTGTAGAAAACAGGCTGGAAAAGGGAAGACCCGCGGTGGGAATGGAAACCACCGTGTTCGTTCATGGACTACCCAGAAAAGAGGCGATTGATCTTTTCAGAAGGGCAAAGAAGATGTCCGAAGAGATGGGATTCCAACTTGCGGTAGTGGGTGTCTTGAAGGGAAGAATTATCGTGGGAATGAACGAAGATGAACTCACCATCATGATGAACGAAGGTTCAGAAAAAATAGGAACAAGAGAGATTCCGATAGCACTGGCAAAGGGAATGAACGCTGCAACGACTGTAAGTGCCACCATCTTTCTCTGCAAAAGATTCGGAATGGATGTTGTCGTGACGGGTGGTACGGGTGGTGTTCATCCCGGTAAAGTGGACGTTTCCCAGGATCTCACGGAGATGGCATCTTCAAGGATCATACTTGTGTCCAGCGGCGTAAAATCCATCCTCGATGTGGATGCAACGTTCGAGATGCTTGAAACCCTGGAAATTCCAGTGGTGGGATTCATGACAGATGAATTTCCCCTCTTTTTCTCAAGAAAAAGTGGAAAAAAGGTGATGAGAGTAGAGGATGTAGAAGAGATCCTGAGAATCTACAGGACCATGGAGGAACTGAACCTTGAAAAGACCCTCATGGTGCTGAACCCTGTTCCAGAAGAACACGAAGTTCCACGGGAAGAAATCGAACATCTTCTGAAAAACATCGAACTGAAGGTGGAAGGAAAAGATGTAACACCCTACCTTCTCAGAAAACTTGTTGAGGTAACGAACGGTAGAACTCTGAAGGCAAACCTTTCTCTTCTTGAGGAAAATGTGAAACTTGCCGGAAAGATAGCACTGGCACTTGGAAGATAACGGATATGGTATACTAAAAATCGATGGTACTCCAGACACCGTGAAGAGGGAGGTCAGGCAAGATGAAGAGAACGTACCAGCCTTCAAGAAGAAAGAGAAAAAGAACGCACGGCTTTCTTGCGAGGAAGAGAACTCCAGGAGGAAGAAGGGTTCTCAGGAACAGGAGGAAGAAGGGTCGCTGGAGACTGACTGTATGAGCGAGCGTTTCACCAGAAAGGAACGCCTGAGGCTCAGGAAGGATTTCCTTGCGATATTCAAAGAAGGAAAGAGTTTGCAAAACGAGTATTTTGTGGTTCTGTTTTTGAAGAACGGTCTTGATCACTCGAGATTGGGAATAGTGGTGAAGAGAAAGTTTGGAAAAGCGACCAGAAGAAACAAATTGAAAAGATGGGTAAGAGAAACGTTCAGGAAGAACAAGGATAGAATACCAAAAGGTTTCGATATCGTGGTGATTCCCAGGAAAAGATTGTCCGAAGAGTTCGAAAGTATCAACTTCTGGGTGGTTCAGGAAAAGTTGCTCAGTCTCTTAGAGAGGATAGAGGAATGAAAAGATTGCTCATAATGATCGTACGGTTCTATCAAAGATACATCTCTCCTCTGAAACCTCCAACCTGCAGGTTTGAGCCAACCTGTTCGACTTACTTCATACAGGCATTGGAAAGGCACGGCCTTCTGAAAGGTTTTTTCCTGGGCCTCAGGCGTGTTGTTCGCTGCAACCCTCTTTCGAAAGGTGGATACGACCCAGTTCCCGAAGAATTCTCGTTCAAACTGAGGAGGCGATGATCTTGAAAAGGATCGTGGCAGTGTTGCTTGTCATCTTGCCTTTCATCCTGTTCGGGATCGAACCCATCAAGGTCACACGCTCTGACGAAGAAATCGTTGTTTTGACCAGATTCAGGGAGTATCACTTCGATCTTGAAAAAGGCATACTGAAGGATTACTACACACTCGTTGAGGGCAGAAAACACGTTTTCACATACGGAAACGATGGTTTCGATGTGCTCGACGAGGGGACACCTCTCACTGTCATTGAAGAGCCGATAGTAACCGGAAAAGGAAAGACTGCGGAGGGATTTTCAGATGAAGTGAGTATCGTGTACAACTACGGATACGTGAAGAAGATCTTCACCATAAAAAATGACGAAAATTATCTCTTTTTTGTGGACATAGAAAATTCCAGGCCCGTGGAAGTAACGCTTCCCAGAGTTTCACTGGATCCCTCCACAGACAGATACATGGAGAACTACTTTGCCTCTTTCAACTCGAAATCGAGGACACTGGTTCTTGTCAAACACGATGAGGGCCTTCGCTTCGAAGGAACTCTGGAGGTGAACGGGCAAAAAAGACTCACCGTCTTCATGGGACCAAACAAGAGAACTTTGATCAAAAAAGCGTTCCCCGAAGACTATGAAGCCCTGATGAAAGTCCTTGGAAACATTCCTGGATTCAACAGATGGTACGATTCTGTGTTCTATGGGCTCGTCTGGTTTTTCTGGTGGCTCAAAGATCTGACGAAAAGCTTCGGGTGGGCTATCGTTCTGTTCACACTGATAGTCAGGTTGATTTTGTATCCGCTCTATCATGCACAAACAAAGTCGCTCATAAACATGAGGAAACTCCAGCCGCAGATAGAGTCGATCAAGAAAAAATACAAAGATCCTACAAAACAACAGGAGGCACTGCTGAAACTCTACAGAGAAGCAGGTGTGAACCCTGCCAGCGGATGTCTGATGCTTCTCATACAGTTGCCGATCTTCATTCTTCTGTGGTCTGTTATCAGGTATTACGTCGAGGAGTTCGCTTACAGCGGTGGCTTTCTCATCTGGAAGGATCTTTCGGCAGGTGGTTTTGCAAACAACTGGATTTTCCTTGTGATCACGATAGTGGCAAGCTATTACACCACCCTTCTCACGAGTCAGGATGTGAGAACGGCCTGGCAGGGTCTCATAATGTCCATCATCTTTCCGTTCTTGTTCGTGGGACTTCCAAGTGGTCTGTTCCTTTACTACACGACAAACACGCTGATTCAACTCGCAGTTACCTATTACACCTACAGAAGGTACAAGATCAAAGGAATCACCACAAGAGAACTTCTAGGACTTCCGAAAAAGGCTTGAGGAAGAGGGGGGATTAGATGAAAAAGGTCATCGAAAGAGCTCCTTCTGTAAACGAAGCCATTGAGAGGGTAGTCAAAAGGTACGGACTCGAAGAAAACGAGTACACGGTAAACGTTCTGGAGAAAGGATTCCAAGGCATATTTGGACTTTTCTCAAAAGAAGCCGTCGTTGAGGTTTCAATCAAAAAGTCCTATTTTGAAAGGAGATTGAGAGAGTTTCTGGAAGACATACTGCGTGTGGTGGATCCTAATGTTAAAGTGGCTGTGAGATCTTCCGGAAGGAGTTTCTTCGTTGACGTGGACAGTGAGAACGTGGGAAGGTTGATAGGAAAACATGGAAAAACATTGGGTGCTCTTCAACACATCACGATGATTTTTCTGAACAGACTGAGTGATACGAAATTGAACGTGATCCTCGACATGGGAGATTACAGGGAAAAGAGGAGGAAATCGCTTGAGAAGATAGTTGAAGAAGCGGTGAAAAAAGCTCTTTCAGAGAAAACGAAAGTGACTCTCGATCCCATGTTTGCTTTCGAAAGGAGACAGGTTCACAAACTGGTTAAGAAGTACAAAGGTGTCACGAGCTATTCAGTGGGAGTGGAGCCTTACAGACGGGTTGTTATAGAGTACGTCGGAACAAAGAGGGAGGGAAGAAGAAGACATGATATTAAAGAGAGCATATGATGTCACTCCCCAGGAGATATCTACAGATAGTGTAAAGGGTGTCCAAAAGCGAGTTTTGATAGGGCTTAAAGAAGCAAGAAATTTCGTCATGAGGCTCTTCACAGTAAAACCATCTGGTGTTATAGAAAGACACACACATCCCTGGGAGCATGAAATATTCGTTCTGAAAGGAAAGTTGACGGTTCTGGACGAGAAAGGTGAAAAAGTGGTGGAAGAAGGACACTGTATCTATGTAGAACCCAACGAGGTTCATGGATTCAGAAACGACACGGACAGTGATGTGGAGTTTCTCTGTTTGATACCCAAAGAAGGCGGAGAGTAATTCTTTTTTAAAGAACACGAAAAAAAAGAGTAGTAAAATACTCCTCTGGCGCTTGAAGTGCGTCAAAAAATCCCGTTTGGGTACGTACTTCAGCGCCTGTATACCAACAGGTAGGAGGTGAAGGTTTTGTACGCCATCGTAGAAACAGCGGGAAGGCAGTACAAAGTGGAGGAAGGAAGGATCCTTTACACCGAAAAGCAGGCAGAGTACGCTCCTGGAGACGAGATCGTCTTCGACAAAGTGGTGTTTCTGAGAAAGGACAACGAAGTACTCGTTGGAAGACCCTATGTTGAAGGCGCAAGGGTCGTTGGAAAGGTGCTCGAACACGCCAAGGCCAGAAAGGTGAAAACGGTGAAGTACAGACCCAGGAAAAACAGCAAGGTAGAAAAAGGGCACAGGCAGTGGTACACTGCCATCAAGATCGAAAAGATCGAGGTATGATAGAAGTAACCATCACCGATACTTTCTTCGAAGTGAAGGGTCATGCATCGAACGAAGTTGCCTGTGCGTCTGTGAGTGTTCTCACTCAACATGTAGCGAACTTCTTGAAGGAGGAAAAGGTTGCAAGAATAGACAAAAGATCGGGTTATCTGAAAGTGGAATTTGAAAAACTGGAACCGTGTGAAGTAAAGGTACTCGCAGCGATGGTGAGATCTTTGAGAGAACTGGAGCAGAAGTTTCCTTCCCAAATTAAAGTGGAGGTGATTCTGAATGGCACATAAAAAGAGCGGCGGTGTTGCAAAGAACGGCAGAGACAGTCTTCCAAAGTATCTTGGGGTTAAAGTGGGAGACGGACAATTCGTAAAAGCAGGGAACATACTCGTGAGGCAGAGGGGCACAAGGTTTTACCCAGGAAAAAACGTTGGAATGGGAAGAGATTTCACGCTCTTTGCTCTGAAGGATGGCAGGGTGAAGTTCGAACAGAAAAACAACAAAAAGTATGTGAGCGTTTATGAGGAGTGAAAGGGTGAACGGCATAAAGCGGATCTCCTTTGTTGGAGTGTTTTCTGCCCTTGCAACACTCATGATGTTTCTGGAGTTTCCCATATTTCCACAGGCAAGTTTTTTGAAATACGATCCCAGTGAGATCCCGGCACTCATTGTGAGTTTTCTGCTGGGACCAAAGGTGGGCATGCTTGTAATTTTGATCAAGGATGTTCTGTTCTTTCTGGTAAAATCGGGTGATCCTGTAGGAATCGCAATGAACGCGGTTCTGGGAATGTCCTTTGTTGGACTGGCTGGTCTCATTTACCACAGAAACAAAAGCAAGATAACGGCCATAAAGGGAATGATCATAGCGACTCTCTTCACAACGGGATTTGCGCTTGGTTTGAACGCGTTGATCGTTCCTCTGTACTTCAAGGCTCCTTTCGAACTGTACTTGAAGTTTTTCCCGTTCATTCTGGCCTTCAATCTCGTGAAGTTTGGGGCTGACTCGATGGTCACTTTCTTCGTCTACAAGAAGGTTTCGAGTATCTTCAAGTTAGAAACAGTAGAAGGGAGGAACAGCAATGGCTAGATACTTTCCCGTTCAAAAAACGACGATGGTGAAACCCGAAGAAGTGGAGAGAAAATGGTACGTTGTCGACGCTTCCGGGAAGGTTCTTGGAAGGTTGGCAACACGTATAGCAAAGATTTTGATGGGGAAACACAAACCATCTTACACTCCCCACGTTGACACGGGAGATTATGTGATCGTTGTGAACGCAGACAAAGTGGTACTCACAGGTAAGAAGTGGGATCAGAAAGTGTACTATTGGCACTCTGGATACCCTGGTGGTCTCAAATCTATGACCGCAAGGCAGATGCTTGAGAAGCATCCAGAAAGACTCATATGGCTTGCGGTCAAGAGGATGCTTCCAAAGAACAAGATGGGCAGGAGGATGCTCAGAAGACTCAAGGTGTACGCGTCTTCCGAACATCCTCATCAGGCTCAGAAACCAGAACCAATTGAATTGTGATGAGGAGGGAATAAAATGGCCGGTGTTATCGGATATTACGGAACAGGAAGAAGAAAGACTGCGGTTGCAAGAGTTTACCTGAGACCTGGTGATGGGAAGGTCAAAGTGAACGGAAAAGAGTACGAGAGTCTGAATGACTATTTCAAAAACGTCGCCTGGACAAAGCACGCCATAGAACCTCTTGAGGTGACGAACACCCTTGGAAAATTCGATCTTGTGATCAGAGTAAACGGTGGTGGTCTTTCTGGACAGGCCGGTGCTGTGAGATTGGGCATAGCCCGTGCTCTGCTTCAGTACGATGAAAACCTGAAATCTGTCCTCAAAAAATACAAGATGCTCACAAGAGACCCGAGAGAAGTCGAAAGGAAGAAGTACGGTTTGAAGAAAGCAAGAAGGGCACCACAGTTCTCCAAGAGATGATCTCCTGAAAAAGAAAGCAACACGGGGGTCCGGTTGCCCCGGACCTCTCTTTTTCTCTACATTCCAAGGAGTGAGAATGTGATTCCTCGAGAGGTGATCGAGGAAATAAAGGAGAAGGTTGACATCGTTGAAGTGGTTTCAGAGTACGTGAATCTCACAAGAGTTGGTTCTTCATACCGGGCACTCTGTCCCTTTCATGCGGAAACGAATCCTTCCTTTTATGTCCATCCGGGCTTAAAGATATATCATTGTTTTGGTTGCGGTGCAAGTGGTGACGTCATCAAGTTCCTTCAGGAAATGGAGGGAATAACCTTTCAAGAAGCTCTGGAAAGGCTTGCAAGAAGGGCTGGTGTGGATCTTTCCGCGTACAGATCAACTGGAAGCTCTGATTACACCAGATACGTTCATCTGTACGAGAGGGTCTGGAAGAGATACGTTAACGAACTCAAAAAATCACATCAGGCAAAGGAGTATCTGCTATCCAGAGGGTTCACCGAGGAAGAAATGGAGAACTATGGATTCGGTTACGTTCCTGAAGACTCGGAAATAGCCGCTGAAGTCGGAAAAGAGTTGAATCTGAAGGAAGACGAAGTGATGAGGTACGGGCTTGCCTTGAAGAAAGGAAACAGACTGGTCGATAGATTCGAAGGAAGGTTGATCGTTCCGATAAAAAACGACAGGGGGCAGATCGTTGCCTTCGGAGGTCGTTTGTTGGGGGACGGTGAACCGAAGTACCTGAACTCTCCAGACACCAGATACTTCTCCAAGAGAAAGACACTGTTTCTCTTTGACGAGGCAAAAAAGGTGGCGAAAGATGTTGGCTTTTTTGTTGTAACTGAAGGATATTTCGATGCCCTGGCGTTCAGAAGAGACGGCATACCAACCGCGGTGGCAGTTTTGGGAGCGAGTCTTTCACGCGAAGCCATACTGAAACTTTCCGCATATTCAAAGAACGTGATCCTGTGTTTTGACAACGACAGGGCGGGTCTCAGAGCCACTTTGAAATCTCTAGAAGACCTTCTGGAGTACGAGTTCAACGTTTTGATAGCAACACCTGATCCCTACAAGGATCCGGATGAACTTTTTCAGAAAGAGGGAAGAGGATCTCTCAAAGATATGCTCAAAAAATCTGTTTCTTTTGAGTATTTCCTGACAAAGGCGGGAGAAGTTTTTTTCGATAAGGGTAGTCCTGCAGGTATGAGGTCCTATCTTTCCTTCCTGAAAAGATGGGTCCAGAGGATGAGAAGGAAGGGATACCTCAAGAATATAGACAATCTTGTGAAGGAGGTTTCCAGTTCGACTCAAATACCAGAAAACCAGATCTTGAACTTTTTCGAAAGCGATAGGTCTAATAATGTGCCTGTTCAAGAGGCGAAGGTGCAAAAGGTCTACGACGAAGGAAAAGGGCTTGCCTATCTGTTCTTGAACTATGAGGACTTCAGAGAAAGGATACTGGAACTCGACCTGGACGTTCTGGAAGATCACAATGCAAAAGAATTCTTCAAAAGAGTATCTTCAACCGAGAACATAAACGAATCAGTAGAAACACTTCCGAAAGAGGTGAAGGACTGGATCTTCAGAGTCCTGGAAGAAGTTCCCCCTCCAAAGAATCCGGAAAAGTTCTTTTGGGATCTCGCCGAGAGATTGAAAACTCGTCAGTTGAAGAAACGCCTGGAGGAGATAGAAAAGTTGATAAAACAGGGTGTCAGTGAGGAGGAAAAGCGTATCCTCCTGAACATGAAGTTGGACCTTTTGAGAAAGATCAAGGGGAGGTGAAAATATGGCGGAAAAGGAAGAAGCAATCATGAAGGATGAACAGATCACTGAAAGTGAACAGGAAAAGAAGTTTCCACCGCAGATAGAAAAGCGGATAAAAAAACTCATAAACCAGGGAAAGAAGAAAGGATACATCACCTATGAAGACATAGACAAGGCGTTTCCTCCAAATTACGAAGAATTCGATACGAACCTGATAGAAAAGATATACGAAGAACTCGAAAAGCACGGAATAAACATAGTCGAGAGCGATTCAGAAGAAGAAACAGAAACCTCCACGGAAGAACTTGAAGAACTCCTTGAAAAGGAATCCCCTGAAATATACGACTCCAGCAACGTGAGGGATTCCATAAAGATGTACCTCAAAGAAATCGGCAAGATACCGCTTCTCACACCGGCTCAGGAAAGAGAACTTGCAAGACGAGCTCAAATGGGTGACAAGAAAGCCAAGGAAAAGCTCATAACGTCGAATTTGAGACTGGTAGTCAGCATCGCAAAGCGTTACATGGGTCGTGGGCTTTCCTTCCAGGATCTGATACAGGAAGGAAACATTGGTCTTCTCAAAGCGGTGGAAAAATTCGACTGGAGAAAGGGCTACAAGTTCAGCACGTACGCCACCTGGTGGATTCGACAGGCTATTACAAGGGCAATAGCAGATCAGGCAAGAACTATCAGAATCCCTGTTCACATGGTTGAAACGATAAACAAGTTGAACAGACTGAGAAGAGAATACTACCAGAAATACGGAGAAGAACCATCTGTGGATGAACTCGCCAAGATGATGGGGAAACCACCCGAAAAGATAAAGGAGATACTCGAAGCAGCAAAAGAAACCATTTCACTCGAGTCTCCGATCGGTGAAGATGAAGACTCCTCTATAGAAGATTTCGTGGCAGACGAATCGGTGCCTTCTCCAAAGAAAGAGGCCATGAGAATGCTCATGCGCGAAGAACTGGAAAAAGTTCTGAAGACCCTCAGTCCAAGGGAAGCCATGGTTCTCAGGATGAGGTATGGTCTGCTCGATGGGAAGCCAAAAACACTGGAAGAAGTGGGACAGTATTTCAACGTCACAAGGGAAAGGATCAGACAGATCGAAGTCAAGGCCCTTCGAAAGTTGAGACATCCTTCAAGAAGTAAATACCTGAAATCTCTGCTTTCACTGATGGATGAAAACGAAGGGTGAGCGAAAGCTCACCCTTCATTTTTCAAAATCTTCAGAAGATACTCTATCGGGTCACCCTTTTTGTAAAGGACGACAGTACCGGATCTTGGATTGTACCCTGGATGTTTTAAAAATGGAGAATTTTTACCCGGAAGGAGTTCCACCATGAAGTGGTCGAATCTGATTTTTCTTATACCCAGTTTTGATGCTCTTATTCTTATTCTGAAGTAATCCAGGAGCAGTTTCACCTCTTCTGGCGGCTCTCCGAATCGATCCCTCATTTCTTCCAGTATCTCTTCTATTTCCTCTTCTTCAAAAGCGGACGCAAGCCTTCTGTACATCCTCAATCTTTCCACGGGGTTTGAAATGTAATCCTCTGGTATGAAGAACCTGCCCGGAGGGTTTTCTATCTCAACTTGAACGGTGTGCTTTCTCTCTACTCGTTTTTTCTTCACCTTTGTCACAGTTTCCTTCAGGATTTCGTTGTACAGTTTCAAACCAATGGAGACGATGTTTCCGTGCTGCTCCAGTCCCAGAACATCTCCGATACCCCGCATTTCCATATCCTTCATGGCGATCTGTAGACCACTCCCTGGACCTGTGTGTGCCTTAAGCACCCTGAGTCTTTCCAGAGAACTTCTTGGAACCCCTTTTGGATACAGAAAGTACGCGAAAGCCCTTCTGTCACTCCTTCCCACCCTTCCTCTGAGTTGATAGAGCTGGGCAAGACCGTACCTGTGGGCATCGTCGACGATCAGTGTGTTGGCGTTCGGTATATCGACACCGTTTTCGATGATCGTTGTACACAAAAGAACGTCGATGTTTCCACTGTAAAACTCATGAACGACCTTTTCCATCACTCTTCTGGACATCTTACCGTGTGCCATAGCGATTCTGAGTTCTGGAAACATTCTCTTCAATTTTTCGAATACTTCCGGAAGTTCTTCCACCCTGTTGTGAACATAGATCACCTGTCCTCCTCTGTTCACCTCTCTTACAACGGCCCCTTTCACCAGTTCTTCGTTGTATTCAGCAATGTAAACGTGCACAGGTTTTCGCCCGGGCGGAGGAGCGTTTATCACCGAAAGGTCCTTCATCCCGGAGAGTGCCATGTGGAGCGTTCGCGGAATTGGCGTGGCACTTAGGGAAAGAACGTTCACAGAAAGTCTCATCTTTTTGAATTTTTCTTTCTGTTCAACACCGAACTTTTGTTCCTCGTCGATGATGACGAGTCCAAGATCTGAAAATTCCACTCTTTCGTTCAAAAGAGCGTGCGTTCCTATTACGATGTCTATTTCACCCTTTTTCAGTCCTTCCAGTATCTCTCTTCTTTCTCGCAGCGTTCTGGAACTGTCGAGAAGTTCTACTCTAACACCGAAAGGCTCGAGTCTTTCTTTGAAGTTCTCATAGTGCTGTCTGGCAAGTACAGTGGTGGGAACAAGTACTGCCACCTGTTTCCCGGATACCACAGCGCGAAAGGCAGCACGAAGTGCTACTTCCGTTTTGCCCACTCCAGCATCACCACATAGCAGTCTGTCCATAGGTTTCTCCGATGACAAATCTGTCAGAACTTCTTCTATGCATTTCTGTTGATCAGGGGTCTCTATGTACGGAAAGGTTTCCGCGAATTTTTCTTCCAGTTCAGGATCACCGGGAAGTGGTGTTCCTCTCACTTCTTCTCTCTTCAGGTAGAGTTCAACGAGTTCCCGCACCCTTTTCTCGATGTCTTCCCGAACTTTCTTCAGCGTTCTCTTCCATCTTCCCCTGTTCAATCTGTCGAGTTTTACCTGGGATGGGTCACCTATGTACCTGTGTACCCTGTCAATTTTTTCAACCGGAACGTAAAGAAGCGCATCTTCGTATTTCAGTTTGAGATAGTCCCGCTCTCCAAGAACACTTTTCAATCTGATCATGCCTTCGAAGATGGCGATCCCGTGTTCTTTGTGAACGACGAGTTCTCCCTCTTCTATCTCGTCGATGTCTACCAGGGGAAGTGGTCTCTCTTCAGTACCAGAAGAGATGGTTGCACCGGCGACTGTCTTCTCCACGTTTTTCAGAACTCTTTCCAGGACACCTTCATCGAAGAACAAATCGTATTTTTCCTTCAGGAGATCTTTCAATTCTTTTCTTATCCTTCGGTATTCCGTCAGGGCTTTCTCCAGATCTTCACAGGTAAAACGTACATCCTTCACAAAGTCGAGCAGAGAACTGTCTCCATATTCATCGAGAAAGGGTAGAATGTAAACCTCGTTGACCTTCTGGAAAGATCTCTGGGTGGAAACATCGAAAAATCTGATGTCTTCAACGACGTCTCCAAAGAGTTCTATCCTCACGGGAAAGTCGTATCCTGGAGAGAAGATGTCCAAAATTCCACCTCTTATGGAGAACTCCCCCGGCATTTGAACGGTGAAGGTTCTCTCGTACCCCATCTCCACGAACCTTTCTGGAGAAAGATCGAACGAAGCAGAACGTCTGACTTCGATGATTCTTTTTTTCAAAGATTCCGGTGAGAAGATCTTTTCGGTGAGGGCTTTCAGGGTGATGGCGATTTTTAGATCTTCGCCTCTGAGAAGCTTCCAGAGGATCTCCACTCTCTTCTTTTTCACTTCAGGTGATAAAGAAACGTCTTCGAGAGGCAGGTTGTCTCTCGATGGATAGAAGAGATATCCTTCCAGATGTATCTCTCTTTCATTCGGAATCAGAAGTATTTCAACCATCTTTCATCAGATCTTTCACGAGTTTCCTTTCATCATCACTGAGACCTTCAAAGGGATTGGGGAGGTTGAGTTTCGCCCTGCACAGGGCCTTCACAATTTTCAACTTCGGGTCTTTTAAACCAAGATTTTCTGCTTTTTTCAGCAGATTCAGCGCTTCAAAATACTTTCCCATCTGATAATAGGTGCATCCCATGTTGAAGAAGGCTTCCGCACTTTTTGGATTTATCTCCATGGCCTTTTTGTAGCTTTCCATGGCTTTTGCCAGAAGATTCTTTCTCCTGTATATGTTCCCGATGTTGATCCACAGCTCAGCCGATGGTTCTTTCTCAACCAGTTTCAAAAACTTTTTCAGAGCGATATCCAGTTTTCCGTTCTTCATATCGAGGTACGCTTCTTCGAACTCATTTGAGCTCAAGTTCTATCACCTTCTTTGTGACATAAACGGTGTCTGAATAGTTCATCTCAGGTGTTCTGAAGGCTGCAGAGATGGGGATGATTTCCTCGGTGATGGGTTTGACGTAGGAAAAGCTGAACACCCAGAGGTTGTGTTTCAGAAAGTGTGGCGTTCCCACTCCTCCACCCGACCTGTAGCAAAACTCCTTCAGTTCAGGTGGTGCATCGGACATGGAGTGGAGTTTGATGTTTTTCAGTTTCAGAACAGCGAGTTGTTCGTTTGAAAAGCTCGTATCAGGTGGCACCAGTACGCAGTAACCCTTTCTGTCGTTAATCTGGTATATCTTTTCTGAAAGAAACTCCTCGTCACTTATGTAGAATGTATACTCTCTCGTTTTGTAGGACACCTCGAAGGGAACACGGCCGCGTGCCTCGAGTAAATCGGAAAAGAGATGAACGAGATCTATATCCTTTCCAAAAGCGTTTTCCACCCTCACGTAAAGAAACATCCTGTCGGTTGTGAACTCGAAGGAATCTATGTGTACGAAGATCGGCTCTGAGGATTTCAGGATGCTGATCTCTACTCTGTGGTTCTGCCAGTCTGTTCCGAAAAGATACGGATACTCGTATTCTATGTTCACATATTGAGGGACCGATCCTATCTTCAGGAGTTTTCTTCCGTCGAAGTGATAGAGTGTTCCAAACTGGTCGAGTAAAAGGTACGATCCATCGTAGAACATCTCAAAAGAACGTGCTGGAACGGGAAGGGAGATCCTCTGCTGTTCTCCATCGTCAACATTTGTTACTATAAGAGAGTTGCTCCAGGTATCAAGAACTATCACTCGATTTCTGTAAATTTCTGCATCCGTGATCAGTGGATTGCCACCGAGTGGTATTTCATCAGAACCGCTGTCTTTCATCAGAACTATCCTGTTTACATCAGCCAGCACGAACTCTCCAGAATCCAGAATCCCTGCTCCGATAGGATGAAGAAACGATCCTATCTTCTCCTCGTTTCGATAGACATCCCCACTTTCTGAGATCAGAAAGATGTTCCCTTCTCTGTCCACGAAAACCTGTCCTGGGCGAAACGAAAGATTCTTCACGCTGTAGGTGTATCCGTCGGTTTCTATCAAACGATTGTTTGGTGGGTCAACGATGTAGATGGTTTGTCCCAGAACAGCCACGTCTGTCGGGGAAAAGAAATATTCCACTCCATCTTTGAATCCATCCAGAGTACGAAGGGTTTTCATATAGAAAGAAACCGTTTTTTTGTTCTGCAGGATGAATTCGAGGTTGTGAACAAGCGAAAGAACTTCTGGCTGATCGGGAACGATAACAAGAAGATTCTTCAGATCTTCATAAGCCTCTCTGACACGTCCGGTTTCTATCATCAACTTCGCTCTCAGATACCAGAACTCCGCCAGATCTTCTGCCGGAACAGGCTTGTAGAAGATCTCCTCCATCTTCTGTAAGGCGGAGTTCACATTTCCCTTTGCCCAGTCCACTATCACCTCTGAGAACATTTCCCTGACACTCTGTGTAAAGACAGCCAGAGTGATGAGCAGGAAAAAAAGAACGATGTGTTTTTTCACGGTTTCACCTCTTGAAGAGGGTCACCTTTCTTTCTGTTCCAGAGAGGAGTCTTCGTATGTTCTCCGAGTGACGAAGGGTTGACAAAACAGCGAGTATCAGGATCAACATACCAGCGTCGTAACCTTTTAAGATGTATCCCAGGAGTGCAGAAGTGTAGAGTCCGATGAGTGATCCAAGAGAAGCGTAACCAGTGATCATAACCACGAAGAACCACACAAGAGCGAATACAATTCCTGTGGGCCATGACAGATAGAAGATGACACCGAGTGTTGAGGCAACGCCCTTTCCTCCCTTGAACTTCATGAAGACAGGAAAGTCATGACCAAGGACGGTCAAAATCGCCGTCAGGGAAACTAGTTTTGGATCACTAGAAGTGGACCCCGCCAGGAAGGCAGGAAAGAACCCCTTCAAAGCGTCGAGTAAAAGGCAAAGACCACCGACCGCAGGGCCCGTTGTTCTGATCGCGTTCGTTGCCCCTATGTTTCCACTTCCGACTTTTCTCACGTCCACACCCTTGATCCACTTTGGTATCAGATAACTGAAGGGAATCGATCCCACCAGGTATCCAAGCAGGGGGAAAACCCACCACTCCACATTATCACCTGCTCTTTTTGAATTTCAAAAATATAGGAGATCCCTCAAACGGGAACACGTATTCTCTGATCAACCTTCTCAGAAAGACTTTCTGAGGTTCTTTGATCTTTTCTATGTCGTTCACAAAGAACAGGAAAGTGGGTGGTTTTATGTCTACCTGGAGTCCAAAGAAGATTTTGAGGCCGCGCGGCAGGTTGGTGAACGCCAATACCTTCTGAAGAGCAGAGTTTAAAGCACTGGAAGGTACTTTGGTCGTGTAGGAAGAGTACGCCAGGTTGATGGCATCGATTATCTTTTCCACTCCCCATCCTTTGTCCGCAGAAGTGAATATCAGAGGACTGTAGTCAACAAAGTAGAGTTTTTCCTTGAAGAGTTTTGTGAATTCATCGTATCTCTTCTCACGATGTTCCACCAGGTCCCATTTGTTGAACACAACAACACTCGCTTTCCCTCTTCTTTCAACCAGACCTGCTATTCTTTGATCCTGTCTTGTGATACCTTGTGTGGCATCGAGAACGATGATGACAACATCCGCTTTCTCTATACTCTCAACGACCCTGTACGTACTGTACCTTTCCACGGTTTTTGGTTCTATCCTTGACTTCTTTCTGAGTCCCGCCGTGTCCACGAAGATGTATTTTTTCCCATCGATGAACACTTCATCGTCCACAGGATCTCTGGTGGTGCCAGGAATCGGTGAAACCAGCGCTCGTTCTTTGTTCAGAATAGCATTGAAAAGGGTAGATTTTCCAACGTTCGGACGTCCAACGATGGCGATCTTTATCGTTTCGGTTATCTCTGGTTTCGTTTCTAGATCCAGGCCTTTTTCCTCCAGTTTCTGAATGATCTTTTCCATCAGTGTATCGAGGTTGATACTGTGTTCAGCCGAGACAGGTACGGGATCACCGAATCCCAGACTGTAGAGCTCAGGTTTTACCTCTCTTTCAAACTTTTGCTGGTTCTCAGTTTTGTTCGCTACCAGAATAACATCCGCTTCTGATTTTCTGAGAAAGTCGGCAAGGGACTCGTCCTCTTTTGTTATACCGTTTTTACCATCGACGACGAACAGGACGAGATCTGCTTCCCTGATCATATTCAAGGTTACTTCCTTCATCTTCTTTGAAATGATATCCTGCGGGTTGTCGAACACACCACAGGTGTCAACTAACCTGAAGGTTTTTCCGTACCATTCCACAGTATCTTGAACGGGGTCACGAGTGACCCCTTCTTCATCCTCGACGATTGCCTTTCTCTTTTTCACAAGTTTGTTGAAAAGAGTCGACTTACCAACGTTGGGTTTTCCTACAATCAACACAGTCGCCATAATTCACTCTCCATTCTTCAACAGGTCACCGAGTGATTTCTGGTAGCTTTCCTTTTCCACCTTTTTTCTGTATTCTTCTATGTTCATCCTTTCTTCGAATCTCTTTTCACTCAGGATCATTCTTCCACCGAATATCTCATCTGGATCGATCCTGAGAACGACGAGGTTGAGCAACTTTCCTTCCTCGGGTTCACTGACAAGGTGGTTGTTCGGCACAAAGCCTTCCACATCGTATTCTTCGACCTGAACGATTACGCCTGAGTTCACTATCTTTTTCACGGTTCCCCTGACTATCGAATCTTTTTCCAGCTCTTCCAGGGCACGTTTCCACGGATTTTCTTGAGTCCTTTTTATACTCAAGGAAAGTCTTCTGTTTTCTTTGTCCAGGTTCATTATCTTCACTTTCACCTTCTCGCCCACTTTAACGACCTCTTCTGGGCTATCAACCCTTTTCCAGGAAAGTTCGGAGATGGGGACAAAACCTTCAATCCCTTCCTCGAGTTCGACAAATACACCTTGTCTTATAATGGAAGTGACCTTTCCTGCCACCGTGTTTCCAACGGAGTATCTGTCTTCGATGTTCTCCCATGGATCTCCCTTTGCCTTTCTGTAACTAAGGGTGAGCTTTCTGTTTTCCCTGTCCACGTTGATCACTTCAACTTTTACAAGGTCACCAATCTTCACAACGTCTTCCAGGTTCTTTCTGCTGTTTCCCCAGAAAACCTCTGAACGTGGAACGAGTCCCTCCACACCAGGTTCGAGCCTCACAAAGAAACCAAACGGATGTATGGACGTGACCTCCCCACTCACCACTTTTCCAACAGGATATTTTTCCTCCACCTTATTCCAGGGATCAGGCATGAGCCGTTTCAGGCTGAGAACCACACTTTTTCTGTCTTTGTTCAGTTCGATGAGTTTTGCTGTGACCTTCTGGCCAACCTGCACCACATCCTCAGGAGTTATTCTTGTGTCATAACTGAGCTCGCTTCTTGGAATGAAACCTCTTATTCCATCCGAAATTTCAACCTCAACTCCTGAACGATTTATCCTTTTCACTGTGCACTCTACTAAGTCTCCTGTTTTCTTTTCAGAGAAAAACTCTTCCACTTTCTTTTCCTGTACAGCCTTTCTTGAAACCACGATTCTTGTTTCCCGTCGTGTACGGACCATGTCCAGTATGAGAACGTCGATCTCTTCTTTAGGGAAGGGTTCTTCTCTTCTCAACAGAGAGTGTGAACCTGGCAGAAAAGCTGGTACCACTCCCTTCAATACCACGCTGTATCCACCTTTCGTCTGTGAAACGATCCGTGCTTTGACTGGTTTTCCTTCTTCGTATAGTTTTCTCAGTTCTTCCATTGTCTTTCTGAAGATCGGCCTTTTCTCTGAGAGTGTGGATCTTTCTTCGTAGTTCAGGTTCAATATTTGAAGGGTGAGTTCCTCCCCTACTTTGTAATCGTCTATCGGTCTGGTCAACTCGTTTTCTGGAACGAATCCTTCACTTTTTCCCCCAAAATCCACTACTATGCCATCCTCTTCCTTCCCGATGACCATCCCTTTCACTATCTGCCCTCTTCTGAACTCACCCGGTTCATACTGATTGAGAATTTCATCGTTGAATTCCACTGGTTCCATACTACTTCCCCTCCATCTCTTTCAGTTTTCTAACAACGTCCTCTATCAAAGAAACAGGTGTGGAAGTTCCACTGAACACACACACCGTACCATATTTTACTACGTCCTCCGGAATTTCATCGGGTGATTCCACCCAGATGGTTCTAGAGTTTTTGGATGCAAGACGGAATAGTTTTCCCGTATTGGAACTGTGCTTTCCACCAACCACTATAGAAAGTTCGCAGATCTTCGAAAGATCTTTCACTTCCCTTTCCCGCTCCACGGTCACAGGGCATATCGTGTTCAGATAGATGGCCTTTTCGAAGTTGTTCATTCTGATCATCTCTGAGACGAATTCTCTGTATTCGTCCAGGGAAGAGGTGGTTTGGGACAGAAAAACTACGTTCTTTTCTTCCGTTTTGAAAGGTTTCTTTGTTACGATCGCGGGAGCGTATCCCATCAAAGCCACCATTTCGGGATGATCCTTTTTTCCAAACACTATGAGCTTTCCTCTGGAGGAATATTCTCTGGCTGTTTTGAAAAGCTGGAAGACGATAGGACAGGTGAGATCTACAACCTTTGGATAAACCTTTCTCAGTTCTTCGAGCTTTTTCTCTGGTATTCCATGGGCTCTTACGACGAAGACATCTCCATCGGTGGGATCAGAGGAGATTTTCAGACCCTTTTTTATCAGTTCTTCCATTACCTGCCTGTTGTGAACGATCTCACCGTCCGTTACTACCCTTTTTCCTTCATTCAGAAGCCTTTCAACGGTTTTTATTGCCCTTTCCACTCCAAAACAGAAACCGACATTCTTTGCAACGATGATCTTCAAACCTTCATCCTCTCCTCAACAAGTTTCAGTATTTTTTGAAGAACCTCGTTCACACTCATACTGGTTGTGTCGATGACCACGGCATCTTCCGCCGGTTTGAGTGGTGCAATCTTCCTGCTGGAATCTTGTGTGTCCCTTGAGATCAATTCCTTTTCAACCTCTTCCCTGCTGACGTTCAAACCCTTTTTCTGGTATTCCCTGAGTTTTCTCTCGATGCGAGCTTCCAGAGAAGCTGTGAGAAAAATCTTGAGCTGAGCATTTGGCAAAACAACGGTTCCGATGTCCCTTCCCTCAACCACTATGTTTTTGTCATCACAGATCTCCCGTTGTATTCTAACAAGGTGTTGTCTTACCAAATCGAGTTTTGCAAAATCTGAGGCGAGAATACCCGCTTCGGGGCATTGGATTTTCTCTGTGTAATCTTCTCCGTTGATGAACACCCTACCATCTCTGTAATCCACATTCACATCTTTGAGTGCCTTTTCCAGTTCCTCTCTTGATGAGAAAGGATTCAGCCCTTTTTCTTTCAGGTAGACAGCAACAGCACGGTAAGTGGCTCCCGTGTTCAGATGTTCAAAGCCCAGCCTTTCTGCCAGGAGCTTTGCGATGGTGGATTTTCCTGAGGCTGCTGGTCCGTCTATTGCTATCTGAAGCCCCATCCTACACCTCCTCCGTTGTGTCGACGATCTTGAAGATCTTGTCCAGGTGTGTGAGTTTGAAGATTCTCAGAATGCTCTCTTTCAGAGAACTGAGAATGAATTCCTTTCCGTTGATCTTGGCGTCCTTTAAGATGACAACCAGAGTTCCAAGACCCGCACTGTCCATGTAGGAGACGGAAGAAAGATCCAGAACGATCTTCTTTTTGTCCGTCGATGAGACAAGGTTTCTCAACTGCTCTTTCAACTCTGAGGAATTGTACGCATCGATTTCCCCATGAACCTTCACGATTATCTTGTCTTCCTGCTCTATCTTTTCTAGTTTCAGTCCTTCCATGTTATCCCTCCTCAACACGGATTCTGAGTTCCCTGAGCTGTTTTTCATCGACCGACGAAGGTGCTCCTGTCAGAAGACACACACCGTTTCCTGTCTTCGGAAATGGAATGACCTCTCTTATGGAGTTTTCTCCAGCGATGATAGCAACCAGCCTGTCCAGTCCAAAGGCGATTCCACCGTGTGGGGGAACACCGTATTTGAACGCTTCAAGGAAAAATCCAAACTTCTCCCGGGCTTCTTCTTCACTTATTCCAAGTAGTTTGAAGATCTTTTCCTGTATCTCTCTTTTGTGTATCCTTATGCTTCCCCCTCCTACCTCGTATCCGTTTATAACGATGTCGTAGGCTTTTGCTCTCACCTTTGTATGATCATCGCCGAGAGTTTCCTCAACCGGCATGGTGAAGGGATGGTGCCTTGCCACGAACCTTTCTTCCTCTTCGCTCCATTCGAAGTATGGAAAATCAACCACCCAGAGGATGTCAAACCCCTTTGCCAGATGTGAAAAGTACTCTTTTCCTATTTCCAGTCTGAGTGTTCCAAGAGCCTCGTTGAGTAGATCTCTATCCTTGTGAGCAGCTATCAAACAAACGTCCCCTTCTTTCAGATTTTCCTTTTCTGCTATCGTTTTGAACTCCCTTTCGAGGTGTTTTAAATGCGGTGAAGTGATTTTTCCTTCTATCTTGAACCAGATGAGTCCTCCTAGCCCAAGTTCTTTGGCCCTTTCCATCAACTCGTCACCTTTTTTCCTTGTCATCTCAGAGGCGAACTCTGGAACGACGAATCCCTTTACACTTCCTCCCTCTTCCAGGACGCTTCTTATAACCCTGAAATCAGTTCCTTCAAAGGCGTATCTCAGATCTTTCAGTTCCATACCGTACCTTCTGTCGGGCTTGTCCGTTCCGTATTTTTCCATCGCTTCATTGTATGTTATTCTGTCAAAGGGCGTTTTCAGATCCATACCGATGGCTTCCCTGAACACTCGGGCGATCATGCCCTCACTCACCGAAAGAACATCTTCTACGTCGACAAAGGACATCTCCACATCGACCTGGGTGAACTCCGGTTGTCTGTCAGCTCTCAGGTCTTCGTCTCTGAAACACCTTACTATCTGAAAGTACCTGTCGAAACCAGATATCATCAGAAGCTGCTTGAAAAGTTGTGGAGATTGTGGAAGAGCGTAGAATTTCCCTGGTCTGAGGCGAGAAGGAACCAGAAAATCTCTGGCACCCTCCGGTGTGCTCTTTGTGAGAAAAGGTGTTTCTATCTCTAGAAACCCCAGCTCGTCGAAATATTTTCTGATTGTCCTTGCAATGGTGTATCTCAGAATTATATTGTCTCTCATTCGCTTCGACCTCAGATCTATGTATCGGTATCTGAGCCTCATTTCTTCCTTGGGTGTTTCATTGGGATAAAAAGGTAGGGGTTCTGCTTTAGACAGGATCTCTATCCTCTCTGCTACAACTTCTATTTCTCCGGTTGCAATGTTAGGGTTTTCCGTGCCAGCCGGCCTCCTTCTCACCGTTCCTTCAACCAGAACGACGGACTCACGCGTAAGATCGTCCACTGTTTCGTAGGCTTTGCTGTTCACATCACACACAATTTGTGTTTCACCGTACCTATCTCTCAGATCAAAGAATCGAACTCCTCCAAGGTCTCTTATTCTGTCCACCCATCCACAGAGTTTCACCTTTTTTCCTTCGTCTTCTGCTCTGAGTTCACCGCATGTATGAGTCCTCAACATGCTGTCCCTCCCTCTGGATCTGTTATTATCGCCGTTATCAACTCAGATGGAATTACCTCAAAAAGATCTGTCTCCTTCAAAGATCTTGAACCGAACTTAAAGGGATCAGCCACCACTAGAAAAGGTTTTTTCTGCTCCCTACACAGGATTGCAAGCGTGGTCGATCCCACCTTGTTCAGAACATTTCCTGCTTTATCGACGTAATCGGCTCCGACAAGGCACAGATCCACTTTCCTCAGGATTCTGTACGCCAGAAGGTCTTCGACGAGTTCAACCCTCAGACCTTCCCTTCTCAAAGATTCTACCAGTATCCTTCCTTCACTTCCAGGACGTGATTCCAGAACATAGACACAGACTGGTTTTGCCTTAATGAAGGTTTGTTTCAGAGTCTTGCTGTTACTCAGCGTTATTATTCTTTTTCCTCTGCAAAAAGAAGATGCGTATTCAACTGTGCGCTCCAGGGTTTTCTTTAAAAGACGGAGAAATTCCGATAGTTCTTTTTTTGAAGGACTTGTTTTCAGAAAATGTGCCAACTTTTCCAGAACCGCCATGGGTTTTTCCCTGAAGAAAAGATGTATATCTCTTACTACCTCGTTCATGTTCAGAGATTCAAAATTGTCTTCGATGAAGGTTATCAAACGTTCTGCAACTTCCCGGGATCCTTCTGTTTTCATCTGGCTCAAAAACTCTTGAACTCCAGACACTCTGGTATCACCTCATATAAGTATTGTATCCCAATTTCCCTCTGTTCCAAAAAAATAGTTGTAATTGGTGCTCTTCCGTTGTTTTCAAAAATTGCTGGTGATTATTTGGAAATAAATTAAAAATTCTCCGCTAATCTCTCGTTTACAACCGAAATCATTGGTGTTATAATTTTTTAAAACGAAAATTAACAAGGAGGCGAGGATAGTGAAAAGAGAAGAAATACTGAAATGGCTCGATGCGAATCCCACCATACAGGAACTCAAGAGATTCGCAAAGAGTCTGGGACTCAGGGTGAAGAAGGCCATGAAGAAAAAAGATGTCATAAAGCTCATAAGAGAACACGTGGAAAATTCTTCAGCAACGAGTGCATCCTCTGGTGCTCCCACATTGAAACAAGTGCCTTCTACAGTAGATCTCACGCTTCCCAAAACCTACAACAAGAACAAACTCGTTCTCATGCCGGTCAATCCCTACGTGGTGTTTTCTTACTGGGATTTTGACGATGAAACTAGGAACTTGATGAAACAAATGGCAAGGGAAGGGAAAGCTGTCATCAGACTTTACGATGTAACTTTCATTATGTTCGATGGAACCAATGCTCACAGGACCTTCGAATACAGACTCGATGAGGTCACTCTCGAAGCAGGGAATTTCTATTTCCAGGTTCCCATGCCCAGGGCAGACTACCTCTCGGAGATGGGTTATTTAGATGAAGAAGGAAGGTTCATTCCTTTGATGAGATCCAACGTAGCAAGAACTCCAACCGCTTCTCCTTCGACTTCTTCCAGGGAAAGATGGTATGATCTGCGTAGCAGAAAGAGAAGCGTGATCCTCTCTGAAGGAAGCCTGGTGAAACCGATAGAGAAACTGAGAGGTGTCACCTCTCCGGGTTGGCCTTCCGGACAAGGAATAGGCATCATGTGGGAGATATTCAGAAGCGGGAGGTAATCGTATGCGTGGAAAAATACTCATCTTTTTACATGCTCATCTTCCGTATGTTCACCATCCAGAGTACGATCACTTTCTAGAGGAAAGATGGTTGTTCGAAGCCATAACGGAAACTTACATACCACTTCTGATGATGTTCGATGAGATAGCTGACTTCCGACTCACCATGTCCATAACTCCTCCACTGATGGAAATGCTCTCTTCCAGAGACCTTCAGGAAAAATACAAAAAACACATGGAAAAGCTCATCGAACTTGCAGATAAAGAAGTGGAGAGGACAAAATCCGAACATCCTCTGAAACACAAGATGGCAAAGTTCTATCGAGAGCATTTCGAAAAAGTGCTGAACGTCTTTCTGTCTTACGATGGGAACATTTTGAATGGCTTCAAGAAATACCAGGAAACAGGAAAGCTCGAGATCGTTACCTGCAACGCAACTCACGCGTTTTTGCCTCTCTATCAGATGTATCCGGAGGTTGTAAACGCTCAAATCGCAGTTGGTGTGAAGAACTATGAAAAACACATGGAAAAACACCCCAGGGGGATCTGGCTTGCTGAATGTGGATACTATCAAGGACTGGATCTCTACCTTGCCCAGAACAACATAGAGTACTTCTTCGTTGATTCACACGCGTTCTGGTTCGCTGATGAACAGCCAAGATACGGGGTCTACCGTCCTGTCATGACACCGAGTGGTGTGTTCGTCTTCGCCAGAGATCCCGAGTCGAGCGAGCAAGTGTGGAGTGCCATGGTCGGATATCCCGGAGATCCAAGGTACAGAGAGTTTTACAGAGACATCGGATTTGACAGAGAAATGGAGTACATAAAAGATTACATAGATCCTTCTGGAGTGAGGGTGAACACAGGGATAAAATACCACAGGATCACATCGAAGAGTCTGGATGCATCGAAAAAAGATTACTACGACATAGATGCAGCCATGGAAGCGGTTGAAGAACACGCAAGAGACTTTCTTCACAAAAAGGAAGATCAGGCGAAAAGATTAATGGATGTGATGGGAGTAGAACCCGTGATCGTAGCGCCGTTTGATGCAGAGCTATTTGGTCACTGGTGGTTCGAAGGTGTTTACTTTTTGAAGAGGTTCTTTGAGCTTGTGAACGAATCCAGGACTTTGAAGTTGGTCACCGCTTCGGAAGTCATAGATACACTCGAGGAGGTTCAAATCGTCACTCCTGCCGATTCCAGTTGGGGAGCTGGTGGATATTACGAAACCTGGCTCAATGGAACGAACGATTGGATCTACCGACACCTTCACGAAATGATAGAAAGAATGGTAGAGCTTGCCAGAAAATACTACGACAGTTCCGATCCTCTCACAGAGAGAGTACTCAACCAGATGCTCAGAGAGCTTTTTCTGGCGCAGTCCAGTGACTGGGCTTTCATCATGACAACGAGAACAAGCGTTGAATACGCAGAGAACAGAACAAAACTCCACATAAAGAGATTCTTCGATCTATATGACCAGCTCACCAGCGGAAATATAAACAAAAAGGTTCTTGAATACTACGAGTGGGTGGATGCGATATTTCCGGAGATAAACTTCAGAGTGATGGCGAGGGATGTGGTTTGAAGACATCCGATTACCTGAAAAAATACGGTATAAGACTCAAAAAGCATCTTGGTCAGGTGTTTCTCTCAGACGATCGAATAGCAAAGCGCATTGTGAAGGAAGCAGGTTTGAAACCAGATGATGTTGTTGTGGAGATAGGAGCGGGTGCAGGTACGCTCACAGAAGAACTCGCAAAAACAGGTGCAAGGGTGATCGCTTACGAAATAGATGAAAGTCTTGCACCGATTCTTCAAGAGAGGCTTTCAAAGTACCCAAATGTGGAGCTGAGATTCGAGGATTTTCTCAAAGCAAAAGATGTACCAGATGGGGCCATTTGTGTTTCCAACATACCGTACAGTGTAACAGGCCTCATAATAGAAAAGATCATAGAGTGGAGATTCAAAAGAGCCATCCTGATGGTCCAAAAAGAAGTTGGAGAAAGAATTCTCTCAAAACCAGGAAGAAAGTCTTATGGATATCTTTCTGTGATGGTTCAGACATTCTACGAAGTAAGAAAACTCTTCGATGTTCCAAGATCCTATTTTGTTCCAAATCCAGAGGTGGATTCGGTGGTCATCGAAATGAAAAGAAAGGATGTGGATCTGGACTTTGAGAGGTTCAAAAAATTTGTTTCAATGATATTCTCAAAGAAAAGAAAGACTCTCAAAAACAATCTCAAGCCGTTCCTTTCCATTTTTGAAGGAATGGACCTTTCAAGAAGGGCAGAACAGCTCACCATTGAGGAGATAATGGAACTCTACAACGTTTGGAGGAGGACTCTTGAATGTTCAAAGGAATAATAGCTGCGATCTGGGATATGGAATCTCTTGGGGAGATAGATCCGAACGTTGTTTTTCTTCTCAAGAGCGATATTTTGAACCTGAAGTTCCACCTGAAGATTCTCAAAGATAAGGGAAAAACAGTCTTCGTTGACATGGACTTTGTGAGTGGCTTGGGAGAAGGTGAAGAAGCCGTTTTATTTGTCAAAAAAACCGGTGCCGATGGAATCATCACGATAAAGCCAAAAAACTACCTTGCCGCGAAGAAAAACAACATCTCCGCTGTTCTCAGATTCTTCGCACTCGATTCGAAGGCAGTTGAGAGGGGAATCGAACAGATCGAATCCCTTGGAGTGGATGTGGTGGAGATTCTTCCGGGACTTGCGGCACCGAAGGTGGCAAAGAAAATACCCGGCAGGACTGTGATCGCCGCCGGGCTTGTTGAAACAGAGAAAGAAGCCAGGGAAATTCTCAAACACGTTAGTGCGATCTCTACAAGTTCAAGAAGCCTTTGGAAGATGAAGTTTCAACCATGATACATTTTTCAGCTGAATACTCCACATCATTCAGAGTGTTCAAGAACTCTTCAATTTCTCTGGAAAACGCTCCAGGTTGGTACCAAAACTTCCTGAAACCTGCCTTGTAGGCCTTTTCTGTTTCTTTGAGGGCCACTTCTGGTGGTACAACAAAGACTATCACGTCCACATCTTTGGGAAGTTCTTCCACACTCTTGTGAGTTTTGAAGCCTTCTATCTCGT
Organism: Thermotoga sp. SG1; assembly: GCF_002865985.1. Lineage (NCBI taxonomy): Bacteria > Thermotogati > Thermotogota > Thermotogae > Thermotogales > Thermotogaceae > Thermotoga > Thermotoga sp. SG1. The sequence continues at coordinate 206,051 of NZ_LNDD01000005.1, forward strand.
CGTATTTGGGGTTCACCGGCAAAACTTCGAATCCTTTGGAGATCAAATCCTTGAGAATCACGTTACCGTATTTCCTCGGGTTAACCGTTGCTCCAACAAGAGCTATCCTCTTGAACTTTTTTGGATCCATTTTCCAACCTCCTCACAGTTCTTGTTACAACCAGATTCGCTCCTGTTCCAAAAAGGTCTTTCAGAACGATATCTCCAGACTTCACGGGTGCTTCCACCTTTATCTCCCTGACGATCTTCATCAACTCTGGGATGAATCTTTTTGGAATCGGTCTGTCGGTTTTGACCGACGCAAGTGGTAGCTCTCCGTTGAGCACTCTTATGCTGGTTGGAACTACCCTCTTTGGATCTCTGATTTCGTCTTTTGCGTATTCTACCCCTCTGGGACATCTGTTACCAATGATCGATTTTATATGACCCTCTTCATTTAGTTCCACCTTAATTTTACACCCAACCGGGCACTGAACACAAACGACGTTCTTCAGCATTTCATTCCACCTCCTCTACGGACACAACGATCTCATCGAAGCCTTCAAGATCTCTATCTGGGATCTTTACCCTCAACATCTCACTCGGCACAAGATCTTCAAACTCTTTCTCGAACCTTCCCACGGTGAGTCTTCCCTTTTCCATGGGTTTCTTCACTCTCAGATAGAGTGTGAGGGGTTCAGCGGGTGTGTACCAGATGGGATGAACCACCATCACGTTCTTTCCAAGCTTTACAGGTATTTTCTCCTGGGGAACTTCTCCTTTTACAAACTTTGCAGCGTATCGTCCTGCCATTTCTCCTTCGTAACTCACGTAGTCAACAAGATCAAAAATCACGGTGCAGTTCCCTGCTGAGAATATCCATTCTTTTGAACTTTGACCTATGTTCGATACCCCAATTCCCTTCGAAGTGAGATTTTTGACCACGAGGTTTTCTATCAACTCCACTTGTGGAATGAGCCCAACAGACAGTACCAGTGTATCGACTTTGAAGACTCTTTCGGTTCCTGGAACTGGTTTGAAGTTCTCGTCGACTTTTGCGACGACAACCTCTTCCAGTCTCTCCTTTCCCCTCACTTCGACCACAGTACTGGAAAGATACAGTGGTATGTTATAGTCTTCGAGACACTGAATCACGTTTCTGAGAAGTCCCCCGGTGTAGGGAAGACGCTCCACCACTCCCACCACTTCCATTCCTTCGAGGGTGAGCCTTCTTGCCATGATGAGACCGATGTCACCTGAACCCAATATGAGAGCACGCTTTCCGGGAAGCCGGTTTTCGATGTTTATGAGTCTTTGTGCAACTCCTGCTGTGAAGATGCCGGATGGTCTGTCTCCAGGGATCATGAGACTGCCGAAAGGTCTCTCCCGTGCTCCCGTTGTGTACACCAGAGCACCGACCTCTACTTTTTCAATTCCTCCTTCTGTGACCAGAATCACCTCTCTGTCATCAACCTGTTTTACGTAGGCGTTCACCAGAGTCTTTATCCCCATCTTTTCCATTCTTTCCTGGAATCTTTCGGCGTACTCGGGTCCCGTCAGTTCCTGTCTGAAGTAGTGAAGACCAAAACCGTTGTGAATACACTGGTTCAGTATGCCCCCTGTTCTTTCGTCTCGCTCGACAAGAAGAACTTCTGCTCCTTCTTCTTTTGCTTTCAAAGCTGCTGCCATTCCAGCCGCACCGGCTCCTATCACCATCACGTCCACCTTCATTCTCTCACCTTCCCGTTCACAACCCAGCTGTTTTTCGATTTCATCCTGATTTCGGACATGTCCGTGTTGAGTTCTCGCTCGAGGATTTTTAGAATTTTTGCCATACAGAATCCTCCTTGACACCTTCCAAACATCGCTCTTGTTCTGAATTTGACTCCATCGAGTGTTCTTGCACCCCTTCTGATCGCTTCTACGATCTCTTTCTCCGTTACCTCGTTGCAGAAGCAGACCAGTCTTCCTGCACGTGGATCTTTTTCTATCTCTTTTTTCCATTCCTCGATGGGCAAGGATGAATAGTGTTTTATTCCTTCCCTCAGCGGATTGAAATCTTTCTTTTTGATGAGTGGAATCCTCATCCTTTCCTGGATGAGTTCCTCGACCACGTATTCCGCCACGGCGGGCGCTGCTGTGAGTCCTGGAGATCTTGTGGCCATGACGTTCACGAAGTTTTCCACCGTTTCACTTTTCTTTATGAAGAAATCCTTCTGAGGACTTTCCGGTCTGAGACCGGAGAAAGTTTTCACAACAAGCGAAAAATCAAGAGACGGTACGAGTTTCTTTGTGAACTCCCGCACCTTCTCAAGGCCTTCCTTGGTAGTAAGAGGCCTGTCTTTCATGTTCTCTGGAAGATCCTCGGCAGTTGGGCCAAGGAGGATTCCTCCATCGACTGTGGGAAGAACGAGGATTCCCTTCGAAATCTTCGTGGGTGTTGGGAATATCACTCTTTTCACAAGTCCTTGAAGTTTTTTGTCAAGAAGAATGTACTCTCCCTTTCTGGGATGTAGAGGAACGTACTCTGCTCCTGCCATTTTCGCTATCTCGTCTGCATGAAGCCCCGCACAATTTATCACGATGTCTGCCTCGTACTCGTGTTTGTCGGTGATCACTTTCTTTATACGGCCGTTCATCTTCACAAAACCCAGAACCTGTTCACCTAGAACGAGTTTCAAACCATTTTGAAGGGCGTTTTCCACGGCCGAGATGGCGACCATCCAGGGTTCTGTGATACCAGCCGTTGGTGCATAGAGAGCATATCTGATCTCCGGATTGAGATTGGGCTCCATCGAAAAGATCTCGTTTTTTTCAAGAATGGTCAGCCCTGGAACACCGTTTTCCTCACCTTGCTTGAGCAGGCGTTCGAGTTCTTTCAACTCTTCATCGTTGAACGCCAGCACGAAAGAACCGGTTCTTTTGAACTCAAAATCCAGTTCTTTCGAGAGTTTCTCGTACATGGCGTTTCCTCTCGCACAGAACTGTGCTCGAACACTTCCTGGAGGATCGTCGTATCCTGCGTGGACAACGGCGGAGTTTGCCTTGGTCACACCCCATCCTACATCTAAATTTTTCTCTATGAGCGTCACTTCAAGATCGTACTTCGTCAGTTCTCTCGCGATGAGAGATCCAAACACACCTGCACCAATGACGATTGCCTTCAAGTCGAACACCTCCTTAAATAATAAAAAAAGCCATACCCCACCCCTGTGGGATATGGCTCTCTCTTCTTCTCTTTCCACCATGTATTATAGAATTTTCCAGAGATCTTTGCAACTCGTTGAAATGGCTTTTGCTCCGGCTTTCAAAGCGGCAAAGATCTGTTCTTTTTTCCTCACCAGACCTCCTGCGATGATATTTCCAGAGTATCGATTGGATATTTCCTCGATGATTTCTGGAATGATGCCTGGCAGTATCTCCAGAAAATCCGGCTCCAGGTCTTTTGCCTGAACCAAGCCGCTTTCCAGGGCTCCAGAATCCACCAGAAATACTCTCTGAATGATTTTCAATCCAAGTTTCCTGGCCGCTTTTAATAGTGAAATGTGTGTAGAAATGATTCCATCAGCACCTACTACGTCTTTGAGAAATTCGAGTGAACATTTATCAAACGACAGTCCCTTCACAAGATCGATGTGGACGAAAACTTCCTTGTTTTCTTTTTTGAGTTTATAAACCATCTCTTCGATGTTCACCACGTTTCCTGTCAGTAGAAATACCAGGGTGGAAGGTGAAGCCAGAGCCTCTTCGATGTCTTTTTCTGTCCTGATGGCTGGAATCACGGGGTACAGATTCACTGCTTTTCCCATCCAAGAGACCTCGACACAGCTTCTTTCCATTTTGAGTACAACCTCTCTCTCTCTTCAGGATCCATGGATGGTTCAAACCTTCTATCCAGCTGCCATAATTTCGATATCTCTTCCTGATCCTTCCAGTATCCGACAGCGAGTCCTGCCAGATACGCCGCACCGAGTGCTGTCGTTTCGTTCACCACTGGTCTTTCTACAGGAACTCCCAGAATGTCCGACTGGAACTGCATCAAAAAGTTGTTCACGACAGCACCACCATCGACGCGGAGTGTTTCAACCTTCATGTTGCTTTCTTTTTCCATGACTTCCACAACATCTCTTGTCTGATAGGTGATCGATTCAAGGACAGCTCTCACTATATGTTCTTTTGTGGTTCCTCTGGTAAGACCTATGATCAAGCCACGTGCGTACATGTCCCAATACGGTGCGCCAAGACCCACGAACGCTGGAACAAAGTACACACCACCGTTGTCCGGCACCTTTGTGGCGAGTTCTTCTGTTTCTGCTGCATTTGAGATGATCTTAAGACCATCTCTGAGCCACTGAACAGCTGCTCCTGTGATGAAGATACTGCCTTCGAGTGCGTAGTAGACTTTGTTGTTCAATCCCCAGGCAACTGTTGTGAGAAGGCCGGATCTGGATTCAAAGGCCTTTTCTCCGGTATTCATGAGTAGGAAACATCCGGTTCCATAGGTGTTTTTGAGCATACCCGGCTGGAAACAGGCTTGACCAAATAAAGCCGCCTGCTGATCGCCAGCATCCCCAGCAATCGGTATCTCTGTTCCAAATAGTTCTTTTGTCGTACGACCGTACACGTGACTCGATGGCATCGCCTGTGGAAGCATTGCCCTTGGTATATTCAAAAGTTCCAGGATTTCATCGTCCCAGTCGAGTTTGTGGATGTTGAAAATCATCGTTCTGGAGGCGTTCGAGTAATCAGTAACGTGCACCTTTCCACCCGTGAGGTTCCAGATGAGCCAGGTGTCGACCGTTCCAAAGAGTACTTCTCCTTTTTCTGCTTTTTCTCTTACTCCTTCAACGTTGTCGAGAATCCACTTGATCTTTGTTCCAGAGAAATAAGCGTCGATGACAAGGCCCGTTCTTTCACGGATGAATTCTGAATACCCTTTTTCTTTGAGTTCGTCACAGATAGGAGCAGTTCTTCTACATTGCCATACGATGGCGTTGTAGACTGGCTTTCCTGTGTTTTTGTCCCAGACGATGGTTGTTTCCCTTTGATTTGTGATCCCTATGGCAGCTATCTCTTCAGGTTTGACTCCTGCTTCTTCGATCGCTCTTTTTGCAACTTCGATCTGAGACTTCCATATCTCCATGGGATCGTGCTCCACCCATCCAGGTTTTGGATAGATCTGTTTGAACTCCTTGTTTACCCTGGAGATCACGTTTCCCTTCTCATCGAAGACGATCGCCCTGGAACTCGTTGTACCCTGATCGAGAGAAAGAACGTATTTCATGAAAACCCCTCCTTTTGTGATAAATTTAGAACAACCAGTTATAAAGGGATGCACCAAGAATTCCCCCAATAATAGGACCTATTATTGGAATCCATGAATAACCCCAGTCTGAATCCCTTTTTCCAGGGATAGGGAGAACGGCATGAGCCAATCGTGGACCGAAATCCCTTGCAGGATTTATGGCGTAACCTGTTGGTCCTCCCAGGGAAAGTCCAATACTCCAAACGAGAAAGCCCACAAGCAACGGATTCAAGCCATCTGCAAGTTTGTTGGCTCCTATTCCAAGAACTCCCATGAGCAACACCATCGTTCCAACAATTTCTGTCAGAAGGTTGGCACCATACTTTCTGACAGCAGGTCCTGTGCAAAAGACGGCCAATTTTGCATCTGGATCGTCTGTTTCTTTCCAGTGAGGAAGGTAGGTGAGGTATACTATAATTGCACCTACAAAAGCTCCAGAGATTTGTGAAAAGACATAACCAGGTACCTTTGACCAGGGAAATTGACCGATGGAAGCCAATCCAATGGTTACGGCAGGGTTAATATGAGCTCCACTGATCCTTCCAACGAGGTAAACTGCCATAGCAACTGCTAGACCCCAACCTGTTGTGATAACTATCCATCCTGAGTTGTACCCTTTTGACTTTTTCAAAACTACGTTTGCAACCACACCATCTCCTAGGATGATGAGTAACATTGTGCCAAGGAATTCAGCCAGGTACACGGACATTTTCTCAATCCTCCCTTATTGTAAATATTTAACCCCCCAACAGTATCCATAAACCGGATACATGCTGGGGGGTCTCTTTTTCTCTGAACCCCAACTATTCACTTTTTAGTTATGATCCACATCGAATTATAACGAATCTTTTTCTTTGTGTCAATATAGTTACAAAAATCACAATACAGTTTCACCCTACCTAGATATTTCTTAATGTTAAATCTTAAACCTTTCCACATCTTTCTTCAATTCATCCGAAAGATTCTTGAGTTCTGTTCCAACATCTGCTATCCTCTTTGCAGCTTTCTCTTGTTCTGTGATGCTGGTAGAAACCTCTTCTATCTCGTCGGCAACCGTTGTGGTTGTCTTGGCTACTGCATCGAGAGCACTGCTCATCTCTTCGGATGCGGCGCTGAGTTCCTGAGCGCTCGCAGCGATTCCTTCGATCCTTGCGGCAAGGTCTTCTATTCTGGACACGATCTGGTTGAAGTTTTCGTAGGATTCTTCCACCAGTTTTCTTGCATCTTTTGTGATTTCAACGTTTTCTTTTGACATCTCGTTCGTTCTTTCCACACCGTCTCTGATGTTTTCAAGGATCTGGCTGATCTCTTCAGTAGCTTTCTGGCTCTCTTCCGCAAGCTTTCTGATTTCATCGGCAACCACTGCAAAGCCTCTTCCTGCTTCCCCGGCTCTTGCGGCTTCTATAGCGGCGTTGAGGGCAAGAAGATTCGTCTGTTCTGCTATGTTCTGGATCGTTCTTACAATCTCTTCTATGTTTCTTGCACTCTCTGTGACCTTGAGAACAACTTCAGCGGTGTTTCTTGAGTTCTCCGAAACGCCTTCTACTTTTCTGACCGCTTCCTCGAGGATTTTCTGACCGTTCTTTGCGAAGTCCGATATGTTTTCTGCACTCTCTGAAATCTCCTGGATGAGTTTGGATATGTTCTGAGAATTGGCGGCGACTTCTTCGGAGCCGGACGTAACTTCTTCTATGGAAGCAGAAGCGTTCTGAACTTCCCGGCTGATCGTCTCAGACGCTCTTGCGATCTCTTCAAGGGCACCGCGGAGTTGCTGTGATAGAGCAAAGAGTTCTTCAGAAACTCTTTCCACTTCATCCTGGGATTTGTCTATCTCCGAGATGATCTTTCTCAGATTCTCGAGCGTTTCATTCAACTTCTGTGAAATAGTGCCAAACTCGTCTTTTGATTTTATATCAACGGACACAGAAAGATCTCCACTGGATACCTTCTCAAGGGCGGAAAGAATCGTTTTCGTCTTTCTGGAAAGAACTCTTCCATAGAAGAAAACGGTTACTATCACACCAAGTCCTATAACACCAACAATCAAAGCGTTTCTGAAGACAAGATTTCCGACGATCTTTTTCACATCGTCCACGTATATTCCTGTTCCCACAATCCAGTTCCATGGCTTGAAGAGTTTCACGTAAGAAACCTTGGGCTCAGGTTTGTCACTTCCAGCCTTTGGCCAGGAATATTCGACAAAGCCTTCGCCTTTTTCTTTTGTTATCTTCACCATTTCGTTGAAAAGGTACACGCCGTTTGGATCTTTGTAGTCACTCAGATCCTGACCGTTCATCTCTGGTTTGATCGGGTGAAACACCATTCTGGGGTGGGTGTCGTTGATCCAGAAGTAGTTGTTGTCGTCGTACCTGATCTTTCCTATCAAAGATTTTGCCAGCTCTTGTGCCTGCTCTCTTGTGAGTTCACCCTTTTGTTCCATCTCATAGGCTTTCTCCAGTATTCCGTAGACCGTTTCAACCAGGTTTTTGGCCTCTTCTTTTTTTCTTTCCATGATGGAGTTGTAAACGGTTGTGTTCATGAGGATGTACTGTGTCACAAAGAAAGCCAGTACAACCACCACACCGAGTGCCAGAACTTTGGAAGAAATGCTTCTCATGTCTGAAACCTCCTTTTTAATAACGTTTATGAAATGTTGATGAACATTATCAAAGAAATTATACCATTGAAGAGGGGGTTGCCCCCCTCTTGTAAGTGTTCAGAGGATTTTTTTATTTCAAAAGGTGTTTTATCGTCAGGAGGGATCTTGTGAGGTCTTCGTCCACCACGGTAACATATGAAGGAAGGTCAAGATGAACACCCGTGAAGTTCCAGATGGCTTTTATTCCTTTTTCAACAAGTAAGGTGGCTGTATTTTTCGCTTTTTCTTTTGAAACGCACAATGCTGCAATTTCTACGTTAAACCTCTTGATTACTCTTTCGAGTACATCCATTTCTCTCACTGCAAACTCTCCGATAAACTTTCCCACGTTGCCACTTTCAACGTCTAACACTGCAACGACCTTTACGCCGACTTTTGAGAAATCTTGGTTCACGAGAGCCCTTGCCAGATCATTTGCTCCCACGATGATCATGTTCGTTGTGTTGTTCACACCAAAGAGGTCGTTGAGTTCTTTTCTGAGTTCTTCCACATCGTAGCCAACCCTTGGTTTTCCCTGACACTTCAAATAAGAGAGGTCTTTTCTCACAAGTTCAGGGTTTATCTCGAGAAACTTTGCTATTTCATCAGAGGATATGAAGGGCTTTTTTACGGACTCCAGTACCTTCCTGTACATCTTCAATCTTTCAAATGTAGCTCTAGGAAGATGGATCATCTCACCCATTTTTCGATAGCTCCTCCAACACTTTCTCAAAGGTGGCTTCACTTAGAATTCTACCATCCACGACCACGTTCGGGGAAGCTCCACAGTTCTCTACACAGAACGTTCCAAGAATTTCTATCTTTCCTTCCATGTCGTTTTCTTTGACGTAGTCGACGAGTTTTTTCAGAATTTCGTAGGATCCCTTCGTATAGCAGGAGGTTCCAAGGCAAACCTTCACAGTTCTTTTTTCTCCAGACGGAACGGGAAGTATTTCTACGTCTTTTTCTGGATACCTTCTTCTTGGACGGTACGTTGTGTGGAGAATTTCGTGTCTTGTGTGTTTATCTTTTAGATCTTCCTCGTAGAGTTTCATGAGGAAGAGGTTCTCCACGGGAGTGAGAAGAGATTTTATTCCCATCGTGTCTCTCAGAACCTTTGCCCTGTGCTGTCTGATCCTGGAGTCGTTCGGATAAGGCTGTCCTCCACCACCCACACATCCGTAGTTACATGCCATCACTTCCACTATAGACAGGTCGTTCCTTTCCTTCAAAACTTTTTTCACTTTTCCAAGTCCGTAGATGATCGCTCCTTTGAAAGATGTTCCATCTTTGAGTGTAATCTCTGCTAGTCTGACACCTTCTTCTGGAACCTGAATGTCCATTTTCTCTATCCCTATTTCTTCGTTCAGAACAGAGAGCACGCAGGAGAAAACACCCCCTGCTTTTCCGAAACCAAGTCCTGCCTGAGAAGACACACCGTAGGGTCTGTCGAAGGGTTGTGGTTCTACTTTGCTGATGTCGATTCTGCTCATCTTGATAAGCTGCGAGAGTTCCCTTGTGGTAAGGACAAGATCGACGATTCCTTTGTGCTCTTCTCTTTCTGCTTCGAATTTCTTTGCGGTACACGGCATGAACGAGACAAGGAATATCTTTTCTTCAGGAACACCAAGTTTCTTTGAGTAGATCTTCTTTATCACGGTACCGAGTGCCTGCTGAGGTGATTTCACACTCGAGAGGTTCGAAAGATACTGAGGATAGTTGTGCTCAGCGTACTTCACCCAAGCGGGACAACAGGAAGTGAACTGTGGAAGTCTCTCACCGTTTTTGAGCCTTTCGTAGAATTCGTGTGCCTCCTCGTATGCGACAAGGTCTGCTCCGAACGAAACGTCGAACACTTTGTCGAAGCCGATCGTTTTCAGAAATGAAACGATTTTTTCCGCCATCGCAACGTCTTCATCTATTCCGAACTCTTCCTGAATGGCCGCCCTGACAGCAGGTGCGATCATTCCTATCACCATTTTGTCACTCTCGAGGGCTTCTATGAGTCTGTCTATTTCGTTTCTGATGCTCAGTGCCCCCGTTGGACAGTAGGCAACACACTGACCACAGAAGACACATTCCGTTTCCGCAAGGGGTGTGTTGAACGCTGTTGTTACAACGCTTTCGAAACCTCGTTTTGCAAATTCGATGACTCCCACTCCCTGAACTTCCTCACAGACACGCACACAGTCACCGCAGAGGATACACTTGGAGGTGTCTCTCACAATGGGAGAGGATTCATCTCTCACGTGTTCTTTTTTGAGAGGTTCGAATCTTATCTTTCTGATGCCAAAATCTTCTGCGTATTTTTGTAGTTTACAACTTCCGTTTCTGTCACAGGTGGTGCAGTCCCTGTTGTGGGTCGCAAGAATGAGTTCGAGGATGTTTCTTCTCATTTCGTATATTTCCGGCGTGTTCGTCTTAACTCTCATTCCTTCGTACGGTTTGAGTGTACAGGAGGTGGTGATCTGTCCTTCGACCTCCACAAGACACATTCTGCATGCTCCGTAGATGGAGGCTTCCGACAGATAACACAGGTTCGGTATCTCTATACCTACGTTTCTCAGTGCTTCAAGGAGATTTCTCTCGTTGTCGTTTATGTTTATCTCTCTTCCGTCAACGAAGACTTTCATCCTTTCCCCTCCTCATACAAGTTCAATGGCCCTGAAAGGACACTTGCTGGCGCAGACACCACATTTGACACACTTTTCCTGATCTATCATGTACGGTTTTCCGCGCTCTCCCGTTATGGCGTTCTGTGGACAGGATCTTGCACACAGACCACATCCTTTACAGATCTCAGGATTGATGACGTACTTTTTGAACGCCGTGCACATTCCGCTGGGACACTCTCCTTCGATGTGGGCGATGTATTCGTCTTTAAAGAGTCTCAAAGTGCTCAGTATGGGGTTGGGCGCAGTCTTTCCAAGGCCACAGAGAGAAGCCGTTCTTATCGTCTTTGAAAGATGTTCGAGTGTTTCAAGGTCTTCGTAAGTGGCCTTCCCGTGTATGAACTTCTCGAGTATGTTATACGCTTGCATAGTACCTTCTCTGCATGGAACACACTTTCCACAGGATTCTCTTTTTGTGAAGTCAAGGAAGAACCTTGCCACTTCCACCATACAGGTTTTCCTCGTGATCACGACGATTCCACCGGATCCCACCATCGCATCTGCCTTCTTCAGCGTGTCGTAATCCAGAGGCATGTCCAGGAAGTCTTCAGAGAGACACGCTCCGGATGGTCCTCCTATTTGAACGGCTTTGAACTCTTCACCCTCAACGAAACCACCACAAATGTCGTAGATGATCTCTCTCAGAGTGGTCCCGAACTCGACCTCGATGATTCCAGTGGCTTTCAGGGGACCTGCAACGGAGAACATTTTGGTTCCAGGAGAATTCTCTGTTCCTCGTTTTCTGTAGTTTTCCACACCGTCTCTCAGTATTCTTGGAACGTTCGCGTACGTTTCCACGTTGTTGATGAGGGTGGGTTTTCCCCAGAGACCAGACTGGGCGGGAAATGGTGGCTTTGGCCTTGGCATACCTCTTTTTCCTTCGATGGAGGCAAGAAGTGCCGTTTCCTCACCGCACACGAATGCACCGGCTCCCTCTTTCACTTCCACATCGAAAGAAAAGCCCGTTCCGAGGATGTTTTCACCGAGTAGTCCCATCTTCTTCGCGTCTTCTATGGCCTTTTTGAACATCCTGACTGCGAACGGGTATTCGGCTCTGATGTACGCGTATCCTTTCTGAGCACCGACTGCATACCCGGCTATGATCATCCCTTCCAGAACAAGATGCGGATCCCTCTCCAGAAGAGTCCTGTTCATGAACGCTCCGGGATCTCCTTCATCACCGTTACAAACAACGAACTTCGTGCTTTCTTGTGCTTTTCTTGTGTACTCCCACTTGAGACCCGTTGGAAATCCTCCACCACCTCTTCCTCGAAGGCCAGAGGCTTTTACAGTTTCTATGATCTCTTCCGGCGTCATAGATGTAAGGGCCTTCACAAGGGATTCGTATCCACCACGTGCGATGTAATCTTCTATGGTGTCACATTCAGACTCTCCAATAGCCTCCATTATGTAGAAATCCTGATTTTTGAAGAGTGTTGTATCTTCTATTCTCGGCACTTTCTCTCCTGTGATGGGATCTATCAAAAACAGTCTTTCGATCGGCTCTCCTTTGAGGATCGTCTTTTCCACGATCTCTGGAACATCTTCCGGCGTCACGTTGGAGTAGAAGAACCTGTAAGGCATGATCTTTACAAGGGGTCCAGAAGAACACCTTCCGCAGCATCCTGTTCTGTTCAATGTGACCTTGTCATCGTCGATCCTCTCGAGGGTCACTTTTCCAAGGAGATCTCTCTTTTCTAGTTCTTTTTTGAAGGTATTGTAGACCCTGAGAGCACCCTTGGCGGTACATCCTGTCCCAACACATACGTACACAGAAGTACCGCTCAATTTCTTTTCCCTGAGATCTTTCAGTTTGTTTGCATATTCGATAAATTCCTTCACGTTTTTAAACATTGGCGCTCTCCCTCTCTTTCTCTTTTATTTTTCTGAGGATTTCTTTCACCTTTTCTGCCGTCAAATTTCCGTAGACCTCATCGTTGATCACCATAACAGGTGCAAGAGCACAGGCACCAAGACAGCCAACCTGATCCAGACTGAACATGAGATCCTCTGTGACGTTTCCGGGTGTGAGCCCAGTTTCCTCTTTTATGGCCTTCAAAACTTCCGGAGAGCCCGCCATGTGACAGGCCGTTCCATCGCACACCATGATCGCGTACTTTCCCTTCGGTTTGAGAGAGAACTGTGCATAGAACGTTGCCACTCCGTAGATCTTCGCGGGAGGAATTCCCATCGCCGTACTCACGTAGTTGATCACGTCTTCGGGGAGGTATCTGTAGAGTTCCTGGATTTCGAGGAGAATCTTTATCAGGTTCTCTCTTTTGTAACCATGTTTTCTCAGGATCTCTTCAACCTTTTCGAAGCGCCTTTCCAACTCCAACACCTCCTAACAGTATTGGACGTTCACTATTTTTCCCATTTCCTGAAGGATGTGAGCAATATCCTTCACCAGTCTGAACTTCAGGGATATATCGTGACTGAACAGTGGATTTTGATGTGCCGGGTTTATAGCCCTTCCAACGAAGAAGTTGATCTCATCAGCCTCCAGAAGGTTTTCCACAATGAATTTCGCTCCGTATCCCATCTCTTCGGATTGTCCCTCGAGGTATCTGAACACCTGAGTCAGCGTGACGATCCCTTCCGTCAGAAGATCGATTCCCTCCATGTATCCAACAGGTGGAGAATTCTCTGAGAACGTGTAAAGATCTATCTCCACTTTCTTTCCAGTGACTCTTTCAAATATCTGGCCCGTGGTACCACCACACACGATCTTTTTCCCGGGAAGACTCAGGAATTTTTTCACGTACTCTTCATCTTTTTCCTTCCTCTCAGGTGGCCCAACGAACAGGTTCAGTATCCGTTTTTCACGGAAGTTCAAACAGGCAACGAGTGTGTCGTCTCCCTTCACATCTCTGTCCAGTTTCTCTGCAAGTCTCACAAAGTGTCTGACGATATCTGCAGGGGAAACGTGATTTCTGAGAAGGTGTTTTATTTCACTCTCGATGTTTTCAACACCAAAACCCAGAGGAAAAAGTTCCGTTCCCATTCCTGCCTGTGAGAGTCCATCTGTTGCCAGAAAAAGCATCATTCCTTTCTCAGGATGAAATTCCCAGATGGAGACTCGTCTTCCCTCTATGTCAAGACTCTTTTTTTCTGGATGAATCCGCCTGTTTTCTCTGAAGAGCATCACCACGGGAAACTCGTACTCCACCACGGTACAGATTTCGTTCTTGAAATCACACACCACGGAGCACAGGTTGGAGTAACTGATTCTCCTCACCCTGCAAACAGGAAGTGTGGCGAGAATCGTTCTGAAAACATCTGTCACAGTAAGACCGTTCGCCAGCATGGTTGTTGCAATCGTTGAGGTGAGGGTTGAAAGAATGCTCGCCTTTATACCGCTTCCAAGCCCGTCGGAGATGCTGACCACGACTTTTTCGCTCTCTTTTTTTACCCTGATCGAGTCTCCACAGACTTCCTCACCCTTTTTGTTCTTCGAGGCGAAAAACACATCACAGGTCAGCATTCTTTCCCTCCATGAACATCTTCAGTTCCAGAAAACTGCTCTTCGTCTCTGCAATCGATTCACCGAGAATACCGGCTATTTCCTGAGCGATTCTCATCTGTTTGTTGAGCATCTCCTCGACCTTTCTGAGTGTCTCCTGTTTCAGTCTGTTCAGTTCGTCTTCTTTCAACTTCTCCTGGGTGACATCCACAAGCATGAGGACCTCTTCTCCTTCCTCGAGTGAAAACCTCTTCACGAAGAAGTACCTTCTTTCATCAAGTACCAGTGTGTTCCCCACCATCTTCATCGCTTTTGTGAGTATTTCTGGGTCATTTTCTGAGAGATCCCCGGCCAGTTTGTTTCTGTAGATCACCTTTCCTTCTTTAAGAACGAAGACAGCGTTGGGAGACTCCTCGACAACCCTATAACTGGATGACTTAACCAGATCCAGAAGGTACACAAAGCACATTTCCTTCTCTGCCTTTCCAAGGACGACTGCTTTCGCTTTATCACGACACGAATCGTACCCGCAGGCACCACAGTTCAGTTCCTTTTTTGGATCGTCTTTTCCGATCGACACAAGAACTTTTCTGACTTCCTCTTCGGAAACGTCCACACTTTTTGATCTGTTTCTGAAGGATCTGAATGTCTCTATCTCGAAGGAATCTACTTTTGGCTCTTTTGGAAGTCTCTTTTGCCACTCGGGAATTCTGTCTTTCCCTGCAGCCTTTTTTCTCATCACAGGACCGTTCAGACAGCTTCCATAGCAGGCAGATGCTTCGATGAAAACATTTCTGTACTCGTCGATTCGTGAAAAGACTCTCATCAGGTTTTCTACCCCTTCCACCACCATCTTCTTTTCCCAGGGGATAGAGACGGTGTAGTTGATTCCATCAGTTGTCGGGAAAAATCTTGCCCTGTTCGGATACGGGGGATCGGGAAATACCTCTTCTGCTTTCATATCATCAATGATTTCTTCGAGTTCTTCGAACGTGAGGGCGATATCCACAAGGCTGCTCTCTTCTTTCTTTGCTATACACGGTCCCACGAAGACGACGGGAAAGTCTCCATAGCGCTTTTTCAGAAACTTTGCGTGGGCCATGAGGGGGGAATCAATCGGTGTCAGATACTTCAGAACATGCGGGAAGTGTTTTTCTGCAAGGTTTACGACCACAGGGCACGCTGTTGTCACAACGGGACCGTCGTTTTTTTCAAAGACCTCGGTGTATCTTCTTGAGACGATTTCTGCCCCAACGGCCGTTTCCTGAACGACCATGGCTCCCATCTTTTTGAGAGATCCGATCACCTTCAATGGATTTTCGAAGTAGGCAAAAAACGAGGGTGCGATGGAGACAAGAAACGGTCTTTGAAGATTCAACAGTTTCTCCGTGTCTTTTCTGTAACTTCTTGCACTCTGGGGACAGACCTCAAGGCACGTTCCACAGAATATGCACTCTTCCACCACCACGGTGGATTTACCTGATTTGAAAGAGACCGCCTTGACAGGGCAGTTTCTCAGACACTTGTAACAGTACCTGCAATCCGTTTCTTTTGAAAATATGAGATCAGGCACTCTGAAGCACCTTCTTTACCAGTTCCTCCACGTTTTCAGGGGACACCCCTGTGAACAAACGCCCGTCTATTTCAACGCAGATCCCCTGAGAACACCTTCCAAAGCAGAGAGAACCGTAGAGTTTGAAGTTATACCTTTTCTGAAGTTCTTTGAGTTTTTCAACTACCCGGTAGGAACCTTTCAGATGACAGGAACTTCCCATACAAACCCGGATTGTCATCGGTTGTTTTCCTCCAATATCGTGAACCTTTTCACGTTATATTTTTCACTATTTTTCGACAAAAGTCAAGGGAATACACCATGTTGTTACTGTATTCACAAGAAAAGTAAACACCACACGCCTCAGATTTTTAACTTCAATGAAAAGCAATAGAAATATATGATTGTAAAAACGTGATATAATGAAATTGGCTGTCATTCTAAACTTCCTCCGCCATAATTCCTTTCCCGAAATAACTCATCGATGAAAAAACTGGACAGGAGGTGAGGGCACATGATCAAAGTCCTGATTCTTGGTCAGGGCTACGTTGCCAGCACCTTCGTTGCAGGTCTTGAAAGACTCAAGAAGGGAGAGATCGAGCCTTACGGTGTGCCGCTTGCAAGAGAGCTTCCGATCGATTTCAAAGATATCAAAATCGTGGGAAGCTACGACGTAGACAGGGCAAAGATCGGAAAGAAACTGAGTGAGGTGGTCAGACAATACTGGAAAGACACGGGTTCTCTGTCCGATGATCCTGTCGTTTCCATGGGAGTACACCTTGGAAGTGTGAAGAACCTTCCCATTGAAGCAGAAGGACTCGAAGACAGCATGCCTCTGAAAGAAGCCGTTGAAAGACTCGTCGATGAGTGGTCAAAACTCGATCCTGACGTGATAGTGAACACCTGTACCACCGAAGCGTTCAAGCCCTTCGGAAACAAGGAAGAACTGCTCAAGGCCATAGAAAACAACGATAAAGAAAGGCTCACGGCCACACAGGTGTACGCCTACGCGGCAGCGTTGTATGCGAAAAAGCGAGGTGGAGCAGCCTTTGTGAACGTGATACCGACTTACATAGCGAACGATCCGGCTTTTGTCGAACTCGCAAAAGAGAACAACCTTGTGGTCTTTGGAGACGATGGAGCAACGGGTGCAACTCCGTTCACAGCGGACGTCTTGAGCCATCTTGCTCAGAGGAACAGATACGTTAAGGACGTTGCACAGTTCAACATAGGTGGAAACATGGACTTTCTTGCGCTCACCGATGAAGGAAAGAACAAGAGTAAAGAGTTCACAAAATCCAGTATCGTGAAGGATATCCTCGGTTACGATGCACCGCACTACATAAAGCCGACTGGATACCTGGAACCTCTCGGTGACAAGAAATTTATAGCCATCCACATCGAGTACGTTAGTTTCAACGGTGTAACCGATGAGCTCATGATAAACGGAAGGATCAACGACAGTCCGGCCCTCGGAGGACTCCTTGTTGATCTTGTAAGACTCGGAAAAATCGCTCTCGATAGGAAAGAGTACGGAACAGTATACCCTGTGAACGCCTTCTACATGAAGAACCCCGGCCCGTTTGAAGAGAAGAACATACCGAGGATCATCGCGTACGAGAAGATGAGGATCTGGGCAGGATTGAAACCAAAATGGCTGTGAGGGGCTTTTGCCCCTCTTTCTCTTTCATGGAGGTGATGTGGTGAAAGAAGCGGTTGTACTGGCATCGGGTGTGGGAAAAAGACTTAGAACTCTCACCAGAGAGATTCCCAAGGTTTTCTATAGATTTGTTGGCTGTGAACTGGTGAAATATCCGATGATCTCTCTGATGAAAAACGGTGTCGAGAGGTTCGTGATGATTGTGCCTGAGGGATACGAAGATTACGGCAAGAAGGTTCTGAAAGATCTCGGTGTGGAAGGTGTTGTGATAGAAAACAGCAGGGTTGAACTTGGGAACGCCTATTCCTTCTTTCTGAGCGAACCACATGTGAAGAGCGAGAGGTTTTTCCTCTCCTGTGGTGACTCGATTTTTCCACCGGAGGCACTGAAGAACGCTTTCGATGAGGATGAATTTCACATAAAACTGGGTGTGAGCAAAAGAAAAGATCTGATAGACCCTCAGGAAGCAAGTAAAGTACTCGTCGATGAAAACGGTCGTATCGTTAGAATAGGGAAGAAAGTCGATGAGTACAACTATTTCGATACAGGTGTTTTCATCATGACGAAAAAGGTCTATCGACTCAGGGATGCCTTTTCGTGGTCGGAGGAGATCTCCCTGTATCAAGTTCTGCAAAAAGCAGTCGATCTTGGTATGGTTGTGAAGGTGTTCGATTTCGAGGATGCACCGTGGACGGAGATAGACTCGCCGGAGGATCTGAACGAAAAGGTTTACGAACTGATGGAAAGGATAAAGGAGGGGATACCGTGTTGAGGAAGACCACCGACGGGTGGGTCTCTTCCCTCCTGAACAGGAGAATCTCCACCAGAATAACGAACTTCATCCTGAAAAGGAACTGGAGCGTGACACCGAATCAGATGTCCTTTGTCAGTTTTTTGATCGGAATGATTGCTTTTCCGTTCTATCTGGTCAAAATGCCGTGGCTTGCGGGAATCTTCATTCAAATTTCTTCCACTCTGGACGGGGTCGATGGAGAAATCGCCCGTGCCAGAAACATGAGTTCGAACTGGGGGGCCTTCTTCGACACCATGCTCGACAGGTTCGTCGATATTTTCGCTGTTTTCGGTGTTTCAATTTACGGGTATTTTGAAGGGGGTCTTTCCTTTCCTCTTCTTCTCTGGTCGATTCTTGCTGTCAGTGGATCTTTGATGGTGAGCTATCTTCACAGTGTTGGGAAGGTGTTCGGCACGCATCCTGCGCTGGTGGGAAAACTTTCTGGTTTTGCCTCAAGAGACGTCAGACTGTTTGTGATCTTTGTCTTTTCGCTGTTTGGAATGTACCTTCCTGCCCTTGTTTTTGTCTCTGTGTTGTCTTATGTTTACATTATAGGGAAATTTGTGGAACTTCTGGTGCTGAACAGGTGATCTGGTGCTAAACTCTCCTTGAGGTGATGAAGGTGTTAGAACTCGTCGATGTCTGGTATGAAGTGGAAGGAAAGGCCATTTTGAGGGAGATAAATGCCCGTTTTGAAGAGAAAAAGGTTTACTCCATTCTTGGAACCAACGGCGCAGGAAAGAGCACCCTTGCGTATCTCATCATGGGACTTGAGGGATACAGACCCACAAGAGGAAAGATCCTCCTTGATGGAGAGGATATAACGAACCTTTCCGTGACGGAGAGAGCCAGAAGGGGCATTACCCTCATGTGGCAGGAACCCGCTCGTTTCACGGGAATAAAGATCAGAGACTATCTGACACTTGGTGGGAAGAGAAAGGTTTCAGAGGGTGAACTTGAAAGAGTGCTTGAAATAGTGGGTTTGAGTCCTCTTCTTTATCTTGAAAGAAACGTCGATGAGAAACTGAGTGGTGGTGAAAGAAAGAGAGTGGAACTTGCCAGCATCCTCCTCATGAAACCCAGGTACACCATCCTCGATGAACCCGATTCAGGAATAGACATAATGAGCCTTGAGATGATAGAAAGGGTCCTTTCCGAACTTGTGAGTGCGGGTGGTTCTGTGATTCTTGTCACCCACAGAGAGGAGATCGCCTTGGAAAGTGATTATGCCTTCCTCATCTGCGATGGAACCATTCTGAAAGAAGGAGATCCCTCAACGATTGTTCAGTTCTACAAAAACAGCTGTGACAGGTGTGATCATCCAAATGAGCCGCAAGAGGAGATGATCGGATGATAGTCAAAGACTACAGAAAGGAATTTGAGGCACTGGCCAAGGCTTATGAGAAGGCGGGAGGAGACGTTTCCAAGTTCCTCGACAGGAGAATCGCATCGATAATAATAAGCGGCGATAAGGTCATAGGTCTGAACGGTGTTGAAGGAGTGGAACTCACGCCACAGAGAATAGAAAACGGTGTACAGGTCGATATGAGAATAAAAGAGGGTGTGGTGGTGGAATATCCCGTTCACGTGTGTACGGGATACCTTGAGAAAAAAGGTCTTCAGCGGGTGATCTTCAACATAAAACTGGAAAAGGGGGCAAAAGCGATCTTTGTGGCACACTGCGTCTTTCCCTGGACGGAGGATTTCACCCATGATGCGTTGATGAACGTGGAACTGGAAGAAGGAGCCTGGATGGAGTACCACGACGAGCACATGCACAGCGAAACAGGATCTATAAACCTGATCACAAGATCGATAGCAAAAGTGGGAGAGGGTGCCGTTTACCGGAACACCTTTACCCTGGTGAAGACCAGGATAGGGACTTTGAAGGTTTTCATGGACGCCACGCTGGAAAAAGACTCGATTGGAGAGCTATACACGAAGGTGAAAGCCATCGAAGACGACGATGTGGAAGTGAAAGAAATTCTAAGACTGAATGAAGCAGGTGCAAGGGGGCTTGCCAAGACGAACGCAGTTGCACTAGACAGATCGAGGGTTTCCGTTGTGAACGAGGTCTATGGAAACGCGCCTCACACCAGAGGACACGTGGAATGTCTTGAGATCACGAAAGGAGACGCGGTGGATGTGAGAGCTCTTCCCGTCCTTGTTGTGAAGAATGACTCATCGGAACTCACTCATGAAGCCTCCATAGGAAGGGTCAACGCAAAGCAACTTGAGACCCTCATGGCGAAAGGCCTCACAGAAGAAGAAGCAACGGAGATGATCATAAAAGGTGTTTTGACATGATGAAGATTTTGTTGTAAAATCCATAAACGGATGGGTGCGTAGCTCAGTGGGAGAGCGCTTCCCTCACGAGGAAGAGGTCGCAGGTTCGAGTCCTGCCGCACCCACCAGAGGGCTCCCTTCGAGGGAGCCGTTAATTTTTTTGGAGGGAGGGATCGAATTGGACAGACTGGACTTTTCGATAAAACTCCTGAGAAGGGTCGGGCATTTCCTCATGCTTCACTGGGGAAAGGTGGACAGTGTGGAGAAAAAAACCGGTTTCAAAGACATTGTGACGGAGATAGACAAAAAGGCCCAGGAGATGATAGTGGAAGAGATCAGAAGGGCTTTTTCGGACGAGAACATAATAGCGGAAGAGGGAATCTCGGAGAATGGGGAAAAACTCTGGATAATAGATCCCATAGACGGGACGATAAACTTCGTTCATGGACTTCCCAACTTTTCCATTTCCATTGCATACGTGGAGAAGGGAAAAGTGAAAATGGGGGTCGTACATGCTCCTGCACTCAACGAAACACTCTACGCTGAAGAAAATGGAGGGGCCTTCTTGAACGGTGAGAAGATCAGAGTATCTGGAAACACCAGTCTGGAAGAGTGTGTAGGATCCACGGGAAGTTACATAGACTTCACGGGAAAGTTCATAGAGAAAATGGAGAAAAAGACAAGAAGAGTGAGGATTTTGGGAAGCGCCGCATTGAACGCCTGTTATGTGGGAGCAGGAAGGGTAGATTTCTTCGTAACCTGGAGGATCAATCCGTGGGACATCGCAGCAGGCCTGATAGTTGTGAAAGAAGCAGGAGGAACGGTGACAGATTTTTCCGGAAAAGAAGCAAACGTTTTCTCGAAGAATTTTGTCTTCTCCAACGGCCTTGTTCATAAAGAAGTTCTCGAAGTGGTGAACGAGGTTCTGAAGGAGATCAATGGAGGGAGATAATATGTTCAAGCCAAATTACCATTTCTTTCCCATAACAGGCTGGATGAACGATCCAAACGGTTTGATCTACTGGAGGGGAAAATACCACATGTTCTACCAGTACAACCCGAAAAAACCCAGATGGGGAAACATTTGCTGGGGACATGCTGTGAGTGATGATCTTGTGCATTGGAGACACCTTCCAGTTGCTCTTTATCCAAAGGATGAAACACACGGTGTCTTTTCTGGGAGTGCTATTGAAAAGGACGGAAAAATGGTGCTCGTGTATACCTATTTTCGAGATCCAGAGTATAACGAAGGCGAGAAAGAAGTTCAGTGCATAGCAACGAGTGAGGACGGAGTGAATTTTATGGAGTACGAAAATAATCCTGTAATATCGAAACCCCCAGAGAAAAATATCCACGCCTTCCGGGATCCAAAAGTGAGCAGGGCTGGAGACAAATGGAGAATGGTTCTTGGATCCGGAAAAGACCAGAGAATCGGTATGGTTCTTTTCTACACCTCTGAAGACCTTGTACGCTGGAGCTACGAAGGAGTGATTTTTGAGGATGAAAGTACAAAGGAAATAGAGTGTCCCGATCTTGTTAGCATCGGTGGAAAAGATGTGCTCATCTACTCCGTGACGAGCACAAACAGCGTTCTTTTCGCCCTTGGAGAATTGAAAGAAGGAAAGCTGATTACTGAAAAAAGAGGTTTTCTGGACCACGGAACAGACTTCTATGCTGCACAGACGTTTTTTGGAACGGAGAGGATAATAGTTATTGGATGGCTTCAAAACTGGCATAGGACAGATCTTTATCCGACCGAAAAAGAAGGATGGAACGGTGTCATGAGTCTACCAAGAGAGCTGTACTTAGAGGACAGCGATTTGAAAGTAAAACCCATCGAAGAATTGAAATCACTCAGAGCAGGAAAGATCCTGGAAGAGAACACTCCTGGAACGTACGGAATAAACACAGACAAAAACAGCTACGAAGTGTGTTGCAAATTCCAAGGAAATCTTTCGCTATCTCTTAGAAGTGAGTTTGCTGAAGAACTTAGAATATCTGTGGAAGAAGACGTTCTTAGAGTTGATACAACACGTTCTGGCATTTCGGGAGGAGTAATAAAGGAAGTGGAAGTTCAACGAGGAAAGAACGACAAAATACGTCTTTTCGTTGATTCGTGTTCTGTGGAGGTGTTCTTCAACGACTCCATTGCCCTCTCTTTCAGAGTACATCCTGAAGGGATCTACAACGTGCTTGACGTCGAATCTTGCTTTCTCAAGGTGAGTATCTATGAACTAGAAAACATTTGGATTTAACATTAAGTTGCATTTTGTAGATCATTTTTCTCAGAATTGTTATGATAAAATATACAGAGACTTATGATAAAACACACAAAAAGCCGTAAGGGTGATTATAAAGTGGCTGGAATTTTTTTTAAATTTCCATTCTTTAGAGACACGTTTTTAGGCACTTCACTGGTTTTTCTCGTTTCGTTCTTCGAAAATAATTCTCTATGGTTCATTCCTTTGGTTCTCATAATTTTGGCATCAAAATTCGGTGTTTCCATTTCGTTTTCTATAATTGGAATTTTGTCATATTCATTCATTTTTTCAACTATGCTTCTAAGTGGGTTTGCAATGATTTTGGTAAGATCAATATCAGACTTTTTGTATCTAAAGGACTCTCGAAAAATTTACGAAAACTATTCAGGAGCGATTGTTTTTGTGATTATGTTATCTTTTATGGTTGGAAATGTACTTTTCAGAGCATATCAATACAAAACACTTGCTGTTTGGTTGTTTGTTAGTTTTTCCGTTTTGCAAACTGTTTTATTGTTCGTCGGGGCTATTGAAAAAACACATGCTCTTGTTTTGCCTGTATTATTTATCTTTTCGTCATTGATAATACTCTTTAAAATTTTTGGAAATATCATCAATGAAAAATACTTGCTTGTAATAATTTCATTTTCAATGGGTTTCTTGACCTTTATAGCGAATAGCATTATTACAAAACATTTAAGGATCTCAACTCATCTGAAATTTGACTTTCTTCATTATGCACGAAAGTATCCTGAACTACTGTTAATAGCGTTTTTTTACTATTTTTCCTACTGGATTGATAATATAATTATGTGGTTCAAAAAAGGATTAGAAGTAGCTCCTAATATTATCATATCCCCTAACTACGATTTTCCGCTTTTTATAGCTGCTATTTCTTTTACACCAGCTATTGTTCTATTTAGTCTAGGTATTGAGACCACCTTTCTAAAAAAGTATCTATCTTTTTTCTCAGCTATAAAAAACAATAAAACATTAGAACAGATAGAAGCTCGATTGGAAGAAATTCAAGCCTCTATGAAACATATCCTTCTTGAGACAACGCTTGTAGCTATTACAATAGCTATTTTAGATTTATCAGCAAGCAAATTTTTGAATAAATGGCTCTCCAAGTTTTCAATAACAGTTTTTAGATTAGGAGCTATTGGGCATCTCTTCAATGTTATTTTTATGCTTATGCTGACAATACATCTGTATTTCAATTTTTATAAAGAAGCTTTTATAGGAGTCCTTATTTCTTTCTCTGTAAATCTGATCTTGACGGCATTTTGCAGATCAATGGCACCAGGCTTAGGTTTTTTATTGGCATTTTTTAGTGGTTCTGTGTTTCTTTTAAGAAAAATGAATCTAAAAGATTTGGTATTCAAAATTTACTCTTCTCAACAACATGGTTTGGAAAAAGTTGAAAGAATATCTTGGAGACCCTGAAAAAAGGAAAGCAAACATATATTCTTTGATCGAAGTATTGATCATTTATTTGCTGGTTTATTTCATCACTTTGTTTGTTAAACATCAATATATTGAGCAACTATATATTGTACCATTAATAATTTTAATCACAAGATACCAATTTTTTGCCCAAATTTTGAATGTCTTTATGTATTCTCTATTTGTATTTTTTATTTCAAAAAGGATTTATCATTTTGAAGAAATGTTTCTACAATTTTGCATAATATTTTCAGCACTTGTTTCTTCTTTGTCGTACTGGAGTCACGTTGTTAAAATGTATTTTTTAGAAGAAAGCTTGAAAAGATCAAAAGTAAATCTAGAATCATTTAGAAAATATATTGAATACCTTGAAGATGTTGTAGATAAATTAAAAACAAAATTAATCTATGAAAACGAAGGAATAAGTGCTTTGATGTTAGAGTTATCGAAAATTCCTGCAGAAAATTTAAAAGAATTTGCGTATAATTTTTTGGAAAAAGTATCTGCTTTTTTGGAGATAAAAAAGTCAAGTTTCTATTTATACAGAAACGGTTTCTTAAGAATAATTGCCAGTATTGGTAATCCTTCATTCGGATTTTCTATCTCAGAGGATCAATCGCTGGTAGTAAAGAAAGCACTGGAAGAGGGTAGCTGTTCGATATTAGAAGTTTTTAACCAGTTTTCTCAATTAGAAAAGGAGCCTATACTGGCTGTCAGGATCGGGGATGAAAAAGAAATCTTAGGAGTTGTCATTGTGGAGGAACTTGAAGACCCTGTTCAATTGAGTAACATAGAGAAAAATCTGAAGGCACTTTCAGTTTGGTTCATTGCAAAATTGGAGAGAATCGAAAAGGATGCAGAAAAACACAGACTACCAGATGGAACATATACTGTTGATTTTTATAATAAAATTAAGCGGCGTTTGATGGATTTCTTCGCAAAATATAGTCTTCCATTTTCAGAAATCTGTATTTCAATCTATGACCATGAATTAGATAAAGTTTTGAAAGCCATCAGATCAGAAGATTTAGCAACAAAGATTAAGATCTATAACAACAGAATTTTCTTAAAAATACTTCTACCTTTTTGTGACGAGGTGGGGCAAATTTCAGTATTGGAGAGATTGAAGCATGTTTCAAGAACGATTGAATTTTCGAATTGTTAATTTAATCAATTTCTTCATAGCTTTTATCAATTTTTTAATGTGGTTAAACAAAAAAAACGACGTATTCGATTTGGTTCTCATTATAAATATTGTGATACATTTTGCTTTAAATAAAGACCTTTCTCAAGCTTTAATTGCGCTTGTTACATATCCTTTTGGCTTGGTTATTTTTACAAAGGAAAAGGAAATTGATTTTCAAATTTATGATCAAGAGATGGAGGAAGACTTCCCAGTTTTAGAAGAAAAAAGATTGGAAATACTACCTTTAAAAGGAACTTCTTTGTTTGGAACTCCGAATGAAAAGAAAAAACTAATTCTTCAAATTGCAGAAGATGTCAAGAGCGGAAAAGTATCATCAAATAAGGTCCTCCCTATTCTCCGTAAAATGGTGCTTGACTCACATCCGGATGTTGGATTGTATGCATCAGAAGCGATTGAGAAAATAGAAGAACACTTTGGGACAATTGAGGAATCACTAGACAAATTAGTAGAAAATCTAAACGAAAAGAATATAAAAGTTGTTTTAGATTACATAAAATCAGGATTCTTAGACGGGGATATAGGAAGCTTTTATAAGAACATTCTTAAGAAAGCATTGACTGAGAAATTGAAAAAAACAACAGTTTTACATCCAGAATTTTTCTCTCTTCTCTATGAAATTGAAGGTGATATTTCTATACTTTTAGAGGGATTTTTAAAAACAAAATCCCAAGAACTATATAAACAGCTGTTGAAAGAGATATTGAGGAAAAGGAACTACGAAGTTCTCAAGTTTTTAATGCTAGACGGTTCTTTAACAAATGGAGATAAAGATTCTTATAATTTTGTATCATAAGATCGAGTCTGTATTTCTTGCGAACATTTTTTTTGGCATTTTCAGAAAATACTTCTCTCATTTCTTTGTCTTCAAACAATTTTAATATAGCCTTTGCCATTATCATGTGATTCTTAGGTGGGACGATAATTCCACACTGTCCCTCTTCATCATAGACTATTTCTTTACACGCCCCTACGTCAGTTGCTACAATAGGAACTCCTGCTGCCATAGCTTCCAATATAACAAGAGGTTGCCCTTCCGATACACTACTTAGAAGAAGCACGTCAAGTTTAGGGTAGTATTCTCTTACATTTTGTGGCCCCAAGAATTCTACTGTATCTTCTAGAAAAAGATTCTTCGCTAATTTCTTACATTCTTCATAATAATCCTGTTCTTCATCAGTTGGACCAATTATTAGGAATTTTATCTTTTCATCTT
Organism: Thermotoga sp. SG1; assembly: GCF_002865985.1. NCBI lineage: Bacteria > Thermotogati > Thermotogota > Thermotogae > Thermotogales > Thermotogaceae > Thermotoga > Thermotoga sp. SG1. Next base: position 232,523 of record NZ_LNDD01000005.1, read on the forward strand.
TCAAGACATCCTTTACTATACGTATGGATCTTATAGCCGTTTTCACATCTTTTATTCTGGTAACTCTTCCTACGAAGCCTACTATGAATCCTTCATGTTTTTCTTTGGGTATATCAAATTTGTCTACATCAACTCCATTGGGTATTATTGTCATTTTTTCTGGATTAGCCCCAAGCTCCAGCTGGAAAAGTTGATTTTTTTTGAAAAGAGTCGTCAGTGAATCACACACATTATATGCCAACATGCTGATTGCTCTGAACAAATTAATCCACATAGGCTTGTAGTCTTCAGGAAGCCATTTGGAAATAATTATTTCTCTTTCCCTTTCTCTGTGGTAAATTCCATGCTCCGTTATTATCAGTGGAGTGTTGTAAAGAAACTTCCCCACAATTCCAACAAGGGAAGCATAACCTGTACTTGGAACATGGAATATATCGCATTTTTCTGGAATAAACTGCAAAGAGTTTATAATGGGAAGAGTTAGATTTCTAACAATCCAATAATATTCAGTAAAACCTCTGTGATTAAAGAAATTTTTATATGTTTTGGTTACAATCTCCCAAAATTCTTTACTGGAGTATAATCTGTAAAAAGATTTTCCAGCGTTTTTCCTTATGAAATCTTCAAGTATAAGAACCAATTCTTTTAGACTTTGTCTTTTCAAAATTGCATCAGTTAGGGAACTAAGCATAGAAAAATCCGCTTCCTCAGGTATATTAGGATCATAGTCGCCAAAAATATTCAACTCATGTATACGAATCACATTCTTAGGAATTTTGTACCTGATCTCTCTTTTTTTCGAATCTGGGCGTAGGTGGTAAATTTCAAATTCAAATTCTGGAAGATTAGAAATGAGAGTTTGTATCCAACTTGAAACACCACCTGTAACGTAAGGGTAAGTACCTTCAGCAATTAGACCTATTCTCATGGCAACTCCCACCGCCCCGGTATCACTTTACAGGTTGTATGCCTTCTATCACATTTATCTCATCAAGTAGCAGGTCAGATCGAGCCGCATAGGGAATGTAGCCTTTTTCCTGGCATTTTTTGTAATAATCCAGAATGCGCTCTAGATTTTCTAAGGAATCGCTACCATCGTCCACGTAGTCGACAGAGAGAATGAATTTTCCATGCCATCTCAGTGTATCTAAGTAGCGTATTCTATTCTCAGTTTCGTTGTCTGGGAGAGGGTTGGTTTTGAAATAAAAGAGATTTTCAACACTCCAGCCGGAAACGACAGAAAGCAATCTTCCATCGTCGAACTCGAGAATGTTTTCACCATTCTGCGGGATTATCAGAATATCAGGATTTTCTTTTCTGATGTATTCCGCAATGTTTTCTATGAAATCTATCATGCAAATGGCTGCTTCTCTTCTTGGAATCTGTCCCTTTGATGACCAGTATTCAAAAGAGTCGATTCTGTCAAGATATACACCTTTGAACCCTTGGGAAAGTATCCTGTCGATATAAGAAAAGATAATTTTCTTCCATTCTGGATCCCAGTACTTCACAAAATAATTTCCTTCCCACATAGGATCTTCTTCTCCAAGCCATTCGGGAGGGTTTTCATACCAATTGTTTTTCCAGTAAAAACGGTAGTCCTCTGCCTGACCTATATTTAGATAAGCAACGGGAGTGACTCCTGCGTCCAGCATGATCTTTATCTCCTCTGGAGAATACTCACCTTCTTCGTTCCCGTCTCTGGAGTAATCTATGACAGCGAGCTCAAAACCCGAGGAGGCGATTTCAAAAGGATCGGCGTTTTGAAGTTGATAAAGCCAGTTTTTGAAAGGAGTTTCCCATTCATTTTGAAAAGTCAAACTACATGAAGTTATAATAAATGCTATTATTATTATAGAAACGAGTGATTTTCTCTTCATAAAAACCACCTCTGGAGGAATCCATATGAAAAAAATGCTTCTATTGATGTTATTTTTACTCTCCTGTCTAGCCTTTTCTAAGACTCTCCTTCTTTACAAAGGTTCCGAAGATGGATATGGTGCCTCTGTGTTTTCATCCTATATTATCCCCGCTCTGAAATATTTGTACGAGGATTACGATTTGGTTGATGTGGAAGAAAAATTTCCTGATCTTTCAGGGTACGATCTTGTAGTTACTTGTTATTATTCCTCTAAAATGAAAAATGCAAGGATCTATTTGAAAAAACTGACAGAATACGTGTTGAGTGGAGGAAAAATATTCGTAATAAACAATCTTGGAGCCTTCGAAGATCCTTCAGGAAACGGTCCAGGTCTTGTTGATATAAACGCTTTGTTGAATCTCATCGGTGTTCGTTATGAATATAACTGGCGTCAGGAAGATGTCTTGAATCTGGAAGTTGATCAAGAATATCTTCTGAAAGAAGTAGAACTTCCAGCGAAGAAATCTTTCGATGGTTTTTCTATTTTCTCACCAACTGTAAGAGTTTTGATGTACGCCATAACGAACACCGGTAAGTATCCAGTTATTTTCTATGGAGAGCATGGGGGAATGGCAGTTTTTGAACACGCTTTTGATGAAAAAGGAAACGCTGTAATGGATTTGGGAAAGATAGTGAATGACCTTCTTCTCTACAACCGAACAAATCGGGTTTTTCTTTCGAAAGAGAACTCTCACGTAAGAAGGATGTTCGAGAACGCTCTCTTTGAAGTAGATACAACGCTCAAATATCCTCTTTCCTACTATAAGGCTGTTGTGATAACAGACGATGCTCTTCTAGAAAGGGAAGATATAAAAAATTATCTTGAAAACGGAGGAAGCGTGATTTTTCTTGGAAAAGGGACACATTCGATAACAGGAAATCTTGTTCTTGAAAAAAAACACCTTTATATTCCAGAAAGCATCGAAGCAGGATATCAGTATTTAAGTTATAGAGTTGCTCCTGAAGGAGCGAAAGTTTTCATTACGGTAGACGGGACGCCTGTTTCCTGGATGGTGAGGAAGGGAAAAGGAACCCTTGTGTATTTTCCGCCTGATCTTCTTGGAAAATGGTCCAGAGGAGTCCTTTTTAACGAGTTTCTCGTCTCATCTAATCTGATAATCTCTCCCATTGTGAACACCTTTTCTGTATTCTTCGACGATTTTCCCCTACCTTCTTATGGGATCAGGAACGATATAACAGGTACAACGGATGAAGTTTTTTATTACAGAATCTGGTGGGAAGATATGAAAAAACTGTGCGAGGAGAATTCTATAAGACCATTTACTGCTTTGATAACGAGTTATAACAACAAGCCTGAGTACAGTGGGTTCCTTGAGTTCCTGCGAAGTAGTACCTCTCTCAACTTATTAAAAACACTCCTAGAAGCGAAAGATGTGGACGTAGGTCTGCATGGATACAATCATCTTCCCCCTCTACAGAAGAACTGGAATCCTGATGAACTGCGAATCTCTTACAAAGCTTTAAAAGATTTTCTAAGTGAACTTTCAAAATCGTATTTTCCTTTTTTTCTTGTGGCGCCCAACAATGAGATCGATAAGGAAAGCATAAAGATTTTAAAAGAAATCTTTCCTTCAATAAAGATTGTGGGAACAGTTTATTCTTTGGAAAACGATACAAGTGAGTATGAAATCTTCGGGGATGTACTGATTTTGCCAAGAACTACAAGTGGACACTATCCTATTCAAAGGCTTCTTGTTGAAACTATATCCACTCTTTTGAATATGGGAACCTACCATTATTTTACTCATCCTGATGATGTCTTGAGTCCTGATAGAAACCCAGAAAAGAGAAGTTGGGAGTACATGCTCGAACAACTGAGAGAATTCTTTCGTATAATGAAAGAGACCTATCCCTGGTTGAGGAATATGACATCTGAAGAGCTGTACAGCACCTTCAAAGATTATTTTGAAAACAAGCCAACTATCGTTTATCATAAAGATAAAATAACGGTGATATTGGGTTCGAACGCAAAACTTCCACGCTATTTCTTCTTTAAAAGTGATCGGGATTTTTCCATTCAGGGTGGAAAAGTGATTTATGAGAGAAGTGGACTTTGCGTAATAGAGATGAATGAAAAAAAGATGGAGGTATTGCTGAATGGCAGGAAAGAGTTTTGATCTGATCTTTTCCAAAAATACACTTTTTGCGGACGCTTTGGCGTTCTTTTACTCTATCTTCATATACTTTGCACCATGGCTTGTTGTCTTATTTTATATAGTTTGGGTTTCTAGATGGTTTTCTCCTTCTCCGTTTTTCCTCGGTGTTTTGACTTACTCTCTCATATTCTCCATGATAGTATCAGGTGGGATGTCTTTTCTGATATCTCGCTTCCTGGCAGACAGCATTTACAGAAAGGATTTCAGAAGAATCTACGAAAGTTACATCGGAGCGGTTCTTTTTGTTTTTGCGGTGTCTTTTGTTATTGGATGGATATTTTTTGTTGTAAACGATCAGTATTCTACTGTGCAAAAGGTTCTTTCTTGCTATGCACTGATCGGTTTTTCTCTTGTGTGGATACAGATGCAGTTTGCATCCGTTACTGAGAGAAGTTCTCTGATTGCTCTGTCCTTTATCCTTGGATTTTCAATTTCAATTTTTCTTGCCAGATACTGGAAGACAGATTTTCCAGAGAAACTTCTTCTTGTACTGGATGTAGGGATTGGTTTGATAATATTTGCGCTCAACTACCTGGTATTGAGTTACTTGAGAAATTCCACAAGAGTGGGATTTGGTTTTCTAACTCTGACGAGGAAGTATCCACAGTTGATCTTCGTTGGTTACTTTTACTATCTGTCAATCTGGATCGACAATTTCACCATCTGGAAAATGAAGGGTCAGGAAATATCACCGGGATTCTTTCTGTTCGCAGAGTACGATATACCAAAGTTTGTTGCCGCTCTGTTTTTTATACCGAGTCTTGCAGTGTTCAACATCGCAATAGAAACGGTGTTCAGAAGAGACTATAAAAACCTCATGATATCCATCGTGAACAACCATCCCTTGAAAACCATAAGAGAGAATATGATGAAGCTTTCTATTTCTCTGAAACAAGCCTTTTTGAATATGCTTTCTCTGAACCTTGCAGCACTTGTTTCTTGTTTCTTTCTGGCACATTCCATCAAGAAGTGGTTCAATCTTTCAGAGAATTTCGTTGATATCTTCTATTGGCACAGTGTGGGTGTGAGTATGAATATATCTTTTCTCTCACTTCTTGTTGTGGTCCTTCATTTCGAGTATTACGGAGTTGCACTCGAGGGAGCCTCTCTGGTATTAATGTTGAATGCTTTGCTTTCTGCTTTGACAATTGAAAGATTTCCTGGGTTCAGTTTTTTCATCTCCTTTTCAGCAGGAGTTGTTTATCTTTTCCTTCGTTTTAAATCGAAGGATTTTCTTCACGAAGAGTATGTAAAGCAGCCATTGGGACTGGAGAAAAGCAAAATAGAAGTTAGGAGATTGGGGGAACGGAAAAGATGAGGAAAAGAAGAAAGTTTTGGTTTCTGGAAGTTCTTGTTGCATACTCCATAATTTTTCTCTTTGACTACATGTACGAAACGAACGTATTCGAAAAGAGTTTCTTCAATTTTTACTGGATTCCTCTTCTTTTCTTCAGTGTAAGATACGATCTTGTTGTACACATATTCAGTGTACTGGCTTACGCTTTTTCCATAATCCTATCATTAATGCTGAAAGATCAGGGGTTCGTCTTCCCAGAAAGGTTTGCACTGGCAAATTCCATAATTGTTGGTGTATCCACCGTTCTTGGATTGATAAACGAGAGAAGAGTAAGAGAAATAGAACGTCTTTCTCTTGATCTCAAAAACAGAGAAAACGATGTGATTGAGTTGAACAAATCCATTCAAAATCTACGAAAGATGTTGAATTCACTAGAACTCAAGGTGTTTTATGAAGAAGCAGGGATCAGTTCGCTTCTTGTGAAACTGAGAGAGCTTCCAACAGATGATTTCGCGGAGTTCTCTCAAAAATTTGTTGAGACAGTTTCAGAGTTTTTTAATTTGAAAAAAGTTTTCATCTATGAATACAAAGAAGGCTTTCTGAGGTTTGTAGCAGGTACAGGAAAGCCGGATCTTGGATTTTCGCTTAAAAAAGGAGAATCCATTGTCATAGAAAATGCTTTGGAGAACGGGTCGTGCAGGATAATTGATGTGATAGAGAGTGTTTCTTCTCGGAATGAACCATGGATTGCTGTTAGAATAGGAACCACTGAAGAAATGCTTGGTGTGATAACGGTAGAAGAAACAGAAACACTTGAACTTGAAGCGGTTGAAGAGTACTTAGTATCTCTGGCAAACTGGATATATCTGGTGATGAGAAAATTGGATTTTCACAAATACGATAAGTACAGATTGAATGATGGAACCTTTCCACCAGAGTTTTATGAGAACGAAAAAAGAAAATTCAAAAACCTTGAAGTACAGTATGGCATTCCGTTTACAGAGATCTGTTTGATACTGAGCAAAAGAAGCCTCAGCAAAATCCTGAGTCTCCTCAGAAAGAGCGACTTGGTTGTGAAAATATCTGAAAAAGAAGACGATGTATCTTTAAGGATATTGCTTCCTCTCTGTGATGAAATCGGACTTGGCATTGTCAAAAAGCGTCTGGAAGGTGAGGTAGATGAGATCGAATTTGTCAGTTGTGAATCTCATTAACTTCTCTATAGGACTTCTGAACGTTGGCTTGTGGGTCAACGGAAAAAACGATTTTCTGCTCGTCATTTTCTTTTTGAACCTGGTCGTGAACTTTCTGGTGAACAGAGATCCATCACAGGTGCTGATAGCTGCTATGACTTATCCCCTGGGTCTTTTGCTTCCCATTAAGAAGAAGAGACCACCGTTTGAAGTCATGGAGGAACCAACAACAGTTGAAACAACCAGAAAAATTGCAAGCAAATCTCTGAAAGAGAGTTTATTCTTTGGAGACGAGACCACCAAGCGTGAAACGGTTCTGAGAGTATCAGAAGACGTGGAGAAGGACGAGGCCTCTCTGGAAATCTTCATGAAAGCTTCCAGAAAGTTGATGAAGGATTCCGATTCAGATGTTGTACTTTACGCAACAGAAAGTGTGGAAAAGGTGGATCGTTCTTTTGAAGATGTGGAAAAGTTTTTCTCAGGAGAGACTATTGAAGAAAGCAAAAGGTTCTATGAAAAAGTGCGGGATTATCTCGAAGCAGACTTTTTGACTGGAAAAGTTGAAAGATACTACAAAGAATCGATCCTGACTCGAAACGGAAGTATGGAAAAAGACGAGAAGTATTTCGTAATGAAATACAAGGTTGACAATGATTTATCTGTTTTGTGGGAAGGTCTAGAAAAAACGAAGTCTCCTTTAATATACAGAATGCTTATGATAGAACTTTTGAAACAAAAAGATTTTGAAGGAATCAAGAAATTGAAGGAACTCTTTTCTCAATGAGTGAAAGATAGATCTTTCTGTAACTCTCAATCATGCGATCGAGCCTGTATTTTTGAACTACCCTACGACTGTTCCTTGAGAATGTCCTTCGTAGATCATCATCCTCACAAATCTTCACTATGGCCTTTGCCATGGAAAAATGATCTTTCGGTGGAACGATGATACCACATTGTCCATCTTTATCGTAAACCATTTCTCTGCATGATCCCACGCCTGTAGCAACAATTGGAAGCCCAGCTGCCATAGCCTCGAGAATCACAAGAGGTTGCCCCTCTGATACACTGCTCAGAAGGAGTAGATCCATTTTTGGATAGTACTCTTTCACGTTCTGCGGCCCCAGAAACTCTACGGTGTCTTCCAACCACAAAACGTTGACCAGCCTTTTTATTTCTACAAAGTAATCTTCTTCATCCACGGGTCCTATGACAAGAAACTTCAGTTTCTTTTTTGGACCGATCATCTCTTTGGCCAGGCTGATAGCTCTGATCGCAGTCTTCAGATCCTTAATTCTGGAGATGCGCCCAACAAATCCAACTATGAAACCCTCGTGTGGTTCTTTTGGGAATGAATAGGAGTCAACATCTATGGCATTCGGTATTACCATCATTTTTTCTGGATCTGCTCCAAGTTTTAACTGGTAGGCCTGATTTTTTCTGGAAAGTGTTGTCAGAAAATCTGACAGTTCATAAGCGATCATACTTATAATCCTGAAGAATTGTACCCACATTGGTTTGTAGCTGTCAGGAACCCATGAGGAAAGAAGGATTTCCCTTTCTCTTTCCTTGTGATATATGCCGTGTTCTGTTATTAAAAGAGGAGAATCGTGCATCACTTTTCCGTTGATTCCAACAAGAGAAGCATAACCTGTACTCGGAACATGGTAAAGATCACACTTTTCTGGAACGAATTGAAGGGCATTAATGACGGGAAGAAAAAGGTTCATTATCATCCAGTAATACTCGGTGAAGCCTCTTTCGAAAAAGAAGTTTTCGTAGATTTTCACCATGATGTTCCAGAATCTTTTTGTTTTCAACATCTTTCTGATGCTTTTTCCTGCGTTTTTTTCGATGAATTCTATAGCGAATGGTATTATCGATTCAATCGTTCTTCCTGAAACGATTGCAGATATTATCTTTTCTAGAGGCTCAAAATCAACTTTTCTGGAGGATTTTGGTTGGAAATCCCCGAAAATGTTCAACTCGTGGATTTCCAGCACATTGGACGGTACTTCGTATTTAACATTCCGATCTTTGTTGTCGGGCTTCAGGTAGTATATTTCAAAATCGAATTCTGGAAGATGGGTTATTAGAGTGTGAACCCAGCTTGAAACCCCACCAGTTACATAAGGATACGTCCCTTCAAGAATAAGACCTATTTTCATAGATTTATCCCCCTGCTACATGATAAGATAAAGATTGAGGTGATAAAATGTCGCAGAAAAGATTGAGTGAGATCGTAAGAGACCTTATCTACAAAAGGAACATTTCGCTTGTGTTTATTATATCAATTGCCGTGGCAATACTTGTATTTGCAATCACCTACCACATCGACAAAAAATCCTGGCTTGAAAAGATCGATATGATATCAAGTGAATGGCAGCGAACAATAGACAACTACATGGATGTTCTCAATTTCTTTGCGGATCACCCTGAAGATTTCAAAAACCCCGGAGATATTCTGGAAGTTTTGAAATTGATTCGTGAACATTTTGGTGATTATATAGCTTACCCTATCTTTGCAATTCCAGACGGGAAGTATTACATATATCCTCTCTACAATTTTCCCTCCGACTACGATCCGAGGGAAAGAATCTGGTATAAATCCGCTGTTGAAAATCCTGATGCTTCCATTATCTCACCGCCCTTTACTCACAGGATACTTGGAGTGGTCACGTTCGGTATTTCGAGGGCCATCTTTGACAGAGATGGAAACCTTCTGGGAGTTCTTGCGATCGATTTCGTTCCTGAAAAGGTTATGAAAGATCTTTTACTTCCTGGCATGTATGTGATGTCAAAAGATGGCACAATGCTTCTTCAAAACGGTAACATCCATGTTCGAGTTGATCCCAAAGTGAAATCTTCAGTTGCTGGGGTAAAGATAGAAAACTTCTGGGTTGCCTTCTTCAAACAAACAGTCGATGACACGATTTTTGTGGTACAAATACCTCTTTTTACTTTACTAAGGAATTCCCTGCTTCACTTTGGATATGTAGTAGGTCTTGCTTTCCTTTTTGTTACACCTATCCTGAGAAGAACGATGAAGTTTTTCGACAGAGAGTTGAGAGAGCCTCTCGAGGAATTTTCGAAAGCAGCGAAAGAGTACCTCCGTTTGAGAACCTTCGACACCTCTGGTATATCTTCAAGTATTTTTGAAATTGATCAACTCGTAGACAATGTAGCAGATATGATCACGATTATAGAATCCCAGAGAGAAGAGCTCGAAGCGTCTTATGAGGAACTCGAAGCCTCCTACTCAGAACTTCAAAGAATGACACATGAAATAAGAGAAAAAAGCAAAGCGCTCGCTGAAGCGTACGAGTTTTTCGCCTACAAACTCGCAGATATCGTTGAAGGCTTTGATGAACCCACAGGAAGTCATGTTAAACGAGTCCAGGAACTATCCAAATTCTTTGCAGAGAAGATGGAACTTCCCAAAGATCTTGTTCACCAGATATACCTTTACTCACCTCTTCACGATATAGGAAAAATAAAAGTTCCAAAAGAGATACTGAACAAAAAAGGAACGCTCACACCTGAAGAGTGGGAAATCATGAAGAAACACACCATTTGGGGAGGAGAGCTCCTTTCTGGTAGAAAAGAACTGGAAATTGCAAGAAACATCGCTTTGTATCACCACGAAAATTACAATGGAACAGGATATCCTTTTGGATTGAAAGGCGATGAAATACCAATAGAGGCCCAAATTGTAAAACTTGTTGATGTTTATGATGCTCTTCGCTCGGAAAGACCCTACAAAAAGGCGCTATCCCACGAAGAAGCAGTCAAGGTGATACTCGAAGGAGATCAAAAAACCAATCCATCTCACTTCCATCCCAAGCTGTTTGAGATATTCAAAGAACACCATGAGACTGTAAGAGAAATCTGGGATAGGATTTCTGAAACTCAGAAGTGAGAGTTGCTGGTACACGAAAACTACTTGACTTTTTATCCTATATATGTAAAATACATATATGGGAGGTGAGGATATGTGGTGGGGTAGAAGATTTGGCTGGAGAAGAGGATGGGGAGGAGGATTCAGTTTTGGAGGCCCGTGGTGGTTTTACTTTGAATGTCCTCCTGTAACACCTACCCCTGAGGAAGAAAAAGAGATGCTTCTGGACTACAAGAGATTTCTGGAAGAAGAACTCAGATACGTTGAGGAAAGATTGAAAGAACTTGAAAACAGGAGGTGAGTGGTATGCCAAGACTTGATGGAACAGGTCCAATGGGACTTGGACCAATGACCGGAAGAGGACTTGGGTGGTGCAGATACATTCTTAGCTGGACAAGGCCCTGGAAGTGGAGAAGAGGTTTTAGAATGGGTCTTGCTTGGAGACACAGAAGAGGTTGGGGCTGGAGAAGGTGGTGAGAGGGGGGCAGTCCCCCCTGGACTTTTTAAGCGGAAGGAATGGTGCTACTTTTGAGGTTTCAAATCGATGAACTCCGAAAGGTGTTCTTCGAGTATTTTCACTATTTTCTGATCTAGTGGCATTTTCTTAATGAGTGAGAGAGCGTCTTCTGGCTTCATGGCAGGTCTGTAGGGTCTGTCACTGGTGAGGGCGTCGAACACGTCGGCTACCGCAAGGATTCTTGCAAGAAGAGGTATCTCGCTATTTTTTAGCCCGAGTGGATAACCAGAACCATCTGTTCTTTCATGATGGTAGAGAATGACAGGTACAACGTGGGACAGCTCAGAATACTCCTTCAATATATCCGCTCCAACAACCGGATGTTTCTTGATTATTTCGAATTCCTCATCACTGAGTTTTCCCGATTTGTTCAATACATGTTCTGAGACAGCGATCTTTCCTATATCGTGCAAATACCCTGCCATTTCAAGAGTTTTCAGTTCTTTTCTTTTAAGGCCCATCTTTTTTCCTATGAGAAATGCTATTTTTGCCACATTCCTGGAATGTATAGCCGTGTAATGATCTTTCTTTCCAACGATGGAGACCAGTCTTTCAAGCCCTTCTGTTTCGTAGTGAAGTCTCAGTACAGATCTTACAAAAATGGAGTGCAGAATAACGATCAAAATAACTCCTCCGATCGAACTCCAGAAAGAAATCGGAAACCAGTTACTCCTGATGCTTGTGTACTCCAAACCCCAAAACGTCTTTTTTCCGCCTTTTTGAAACTTCACGGAAGCACCTATCGAATTCAGAACACCCTCCATATCCCATTCCACGTACGCGGTTTTGTCCGGTATCATCTTTTCTCCCATGCTATCGTATATCTTGAACAGCGCCCAGAGTCTTTCTCCATCGGATTCTATCCTGTAGTACTCTTCCTCGAAGTCAGGAACTTCGTCAAGGATCTTGATTTCCTTTATGTACGGATCGAGAGATTTGATCTCCTCGAACGCTTCCTCGATGAATTCTTTATCGTTTTCTTCTATTGCTTCTTTCAACTCCGTCCATTGAAAGTATCCGCTCGACACAAGATCAACAGACCTTTGAACGATCGTCTGGAAGATCTTGAGCTGGTAGCGTTCTATCTTTTTTTGATAATGAATCTGAACCAAGGCAACACCGATGAATATGAGTATTGCAGAGACCACAAACATCCATCTGTAGCGCGCAAGGTACAAGTACTATCCCTCCAGCATCTCTGCTTTCAGGATATCAAGATGGATTCGAAAAGAATCCCACGATCGCTAGTATATCGCCAACGAACATGAGAATAAACCCCACTCCGAAAACAACCAGCAGTATCGCACCCCACTTGTAGAAAGAGGCAGCGGTGTTGAATATGGGAACCTTCAGAGTCTCAGCGAGTATCCTGTAAGCCTTCACCCTATAAACAAGGGCGATGATTCCAAGAACGATAACGGTCACAAAACCTGCGATGGCAACACCACCAGCGAACAACCCACCTGCGAAGATGGCACCAAAAAGAGCTACGGAAAAAACCACAGAGACGATCAAGAGCAGGACAGCAGGAATCAGAAGGTAGTTGAATATTCTCTTCTCATTTACCATCTGAGAAATGTTATAGATGCCGATGAGAAACAGAATGAGTCCCACAAGAGAGAAGATCCATCCAACCATGGGTATCGCCCCGAGGATCTCAAGGATCATCCCTATCCCCGCGAGTGTTTTCGCTGTCGAAAGATTCATGAAATCACCTCCCTTTGAGATTGTACCAGACAAGGCCGATCCACTCGTAGATGGTTCGAGAGTTCAGATAAAAGGAGGTTGCATTTGGTAAAAAGTCCACAAATTCAGGGTTTCCAAAATAACAACCAGCTGGATACGGTACAACTTCGCTGAAGAATTTTTTAAAGGTGTGAAGTGCCCTTCTCATATGGATCGAATCGGTTACAAGTAAGACCGGAACGTCCCCGATCAACTTTCTGGTAAAGAGCGCATTTTCATAGGTGTTTCTTGATCTATCTTCAACAAGAATGTTTTTTTCAGGTACTCCAAGAGATATCAGGTATTCTTTCATGATCATCGCTTCAGGTTTCAGACTGGAGAGACTTCCACCTGTGACAACGATGGGAAGTTTGTATTTTCTGTAAACCTGAAACCCTGTGAGAATTCTTCTCATGGTAGAATCACTCAAACTGTCACCAGTTTTTGTGTTTCTCTCCACTCCACCACCAAGAATGACGATGGCACTGCTTTGAGGAAATTCGGCTGGTACAGTTATATCTTTTTCGAGTGGACGAAGAAAGAGAAACTCCCCTGGATAGCTGCTTACAATGTAAAGGAAAGCAGCCAGAAGGACAAAAAGCCAGCGACTTTTCCTGAAAAAGACGGCCGAAAGAAGAAGTATCAGAATGAAAATTCCGGGTGTGATAAGGAAAGCTCCGACTGTTTTCTGAAGGAACATGCTTTCACCTCCGTTTACGATTTTAATCGAAGTGTCGATAATCATAATGGGGGAGTGTGAATGGACATCTGGAGGGTTATAGGAAGATACGGTGATGTGCTTGTTCTGTCGAAAAAGAACAGTGTGCTCGTTCTGGAGATAAGCGGGAAAGTTCCGAAGGTTGGAGAAAGTGTTCGGGTGTGGCACAACAGAATACTGACAGGAAAGGAAACCCGAGCAAAGCTCCTTGCACACTTCGATGAGGAGCAATCTCTTAAGATTTTCAAAACCCCAGGTCTTCTAAGTTTCCTTTACGAGGTATCCGGAGGCTTTGAGAAAAGGCACATCCATTTTTTGAAAATGTTTGTGAAACATCTTGTTCCTGGTCGTTTCCTGAAAATCACCGAAGAAAAGAAGAAGATTATAAAAGAATTTCTCCCAAGGGCACTTGAAGCGAAAGGCGACACATTTTACAGAAAGTTTTCTCTTTGGGAGTTCTTCAGATTCGTTGATGAGAACTTCAGAAAAACAACTTTCGAAGTTGACGACAACATTTTGAAGAAAACCATTTCCATGCGAAGGGTTATTCTAAGCGGTGAGAATTACGATGTGTATCAGATCGATCTTTCTTTTGAAAAAGGTATTGTGAAAGGACGATATGTGCTGATTCCTCTAAAAGGAAAAGCGTTTTTGATCGTGTTCAAAAAAGAGAATCTTCCCTTTGTTTCCTTCAGCGTGAAAGAAGATGTGACCATTTCTTTTCTTGAAGACTTTTTAAAGGAAAACATCATCGTTGAAAAGAAAGGGTCTTCCTGGAGCCTGATTTGGCAGGGAAAAGAGATCATAGAATTTGATCTTCCTGACAAGGAGATCATTCCAAAGCCGGAGAAAATATCAGCCCAAGGTGTAATGGACGCTGTTTTTCTGATCAACGATCTTCTGAACGAAAATGTCAGATTTCTGTCTCTACCCTCGTTTGGAATATCCGAAATATGGTGGGAGAAGAATTCAAGCAGAGTCGTTCTTGTGGTGAACACATATCACTTTGGAAAAGTTGTCGCAGATATCTTCCTGGAAGGAAGGAGTCTCTCTGTCAGATTCTACGCGGAGAAAAATCTCGAGGAGCTTTCTTCACACGCCAAAGAGCTCAAAAAAGATCTCGAATCGATCGGCCTAATCGCTCAGCTTTTCTTTTCAAGGAAGGATCCCATGGCCTGGGAGGGATTCAATGCGTACGGATGATATAAAAAAAGCCGTTGCGTTGAAGTACGACCCTTCCAAAATGAACGCTCCTGAAGTTGTTGCAAAGGGTGTGGGAGAGATCGCAGAAAAGATCATCGAGATAGCCAAAAAATACGGAATACCGATAGAGGAAAGGCCAGATCTGGTGGACGATCTTCTCAGATTGGAACTCTTTTCGGAGATTCCTGAAGAGATGTATCTTGTCATTGCCGAGATCTACGCTTTCTTGAAGAGATACGATAAATAAAAAGGGTCCCCAGAGAGGGACCCCTGGTCGGGGCGACTGGACTTGAACCAGCGACCTCTTGCGCCCCATGCAAGCGCGCTAGCCACCTGCGCCACGCCCCGCCGTCTATATATTTTATCACAGAATCTGGGGATTTCAACACCTGGGTCTGAAGAGGTTGCCACGAACTTTTTGAAGACACCTCTTGATTTTTCCCTGAAAATGATTTAAAATCATTCTGGTGTGGCCCCATAGGATAACGGCCAGTCCGCCGGATTCTCAGTCCGGAGGTCGGGGTTCGATTCCCCGTGGGGCTACCAGACACTTTTACGGCTTTTGGTACGAAGGGGAGGCATCGAAGCCAACACGATGCCTCCTTTTTGTTTTTCGCTATCACCGATAGGAAAAGGCTGCGCCTATGTAAATACTGGAATCGACGATTTTGAAGAAGAGAAAAAAGCCCGAGACGTACCCGGGCTTTTCTGGAGTGTGCCTCGAAAGAAGAAAGCGGCTTGTTTCATAATGAAAATTCCTTAATAAGAGATCATTCACTCCTACGGGTTTTCCTATTTCTGCTACCTTTTCCTGTATACGCTTTGATAATCAAAAGAGCTGTGCATATGTGTTTCAAGTATTCATAGTTCACTTGCAAATCATTTGTTTCAAGAAGTCTTAATTCCATGCCCTTTCTTGATGCCAATTCCATCGTTTCATTAGCCATTTTTCTCCTCGTTTCTTCGAGGAGTTTTTCAAACTCTTCTAAATCTTTGACATTTTTGCTCCTTTCGGAAAACTCCTCAAAAAAAGTCTGTAACTTTCCTTCCGATTCCAACAGCTGCTGAATCTTCTTTACATTGGTCTCGCCGAATTCCTTTGCTATTTTGATTTCATTTAGAGCGAGCGAATAAAGGAACCACAGATCGTCAGCTATTTTTCTTTCTTTTAGAATCTCACTAAACATTTTACCAAATAAGTATTTAAAAAATTGCTCGCCAAGGAGGATTTTAAAACTAATAGTAAAATCATCTCGCCACAATTCCACTGGTTCAAGATTCTCAAGCTTGTGCTTCATACTTTTCTTGAGATTTCTACTTTCAATGTTCGCTGAATATCCAACTTCGTTGATAAGATTTTCTACTCTTTTCAGCAGATGATCGTTACTTATTATGTAGTCCAGTAGGGATGTTAAGCGTCCTTTAGAATAATTCTCATAATCTGGATTTATCAACTCTTTTTTCTCATTGAACAGTATAGCTATTATAAGCTCTATTTTCTTAAATCCTTTTTTCAAACACCCACAACGAATTTTGGTTTCACTATCAAATATTTGATCAAACTTATCGAGTAAGGAAGACTGAGCTGTTTTCCCGCCTGTATGTTCACTGGTTCTCAATTCTACAAAATACAAAGTAGTATCTTTTTTCGCAACAAAATCTATTTTTCTTTTAGATTCGAGATCTATACCGAGCGTTTTTGATAGAATCTCACCAAGTGATTCATTTCTGTAAATGGGATTATATCCTGCATCCTTAAAGAATTTTTCTATTATATATTCCACAAAATTCCCAATTCTAGAACCAAGCGATTGATGAATTGTCTTCGTAAATGCGTACCATTGAAATGAAACTTTCGCAAGAATATCCTTCCCATGCACACTCTCTGTGTTCTTTAATCCAGAAAATATCTTATCGAATTCATGAATAGTAAAGTTACTTTTACCCTCTTCCAGCGCCTTTATAAAATCACCTATCAGTGTTTTTATACTTTTCCACTGAAAATTCAATAGAAAGTCCTTTTCAAAAAGCCTTTTCGGCGTGGCCGACAAAAGTGTCATATCTGCTTCTTACCTCCTCATAATAAGGAGATGTTCTGTGGGTGTTCGCTCGTCTTCTAGGCCGGTTGCAGGATTGAATTTTGTACTGAACATTCTTCTTGCCACAATTGTGTCGACCAGTGTCTTCTCATGGCTGAAACCGAGGCTTTCAAGATGCTCTTTTAAGATCTCATCAATGGGAATCCTCAAGTGACGAATCTTTGCAGGTCCAACGAAGATAGCTATGATCTCAATTTTCGAGTGGTTCGTATTGAAAAATTGTACTAGCGACCGGAAGTATGTATCGTAGAGATGTAGAAGTTTTGGATGCCTCAAGTTGACAACTTTTTCTCTGAGGGCGTAGAAGGTGTCGCTGTTAATCTTTACTGGTTTTATCTTGTTGTAAGGGATCTCATGCCTGGTGAGTGTTCGGATGTCCTGGCCAGAATAACCAAGCCATGCAAGCTCGAGCTTAAAGCTTCTTATGTACTCCTGAGATTGAAGGTACGGAGGGGACGTGATGAGAAGCTTCACTTCCCTATGAAGAGATTGATTCAAAGAATCACAAACAACCAGTTTGTTCCCTCTCTTCTCGCTTGTGAAGATTTCAAGTTCAACATCTTTGGGTCCATACTCCCTATACTCACGAAGTTTTTTCAGGACCGTGTAAACATTCCTCCAGTACATTTCTTCCATTTTCTGAAACCAATTGTTTTTCATTAATTGTTCTACCTTTTGAATGGCATACTTTGACTTATACAGCTTAGATATTTTTTCATCAGAAAAGCTGAAGTATCTTGTGACCTTCAAAAGCGGAATCGCAATAATATATGCTATGACTTTTTCTGATTCGCTGGCGTTCTGAAAGATTTCATAATGCCAGTATCCCCAGGCTTTGCTTAGCACCTTGTAAAACTCCTCTGGATACCAATAGTCAATTCTTTCCCAATTGGGATGAAATGGCTTTTTGTAATCCCAGTCCAGCTCAAAATCAGCAGGGTCTATGTTTCCTTTGTAAGTCGATGCGAGAGCAAGCACCTTGGTGATTGGATTCAGATCCCACAGGATGGCGTTTCTTCCTGTGAGAGTTGCCTCTATGCCAACGGTTCCGTGGCCAGAGAACGGATCGAATATCCAGTCGCCTTCCTGCGTGTAGTTTTCGATTGCGTATCTGACCACATGAGGGATGAATTTGGCCGGATACCCATAGAGTCCATGGGTCACATACGTAGTCGATTCGAGGTCGACGATATCTCGGAACAAAACCTCTTCTCTGTTTTCGCTGTGCATCCTAAAGAATCACCTCGCTTTGATGTATGAGATAAAAACCCTTGTAGTGAAGATTTCCATCAAAAGGATGGCTATGCTGATGCCTATAACTATAAAGCATGTGATACGCACTATTTTCTTCAGCTTTTCATCGGACAATATTCCACCTCACCTAATACTGTCTGTGAAGCCCCACCACTTTTCCAACGATGTACATCTTGAGCTTGCGGGCTGGTACTGTGATCGGAGGGTATTTAGGATTTAGGCTTTGCAGAACAACCATCCCATCCCGAAAGAATATCTTCTTCACAAAGGCTTCGTCTTCGAGTATTACCAGAACAAGATTTCCGTTATCAATGACAATATCAGGATCAACAACAACAATGTCTCCATTTTTAATCTCAGGTTCCATTGAATCTCCATAAACTATCACACCGAACTTCCCCGGCTTGTTGTCTGGTATCATGATCCATTCTACTGGTTGTGTTCCATCGGGAAAGTTTCCTTTTAATCCTGCACAGACTCCATTGTAGACGGGAATGGGGCGGAGTTTGACACGAGAAGGAAAAGAACTTTTTGGTGGAGTGGGATCTTCTGTAAGACCAAGTAAGTAATCAACGGAAACATCAAAATAATCGGCTATTTTCTTCAATGTATCAGAATCTGGCTCAGCCTTTCCCTGTTCCCAGTTTGCATAAGTAGTCCTGGGAACTCCCAAGTCTCTGGCTATCTGATATTGAGATATATGCCTTTCTTCTCTCAGTTTTTTTAGACGTTCAGCTAGTCCACTCATCATAAATATATTACCACCCCTCTCAATTCTGAAACGATATGACTATTAATTAGTCCGTTACTTATTCTTTACTTGACTTGGGACTAATTTATAGTCTATAATGTAATTGGACTAAAAGATAGGAGTGAGAACATGAAACAAACCAACATAAGACGACAAAATAAGCTACAGGAACTCAGAATAAAAATGGGTCTTTCACAGTACAAAATAGCCGAGATTCTGAAAATACCACGAACAACATATGCTAACTGGGAACAAGGAATATGCACTCCAAGACTTAATATGGCTCTGAAACTTGCGAAACTGTTTGATGTGAAAGTCGAAGATCTGTTCTAAGATGGTTCTTTGACAACAAAATAGTATCACAAACCATAACGAGGTAGAAAGGAGGGATTTTCATGGAAGTTTCGAAAGAGTTCTATCAGCGTCTTGCAAGGCTTCTTTTGGAACCTGGTATCAAAGAGATATTGGAAAGGGGGAAGGATGATAATGACGCCGAGCCTGAAGAACTTCCTTCGACAGCTGGACAGGGAGATTGAAAAGGAAAAAGCCCCCCAGAAGGGGGAAGGTGTGAAGCTGTTCTTTCTTGAGGTATTGAGGCATACGCATTCTCATGTGAATCCAACCACTGCTGATTTTATCATGAATTTCAACAAGCTTGCAGATCTTTTGAATCTTGAGATGAAGCATGAAGCCCAGAGATTGATTCTAAAGGCTTTCGAGGAAGTGAAAGTATGACAGCGCGGATTGATATCACCGCTTACCATCCAAACGGCTTTACCGATTGGGTGCAAGAAGTAGAGTTAGATGCTGAAGATATCCTGTATCTAATAAGCCAGTTATCTGAAAAAGAGCGTCTGATGATAGTTCGTGTTGTGTTGAAGCAGTTCTCTGTTAAAGAAATTCAAAGGTTTTTCAGAGAATTCTTTTGAGGAGGCGAGAATATGTTTGTTCAGATAGGAAGCAGAGTGTGGAATCTCAATAAATTTATATATTTCACCTACTCTAAGCACTACGACGAATGGGAAGTTAACGGGAAAACAGAGACCAATTCGTACATCATAGCACGATTCAGTACGGAAGAAGAGGCAAAAGAGCTTTTGAAGATGATCGAAGAAGTAACAACAACAATCTAAGGCGGGGATCTGCCCTGCCTTTGGAGGGATTGGGATGGGTGAAGTGATGATGAGAAATTTTTCAGATACAGAGCTTTCCCTTCTGAAATCCACTATAGTTCCACCAAATGCCACTGAGGATGAAATAAGACTCTTCATCATGATATGTAAGAAGTACAATCTTGACCCTTTTTCAAGAGAGATTGTCATGACAAAGTACCAGACAAAAGACGGATACAGAACAAACTTCATCACAACACGCGACGGTTACCTGAAAATAGCCATGCAGGATCCTGGATTTGATGGAATAATTTCCTTCGTAGTGAAAGAAGGAGACGAATTCGAAATAGACGCTGGTTCTCTACAGGTAAAACACAAATTTGGCGGTAAAAGAGGAGAAATCATCGGGGCATGGGCTATGGCAAGACACAAGAATAGACCTCCTGTCATCGTTTTCGTGGATTACAAAGAATACATGCAGAACACACCAGTTTGGAGACAGTATCCTTCTGCGATGATTCAGAAGGTTGCCGAGGTAAGTGCACTTAGAAGACAGTTCAACATCTCGGGGCTTGTGGCAAGAGAGGAAATAGGAGAAGTAGAGATAGAACGTAAAGCTGTAGAAGAGAACAAAGAGAAAAACCATTTAGAAGAACCATCAGAGAAAATAGCGATGGCATCCGAAAAACAATTAAAATTGCTGTATGCACTCATCGATGAGTTTGCCAGAGTAACAGATTCGCCAAGAGACGAAATAGTACAGGAGATAAAGGAAAGATACGGTATAAACAGTTCAAAAGAGCTCACCAAAGACGAAGCATCTGAAATTATCGATGAACTTCAGGCAAGGATATACGAAATAAACAGTGGGCGGGTATGATCCCGCCCTTTTCTGGAGGTGACCGCTGTGAAGTATAGAAAAATAGAAGTTTGTTTCTGGCAGGACACAGATATGCTTGAACTCACACCGGAGGGTAAGTACTTTTACCTGTATCTTCTTACCAACCCACATACAAATTTAGCAGGTATTTACGAAGCAAGCAAGAAGGTAATGGCTTTTGAAACAGGATTTAATGTTGACACAGTGGATAAACTCATAAGGACGTTTGAGGGCAAGGGGAAAATAGCTTACGATCCAGAAACTTCCGAAATACTTGTTATCAACTGGTTGAAATACAACTGGACGAGTTCTCCAAAGGTTATAAAATGCATAATACAGGATCTTGAACGTGTGAAATCAAAAAAGCTTCTATCCATTTTCTGGAACAAAACATCCGAAGATATCAAAAGGGTATTGATAGAGTATGGATACTCTATAGATACCCTATCCATACCATATCCCTACCTAGACCTATACCTAGACCAAGACCTAACACAAAACCAATACCAAAATATAGAGTATGGATACTCTATGGATACTGTATCCATACCATATCACTCCAAGGATCAAGATCAAGCCCAAACACAAACACAAATTGAAACTTTGCAATTTTCACAATTTTCCCAATTTGAAAAAAGCATTTTAAAGAGAGCAAATGAAATAAAAGAAAATCTCAGTAAAGGTTTTAATACTGAAGTTTTTGAATTCCTAGAAGAACCAGCGCTGGACGTACTTGAGGCTGTAAATACACTACTGGAAGAACTGGGGCAACAACCCGTAGAAAAACTGACAAACGGGGAACTCCTCGAACTAGCAGAAGCAATAAAGATAAACAGAACAAATCCAACATATTTTGTGAAAATTCTCAACACAAATCAGGGACTGACATTTAAAAAATGCGTGAGGGGCTCCAGTTGAGCCCCTTTTCTTTTCACCGACCCCTTATGAGCTTTCCACGGTGGTACTGTTGGACCCTGCTATGTATGAGAAACGGTAGGGCGGGACGGTGACTGAGGCACAGGGGGTGGTGGGGAACACCCCGCGATTATCTCAAGCTGATATTTTCAAAGCTTTTGTTTTTGAATCAATCCCTTTTCTGCGCAAAACTCCCTCCATCTACTCGTGGCCGCTTTGAACCTGTCTGTGTTCAATTTTTTCCCTTCCAGGTACTTCTTTACTTCCCTTACGTATTCACTTGCCGTTGAGTATGTTTTCCCTTCCTTTACAAGATACCTGAAAAACTCCACAAAAACAGACGAGCGAGGTCGCCCGCCGATGAGCAGTTTCGAAGAATCTGCGAAATGGCGGGCGGGCGAGCAGACAGCGTGCCGAGGCGATGGAGAACGTTTGAAAAATGTTCGGAAATGCCTCGGCGTGCTGGTACCACTACTTTTCCCTAATGACAACCCTTTTTCCATCAACACGGATCACCTCCCCATCTCCCATAGCCGTGACGTCTTCAAGTGATAAAAGCTCATTGTACAGTTCCTCAAGCTGTCTGGATAATTCCTTTCTATCTCCGCTGTACTTTTCAACATCTACGGTTTTCAAGTCTGGATAGGTGAATTTCATCTCCTTTTCGACCTTCTCTATTTTCATCTTTGTTATCTCTCTCTGCCTCTTCTTTGATATGATCACTTCTCCCCTCTTCACTTGGTCACCCACCTTGACAAGAGGCATTCCCCCACCTGTTTCGTACACCCTCACGCAAGAGAACTTTTCAGGTTGGAAAGGTTCTGTCGTTCTCACTGCAACCTTCCCGTGTAAGAACACTACATCATCAGGAAAGTCCTCCGGCTTTGCCCACAATATCTGAATGTTCTCTGATCCCTTTATCGTGTCGTAGAAGACAAGAGGATCTTTCTCCGTGTACGGATCAAGAAGCTCACCAGTTCCAACAAGACGCCCAGGGAGTGTGAGAATGTCTTTTTTTGTGTACCCTGTGAGGTCTACCACCACGCTGTGCCATCTCACGGGTTCATATCTTGAAACGTACACCTTCACAGGATATATCTTTTCCGATTTTCTTCCAACAGAGTAAAGGTTTCCTTCCTCGTCTTGTACAAGAAGGGTGTTTTCGTCGAGCCTTGCCACCACCTCGTACTCTCCCAGCACCTTTCCCTGTGTGTGCTGGAAGTATCCTTCTATGTGCAGGAAGACCCTGTTATTTCCTGCCAGTTTGTTGTAGTCTGCAACAGCGGAGCTCATGTTTTTGAATGTCTTATGTAATGTTCTTTCTATCGATACCGCATTCAAACGAAGAGCAGGAAGAAACAAAGAAGCAAGAACGCCAAGAAGTACAAACTCCTTCCACGAGCCTGTTCTTACCCTGTAGTCGTCGTTTCCTGGCATAACACAGATGTAGTTGGCCGGATAGAAAAGGGGAACACCACTTATCGTTATCATGTCTGCAAGAAGGTGCCCCACATACCCAATCCACAAGGCAAGTGCCATCCTGAAAGAAAACGGAAGAAGAGCAAAAAAGAAGATTGAGGAAAAAAGAAGAGAGTGCGTAACTCCCCTGTGCCCTATCTTTTTTTCAAGAACGGTGCTTATTGGGAAAAGAACCCTTCCAATAAAACTCTTTGTTGTGTCTATGTCAGGAAGAAGAGAGCCAAGGGAACACAGAGAAAGCTCAACAGGGGAAACCTTAGCCCCTGCAAGTGTCATGGTCGAAAGATAAAGAACGTTTGAGAAAACAACGTGTGTCGCCACTGTCACTGTCTCATCCCTCTGTAGATGAAAAACCTCAGAAAACTCATAAGGCCATAGCCTATCCCCGCAAGGACGTAAACGTCTGTGTCGTTTGTCCCAAGTGCGATGAACCTTGCTATCACAACAACGGAGACAAGGGCAAGAAGAATGAAAGTCATGTTGAGCTTCCGTGCAGGAGGGGAGTCTTTGAGGGCTTCTGGATTTTTCGCAAGGGACACGGCAACACCGGGAAGACCTCCACTTTTTGCTATGATTTGCCTTTCAACCGAGTCAGGAAGGTTGTACTCACGAAGAAGGGCACGTATTTCGTAATGTGGAACGGGTTCAAGCCTTATTGTTGTGCTTCTGTAGAGGAATTTCAAAACTTGCTTGGGCTTGGTGAAGGAAAAGCACACAGGGAAAGATTCCATGAGGCTTTCCAAGACTGCCTTTCCTCTTTGGCTTTCAAGATCTACATCATCAACGAAAAGGGGGATATCCCATTCCTCTTCGATTAACATGGAAAGAAGGATCTCAACTGGAACACTTCTGAATCTCTTTTCTATTTCTGAGTCATCGAGGTATCTTGCCTCTCTGAAATCAAGTCCATCGATAGAAGCAAGTCCTTTTCGGATAAGTTCTGCTGTGATCCTGACCAGAGATCTCTTTATGGGAGTAATCCTCTCTATGTAAATCCCACCTGTCTGGTGTGCAAGCTCCTTCAGAAAGTGTGTTTTCCCTGAAAGCTTCTCTCCCCTTACTGCGATGTGCTTTCTTCCACTGAGAAGTTCAAGAGCTCTTCTTTTCTGATCTTCTCGCATTCTGCCTCCCTCCCCATCTTGAGAAGTATTTCGTACCGTTTCTGTATCTCGTTCAACTGCACTGCCTTTAGGTTGATCTTTGCCGTGGAGTAGGAAGAGTAAGCGTTAATGAGGGATTCTGGGGAAATGAGTCCTGCTTCGTACTTGGCTTTTGAAATACTGAGGATATCTTCTGCTACGTCCATGGCTTGTTTTCTCTGCTCGATAGCCTGTACAAGAGAGAGCCACTCTGTGTAGTCGTTTATTGCTTCTATTTCTATCTCCTTTTTTCTTTCTTCGAGTTTCTTTTTCAGTATGTCTACGTCTGAAACACCTGAAATCTGCTGTGTTATGTATTTTCCGATGGAGAAGGAAATTCCGAAATCGTTCTTGATAGGATTGTATGATAGTGAGATATCGAAATCGCTCTGGGCGAGTTTGAGTTGTGAGGTGAGCTCTGCCAGTGTGTAATCGTTATTTTCGTACTCTCTTATCATCTCATCCAGGGTGAACGGTAGAACATCTTCAGCCAACACCAGTACAGCCGTGAAACATAGGAGAAAAAAGCTAACAAGCCTCATCAACCCACCTCCTTACCTTCAAAATCCTGAAATCTTCCTCAACATCGTCTATAAACACCGCATCGCCTGGATCTCTGAGCTTTCTCATGTACACTCCCATGTCTCCTTTCATGAACGTTGGCGTGAGCGACCTGAGGGCTTTTATATCTTCAACGAGCGTTAATTTATGCGCTATTAAAAAATCAACCTGGGATAGAACACCGCTTGATATGGCAGAAGGTTGCTGGCTTGCAAGTATGGCACCGATCCCAGGAAGCCTTCCTTCTTTTGCGAGCCTGACAAGGGAGTTCTTCTCTGATGCTCTTGATGGAGCATAATCCTGAGCCTCGTCTATAACCATGTAGATGTGTTTTTCCCTTCTTTCTTTCATTCTGTCCACCAAAAGAACATCACAGAGCGTCCACACAACAAGTTGACGCAGTTCGTACCGAAGAAGGGAAAGGTCAAGAACCTTGTACCCTTCAAAAAGAAACGAGATCTCGGAGGGATACTCTTGGAATATCCCCCAATCTTGTGCCGACAGAAGCCTGTTTATTAACGCCCTCTTCGTCGTGTCTGAAGAAGTCTCGTCGATTTCAACACGCTCTATGAGGTCTCTTATTGTGTAAAAGCTACGCTTGAGATCGTTTATCGCCCTTGTGAGAAGAATCCCTTGGGGAGAATTCGAAGACAGGTCGAACACGAAAAGAAGAGACTCGCCGACGAGTGTGAGGGGAAGTTTCAAGTCCTCTGGTGCCTTTATCGCTTCTCCTTCTGTGTATATCTTCATCACTCCCATTGTGTCTATTACAAGAACATCAGAGAACCTTGAAAGCTGATCAGATATCACGCCAAGGGTGAAACTCTTTCCCATGCCACGTTTCCCACATACAAAGCCGATTCTGGGAGATTTGAATTTCAGAAAAACTTTTTCTTCGTTCACAACATCGACGCCAAGACGCACCTTTAATGTTTCATCCCCGAAAGTTTTCCCTTCTTTTCTCGAAAGGTTCCCGCTTGAAAGAAAAGAGGGGGAGGCCCCCTCTGTTTTTCTGATCAAACGGATCACCTCGCCTGTAAGACGAAGTCGAAGGTGTAAGTATTGTTCTCCACGCCGTCGAAGTTGAGGCTGGATGTTATGTATCCCTGTGCTGATGCCCTTATGGTGAGGTCTCCTGCCGGAAGGCCAGACAGAGTATAATTTCCGTTTGCGTCCGTTGTGGTGCTTCCCATCATGTATCTCCCCGCGTAAACAGCGACGATTGCCCCTTCTATGGGGTTACCCTGTGCGTCCTTCACGGTTCCCTGTAAAGCAACATTCTGGTCAATCCAAGGTGTTCTTATGTCCTCAACGATCGTGCTGAGTAGATCGTTTTTGTAATATATCCCGTCTGTCGGATTACCACTGGCACCATACAAAGCCATGAGTTCGTATGGAACAAAACCGGGTTCTTTCACGATGAGCCTGTAGCGGTAGCTCAAAGACCCCGCCATCCATACATCGGCGTTTTCGAACAGGTTGTAATCTCCTCTGACAAGCCTTATCGAATCGTAGGGGAATGTGCCAACGAAAACAGAGCTCATGCTTTTCTTTGGAAGGCCGTCTTCACGTGTGGAAAAGCGGGGAACATAGAAGTATACATCAACCATCGTGCCAGGTGTTATGGAAAAGTTTGCGTAGTCTGAAAGGGAAATGGTCTCGTATGTTCCGGCGGGGATCGTTATCGTGACTGTTTTGGACCTGTTTACCTGTATGTCTCTTTCCCACACGAGGGTTTGAACGTCTCCTTCGTACACTTTGACATTGATTGTGGTATTTTCAGGGATACAGGTGAGTGTGAACCTTCCATCTTTTGTGAATGTGTAGGTATTACTTCCTATGACTATCGTGTATGTAGAAGGATCACCGAGTGGGAACACCTGAAGCTTTAACGTGAGAGTTTTTCCTGGAGAGCTCGTGTAATTGTCCGTGACAGGGTAGCTGAAAGCAAGTGCCATCACAACACCCAACACCACAAGAGCCACCACGAGAACCTTCCTCAACCTTTCCATCTGTCCACCTCCTCAAAATTCGATGGTCGCACCGAAGGACATGAAAGCCGTTTTGTCCTTCAGCCCACCTGTGATAGTGAAACTGCCGTACGGGAGAGAAAACTCCTTACTGATTAGAGCCTTGTCGAATTCGAAGTCTCCGTTGTAGGATGCTCCGACTTCAAAGCCAAACCCGAAAATTTCACCATTATAGGACGTTTTCACCTCCTTCTGAGTGATAGAAACACTGGCGCCGTACCCGCTGAGCCGTACTGTGTAGTCTTCTTCCTTGAAATCACAAGAAAATCTCACGCCTTTCAGATTGCCCGAAAACCCACCTGAAAATCCCAGGGATATCTCAGAACCCACTGAGAAGGAAAAACCCCCCTTAACGCTCAACCAGTCAAGCAATTTCCATTCGACCTGAATACTGTTGAACGTGAGGGAAAGCCCAAGCCCCATGTCGTAGAAAGCAAGTTGCATCTGTGAGAAGGTATCAGTTGTTCTGAGCTTTACTCCGAAATCTCCCTGATCTATCCCGATGTAGATCGAGCGGGAAAATTCAACACCTTCATCTGTTTCACGAATCCCAAGGGAAGCGGATGTATTCAGGAGGGTAGATTGAGGGGGAGCTTCTTCTTCCTCTTCCATTGGAAAAAACACACTTGGTTCTTCTGTTATGTCCATGCTTGCACCAAGTTGAAAGCCAAACGCATATCCCTGCTGTGAATCGAAGTAACCGCCGAACTGGAAAGAGCCTGTGTTGATGACAAAGCCTGTTATATCCGTTTCGAAGTCGTAAGCCTTCATTAAAGAGACGGTCCCTACCCTCGCCAGTATTCCTGTGCCACCTGCCGAGACTGTCCCCACGTTCAAATTAACGTCTCCCACTGAGACATAGAACCTGTCTATCATGAAGTCAACGGTTCCTGTAACGTTTTGCCCGTCCCAGTCAAGCCAGATGCTCATTAAATCCACAGAGAAAACGCACGTGGAGATGATAAGAAGGAAGGGAATGAGTTTATTCACCACGTATCACAACGCTTTTTGTCTTTTTTGTTCCTGCAACCGTGCATGTTACGACTATGTAGACCTCTTTTCCTGCAACTATCTCTCCCTTTCCGAGTTTTCCAGAGAAAGAAAGGGGAGTTATCTGCCCATCAGAAGCTATGTAGCCTTCTGGGGAAGAAACGCCTTCTTCTGTGTCTATCAGGACAAAAAAGGTGACAGTTGAAGAAGGAGTGAAAGACTCTGGACGAACAACAAGGGAGAAATCAGACAGGGTTCCAGGAAGCTTGTAAGAGCAGGCAGAAAGAAGGATGGTACCCACAACGGCAAGAGTTATAACCCCATACCAGTAGCCCTGTATGATACACACCCCCTATATATAGTATCTACAGATGTAAAGATACCATATATTGTGCCGGAATGTCAAATATGAAATGAAATATAATAGAGGCGAGAAGGAGGGATTAATTTGAGGAGAAGGGAAGACGTTATTAAGATCATTTTCGATACTGATTTGGAAAAACTGATTAGAGAAAAAATGGGGATAGAAAATCCCAAAGATTCCGAATATAAATGTAGTGTATGCAATCGAAGAATTACTTTTGCAGAGATAGGAGGGATCAAATTTCATGGAGGAAAACTTAAAATAATCTGTGAGAGGTGTTTGTAAATGATATGGTATATATTATTTTCTGTTTTGGTTAGCTTGGCATCTGGCCTAATATCAAGAAATTTGGAGGAGATTCTTTTTTTTATTTCGAACTTGCTCATCAAACTTTTCCCAACCTCCCAAGGTACAAACAAGTTCTTTTTTGAAAAATCTCTTCAAAAAGCAATGAAAGAAATTAGGAAAGAAGCTTTTGTTGGAACTTACAATAAGGTCAAGATTGAGGTTATAAATGGTGCCGAACCAGATTTGGATGTTATAAACGACACTTTGATTCTACGTATTCCTCAGCAAAACAAACCTTCTGAAAATGTCAAAAAAATTCTAAAAACATACTGTAAAGATCTTCTTTTGGGAAGAGTTCAAGATTATTTGGAAGAAGTTCAGAAAGACAGTGTCATCGATTTTTCTTCAAGGGAGCTGAGCAAAACGGTGAAGATACAAAAAGTGGTGGATGATTTGGAAAATGAAATAGTACGTAAAGAAAACAAAAATCCAACGTACAGGGAATATATCAATAAGTATTATCAGATCAGAAAAAGTGGTTTATTTTTCACTATATTTTTACCTGAGATTAGATCTTTGGGAAACATCATTACTTATGAGACCGTGAACCACGTTTCAGACGAATATGAAAATTTACTGAAATTCCTCTACGAAATAGCAACCAAAGAACGTGGAGAAGAAGTTCGTCTACAGTTTTTAGGAAAAATATCTAGAGTAGCTGTGATACTAGTAGCTCGTGAGACAACATGGGAAATGTATGGAACACATGCTTATTTGAAACGAGCAAAAGAATTAATAGAAAAAAAAGGTTTCGAAACGATTTACATAATTGCAGCAGGAGACAAGGTAAATCTAGCTAGCAAGGTAACAAGAGAACTAAAACGCATTCTACCGCTCAAAAGTCATCCAAAGAAGGATATCAAAATAGGAGCAAATAAACTGATAAGGATTTATAAATTGGATGTTGACTTATAACCGACAGTACTATAGCCAGTTTTAAAACAGTCCAACGTCCTGATTCGTCAGGTTTATCGTGAATACTACTATGTTCCGCAGTAATGGGATATAAAAATTATGACATCACTCACTTTGAAAATAAGGTTGCTTCTGGAAAAAGCCGGGCATGTGCCCGGCTTCATTCAACGTACAGCAATATAGAACGGTCAGTTCTTTTCTGTTTGACAAGAGGCAAGAAGAGACGAACAAGTTCTTCTTCCGTTTCTCTGTCAATGGTAACACCGTTTGCAACACGAAACACCATAAACCACGTTCTGAGGCCTTCTTCTCCACCTTCCAAAACGTTGTAGAAAGGTGAATCCGTTCCCGGGATGTGTCCTCTGATGGTTGTGTTGAGCTTTGAGAGTTCCTCAAACGTTCCTTCCTTTGCTACAAAAGAGTACTCCCTGCCGTCTGTTCCTTTCACAGTTTTTTTGATCACCAAAATCACCTCCTCCATATATTAAAGTCCGTTCGAGGAGATAACGATTATGAAACGATTATGAGAAAATTTCTCCTGTATATAGTCAAAACAAAATAAAAAGGGGCATTACGCCCCTTTTATGCCTTGATGCTCTGTTAAAAGAATTTATCTGAAGAATTCTTTCAGCTTTTCATACAAGTTCTTAAGACTCGATTCAAGTTGTTTTGGAGAAGCCGTTATGATCCTGTGCGAGCCTTCAATTTCTTCTTCGTTGTTGTCTTTCTCAACCACAGTGATCACTCTATGAGTTAGGCTATTTTTCTCCAAAGTTTCTTTCAATTCCTTTAGTTTATCCTCATTGTTAGAGATGAACAGGATTTGCCGAGAATAATCAGATTTGCGAATCACAATAGATGATCGATATTCAGGTAGTTCCTGTTTGATCTTCATTGCAGAACCAGCGAACAAATTCGGATCCGCACTTGGACTGGAATTTGGTACCAAATTTAGGTGAGAAAATAGGTCCAAAACAGCCTTTGAAACAATATTTATGATTATTTTCGACGAAGGATTTTTCAATCCATTTATGTTATTTGTAATCTGAAGCGTGTATTGTTCTATATTTTCCCTTTCGATGTTGATAATATTTTCCTTTATTTTTAGAAGAGCTTCGAAACCCTGGACAGCACTGTATCCCCATTTTTTCAAGAGCATACTAACCTCATCAAGATTTTCGAAAAACTCCTCTATTGTTATTTTCTTTTCTCCATTAACGACTCTGAAAGCATTCACCAAAGCGAGCAGGTAGTTTACCCATTGTTCAAGAGATTCTATAAACCTCTTTTCGTATTCTGTATAGTCTTCGAATTTGTCAGGTGGATCTTTAGAGATTTGTCCAACGTACTTGTATTTTCTTATTGTCACCTCTTGCCCTTTTATTTTAAGCTTTTTAGTACCTTGTGGGAGAACTGTCAAAGCTTCATATCTGTAGAGGAAATGGTGAAAATCTCTTATTAAACTATCTGTCAATTGTTCTCCTTCTGGATCTTCAAATTCTGCATCACTGAACGAGTTAATAATCTTATGAGCTTCCTGAAAGATTGACCTCATTAATTCCTCGTTTTCGTTCCAATTTGAGTACTTTGTAGACATGTATCTACCTTCAAACAATACAGTGATATACTTGTGTAGTCTTGCTTTTTGAAGATATTCACCTGATAATTCTGATTCACTTATTTCTATTACTGGTTTTCCATCCTCCTGAAATGAAGAGATTCTATTTCTTATCTCTCGCTTGAGATCGAAGAAATCATTTTGAGCGTCAAAACACACCGCTCTCTTGAAGATCTCTATATCATCTTTCTCTAAATTTTCAGTTCTTTCTATTATCTCATCAATGAAGCTGCTCAAGTCATTGTATAAAGGTCTGGACAGATAGTATTTGGTTGTAAAGTATGTATATTCTTTTGATCTGAAGCTTTGATTAGTATTAGTCCCCAAATTGTATAACTCTTCCCCACCAATAAATATGAACAGGGCATCTGATTGAGTAAATAGGTGTTTGAAGTATTTCAAAGACTCCGAAACTTGTCCTGTTTCGAGCTTGTCCAGTTCATCTATCACATAGATCAATTTCCATTTCTTTTCTGAAAAAATTTGGTGGATTTTTTCAAGATCAAATTCCAAGTTGCTTATCTTATCATCATATTGGTACAACTCTTTGGTCTCGATAGATCTTTCTTTTGCTTGCTTTCTTTTTCGGTGCTTTCTCCAAACAAGAGATATATAGAAAGGAATGGGAAAAGTAGAAAGTGCACCGAAAAGTCTCCCGACTGTAGAATCACTTAGTAGAATTAGAAGAAGTCCAATAGTCCAGAAAGTGAGAAAGATCATATACCTGTCATCGAATAGAAATTCTTTTCCCTCTTCCTCTTCTTCCTCCTCGAGTTTTCTATATCCATCGGTTAAAGCCTCCGTAAGTTTAAATTCCTTAGCAACTGCTTTTTTATAGAGTTTTTCTATTTCTTCTTTAATTTCTTCTAGGTTTTTGCCATCCTCATTATCTCCATTGCTCTTTTTGTTCTTGTTTTCTATTAAAGTACTTACAGCTGCATAAAGCCTTCGAATCAAATTCTCAATAATGTTCCTGGGATTTATAGTATCTTTATCACTTTCTGCTTCCAACTGAGCAGCGTTCATTATAACAGGTATTATCATCATATCATTGTTTTTCTTCCTTGCTCTCTTCATTGCCTCTGATAAAGCCTTATAAACAAGCGCTGTTTTCCCCACACCTCTGTGACCGCAGATGAGAATTGCTCCACTGTTTTTATGGAGAATATCGTTAATCAAAAACTTAAGTTCTTTTTCCCTTCCTACGACGTATCCTCTTAGTTCTAATTCATCCCCATTCCTAAATAAACTTGGTAGTATATCCCAATTCTCTTTGAGGATTATCCTTTTACCCATCGTTCTCAACCTCTTTATGACTGTAAGAAGATTTCTTTTTGAATATTGTATCACTTTAGAGTGACTTTATGAATTTCTAACTTCTCACATAATCTATTGTTTTGATGGAATACAAATCAAGAGTTCACTTGATGAGAATCACCTCATTAAGTTTGTACTCTGCGAATTCATTTTGATGGTTTGCTATAGTCAATAAGGGGTGATACTGTGAAAAAAGTCGCCATTTACGCGAGGGTATCAACGGAGCATCAGACGAGTTCGTCACTGGAGACACAGATCAAAGCATGTAAAGAGTACTGTGCACGTCATGGGTGGATTGTTGCAGACGTATATCAAGAAAGGGATTCTGGAGGTAAGGTGGAACGGCAGGAGTTTCAGAAGATGATCGCAAAAGCACTAAACGGAGCATACGACGTGATAGTTGTAGAAAAGTTCGACAGGTTCTTTCGAGACGACATTGAGGACAGAAGATACACGAGGATGCTCGAAGAAAAAGGCGTTCTCGTTGTCTCTGCCCTCGAGGGAATAGACACCACATCCGCTTCAGGAAAGCTATTACGCTGGATTCTCTCTGATATTAATTGGTTTCAACGCGAATATATGAAAGAAGAACAAATGAGAAAGACAAAGGAAGCAGCAAGGCAGGGGTATTGGCTTGGTGGAATACCGCCCCTAGGGTACAAAGTGGTTGAGGTGAGAGATGGCGAAAGAAAAAGGAAGAAACTGGAGATCGATCCAGAAACGGTTCCTGTGGTGCAACGTATCTTCGAGCTGTTTGCTGACGGGTATTCCTACAGAAGCATTGTGAAGATCATGAACAAGGAGTTTCCCTTTCGACAATGGAAAGAGTCGACAATCTACGACATCGTTCACAATCCCAAGTACCTAGGCATCTATACATGGAACGTACCCCGGCGAAAACTTGTAAAAACAGAAGCGGGAGTCGTGGCAGAAGGAGTTATTCCACCGATTATCACAGGACAACTTGCCGAAAAAGTAAAAGAGCGACTTTCAAGGAAAAAAGCATCTATATACGTGAAGAAACACACGTGGCTTCTGAGTGGTGTCATCTATTGTGGTTTGTGCGGAAATCGCATGGAGGGTTGTTCTCATCCACGAGTGCCCACGTACAGATGCAGACATGGAGAGCACGAAGAGAGCGTTCAAATCTCAAAACAATATGTAGAAACCTATGTGATCACGTACATCAAACGCTTTCTTGACGGACTCGATATAGAAGAGGTCTATCGGCATTTTGTTGAGTATTACAGCATCCAATTGCTTGCAAACGAAGAAGCACAGAGACATTTCAGGGAACAACTTGAGGAGATAGAACGGAAGGAAAAAAGACTGGTAGAGGCTATTATGGCGGGAATAGATCTTGAAACGTTGAGGGAAGAGGCAGAAAGGTTGAAGAAGGAAAAGGAAGAAATACAAAAAAAGATACAAGAAGCAAGCAAGCCGCCTTCGTTTGAAGAAGTAAAAAGGCTGTACGAATCACTGAAAGTAAAACTTAACAACACAGCAGACGAGGAACTCTTGCGAAATGTTATCAAGCAACTGGTGAAAGAAGTAAAAGTGTTTCCAGGTCGTGTTGTTTTCGTGGATTTGCGATGATACCAAAAACCGTACATCAGTGGCGTCCCCGTGGGGCTACCAGGACTACAACAGACCTCTGACATGCTTGAGGGCTACCAACATGGTAGCCCTTTTTTGTTTTTCATACACCATCCAATAAATAGAGGAAAGTGCGCTCGATATTTTAAACTTTTGAAGAAAAATCGGCGCTCCTTAAACAGTGAGTGTTGTTGTTTTCTTTGCCTCACTACTGGAGATCACTTAGAGCTTTCTTTTCATCACTTCGTTGAGAACGTCTTTTTCTGCATGAGCCTTTATTCATACTAGAAAGAGTGTAGTGTGTTTCTCGAGCTCGAATTCTTCTCTATATTCTATATAAAGTTGACAAATTTCGAAAATTTGTAGTATAGGCTAAAAGCACTCGTGCCTGATTACGATCACCCTCCTTGTATGAAAACCACTCCTTCCTGAGAAGTTCAAAAGTTCGCCCTCAGATTAACATTCTGCTCCCTCAAGAAGCTTTTTATTCTCTGAATTTAAAAATTTTACTTTATAAAGTATGGGAGGGATGATTATGGGAAAGAAAATGTGTCTTCTGGTTTGTCTGGTTTTTTTGTCAGCGCTCTTGCTTGTAAGCTGTGCTGCTGGGATCTTTCAAGGAACCACTGACACTCTTACAGAAAAAGCAAACGGTCTCATAGAAAAACTTAAAGCAGCTATAGGAAGCATAACTTCACTTGATATACCAACTCCTGAGAGCTCCCCGGTTGAATACAAAGAATGGACGCAAGGCTTTCTGGAAGGTGCTTCTTCCATGATCTATATTCCACCGGATGATTTTAATCAGATCGTGGGAGATGAAAAATTACGATATATTTTCTGTGCCTTTGTACTCAGCTTTTTTAAACCGGCAACGGTCACATCGATAGAGATTAAGGATGTAACAGAATATCCAGACACGAAATACGTTCCCTTCATTCTCAGTGACAAACCCAACTTTGTCGAAAATACGTACTTCTTATCTTTGAAATGTACAACCCAGGATGGAACAGAAACAGCTGTTCAGTGGCCGATGATTTCTGTTGGAGGAGATTTTTATTTCTTCTCGATCGACATAAAAGAGACAGGCCAGGGAACAGAAGTCAGGATATATCCAGAACCCTTCCTACCATTGTGATCAATGCACCGTTCATGCCATATCTGCCATAGTTTGTTGAAAAAGGCATATTTTTTGTAATATTTCTGGACATTCTGTGTTCTTCTCGTATAATCTTTGTTTTTTACCTTTTGAATGTAAACATTTTCATAATACACTGTTTCCTGGAGGTGATAAACGTGGTGGAACTCACCGGGCCAGGAACAGTGGATTTTTTCTGGAACAATACACCGTTGTCCATGGAGTTGAATCTTTGGAACGTAGAAAGGTACAGGGGAACAGTATCGTTGAAGTTCGACGGAGAAAAGCTCACCTTCAATGGTGATATTGAGAATCTTTCTGCCAGAGAACCGGAAAGATACGTTCTCGGTTATCCTGAGTTTTACTACGGATACAAACCCTGGGAAAAACACATGGCAGAGGGAACAAAACTCCCGGTACCTGTGTTTTCTATTAAATCGTTTTCTGTAGGCCTTTCCTTTGAGATAGATCATAAATCTCATCTTCCATTGAACTTTGCCATGGAGACTTGGCTCACAAGAAAGAAATACCAGACGGAAGCTTCTATCGGAGATGTAGAGATCATGGTGTGGTTCTATTTTAACGAACTCACACCAGGTGGAAAGAAAGTAGGAGAATACACCATTTCGTTCGAGTTGAACGGTGAGAAAACCCGCTGCAGCTGGGAGCTCTGGCATGCAGAATGGAACTGGGATTATCTTGCTTTTCGGCTTAAAGATCCTGTGAGAAAAGGAAGAGTAAGATTCGACGTGAGAGATTTCCTCGACATTGCATGGGAGTATCTTTCAAGGTTCACCCGCGTGAAAAATTTTGATGAGCTGTATTTCACCGTCTGGGAGGTCGGTACCGAGTTTGGAAGTCCAGAAACAGAGAGTGCCAGGTTCGAATGGGTGTTCAAAGACTTTTCAATCGATATGGAGGTGAGAGAATGAGGTGGATTGTCTCTCTTTTAGTGATGGTTTCTGCTCTTTTCTTCTCATCTGAAGTTGTCCTCACAGACGTTGGTGCGACAGACATCACGTTCAACGGTTTTCCGGTGACCATGGAACTCAACTTCTGGAACGTCAAATCCTACGAAGGAGAGACATGGCTCAAGTTCGATGGAGAAAAAGTTCAGTTCTACGCAGACATCTACAACGTTGTTCTTCAAAACCCAGACAGCTGGGTTCACGGCTATCCAGAAATATACTACGGCTACAAACCATGGGCGGCGCACAACAGCGGAACAGAAGTTCTTCCTGTAAAGGTAAAAAATCTCCCTGACTTTTACGTAACCCTTGATTATTCAATCTGGTATGAAAACAACCTTCCGATCAACCTCGCAATGGAAACGTGGATCACAAGAAAGCCAGATCAGACATCAGTTTCCTCTGGAAACGTCGAGATCATGGTATGGTTCTACAACAACATCTTGATGCCAGGTGGGCAGAAAGTAGACGAATTCACAACAACGATCGAGATAAACGGCTCTCCAGTGGAGACAAAGTGGGACGTCTACTTTGCACCGTGGAGCTGGGATTATCTTGCCTTCAGGCTCACAACTCCTATGAAAGATGGAAAGGTGAAGATCAATGTGAAAGATTTTGTAGAAAAAGCAGCAGAAATCATAGAGAAACACTCAACAAGAGTGGAAAACTTCGAAGAGATGTACTTCTGTGTCTGGGAGATAGGGACAGAGTTCGGTGATCCGAACACAACGAAAGCAAAATTTGGATGGACCTTCAGGGATTTCTCCGTTGAAACTGCAGAATGACGCAGAAAACCACCTTGTGAAGAAGGCGGGGTCGTCCCGCCTTCTTCTTTTTGTAAATTTGTACTCAAGTAGTATAATATTCTATGCAGTCTGTGAAAATCAGAACAATGAGGTGATTCCATGAAGGTAAAAGACGTTTTGACGATGGCCATCAGACTGGAAGAAGAAGGTGAAAGGTTTTACAGGGAGCTTTCGGAACATTTCGATGGAGAGATAAAGAGAACTTTTCTTGAACTTGCAGATCAGGAAAGGGTTCACGCGGAGATCTTCAGAAATATGTCTGATCAGGATTTATGGGATGAAGTGGATTCTTACCTTTCAGGATACGCCTTCTACGAGATTTTTCCAAGCATTGATGAAATCCTGAAAAGAAAAGATCTTACCCTGAAAGAGATTCTGGAGATCGCCATATCTGTTGAAAAAGACAGCATAATCCTCTACTACGAACTCAAAGATGGTCTTATGGACTCCGACGAACAGAAAACAGTGAAGAAGATCATCGAGCAAGAAAAGGAGCATTTAAGGAAGCTTCTCGCACTGAAACGCGAAGGATCCTGAAGCGATATCTCTCAACGTGATACTTGAAAACAGTTCCTTCAAATTATCTGACAGCCAGCTCCAGAAGTACTTTGCCCTGCAGTACTTATAATTCTCACATCGATCACTGCAGTCCACAATAACAAGGTCTTTTTCAAAAGCCTTGATGATATCTAGAAACGAAATCTCATCCGCAGACCTTGCAAGCACAAAACCACCGTTTTTCCCTTTGATGGAAGAGACAAGGCCGGATCTTTTGAGATAGTGAAGGACTTTCAGGGTGAAACTTCTGGTGATGTGCTCTTTTTCGGCGAGCTCTGAAGAAGACATTGGCCTGTTTTCCAGAGACAGTCTCATAAGGAGCCTGAGAGCGTATCGAATATGTTTCTGACACTTTCCAAACACTGGAAACACCTCCGGGAGGGATTAGTGTTGAAGTACCTTATAGCTATGAGGCCTTTTTCCTTCGTTGCAAGTACCTTTCCTGTCACCACTGGAGCCATGTTGGCAGAAGATTTCTCCCTGACCAGATACATTCTATCACTGATTGCTGCTGTTTTGCTTCATGCTGGTGTCAACACCACGAATGACTATTTTGATTACAAAAAAGGTGTTGATACAAAAGATTCTCTTGGCTCGAGTGGACTTCTTGTATCGGGAAAGATCACCCTGAAAGAAGAACTTCTTCTGAGTGTTCTGTGTTACGTTGCGAGTGTGATTCTGGGAATTTTTCTCATAAAGATGTCTGGACCTGCTCTTTTGTGGATCGGACTTGTCGGGCTGGTTCTTGGTTATGCTTACACGGGCCATCCCTTCTATTTGAAATACAGAGCTCTTGGTATGTTCCTTGTGTTCATCCTCATGGGACCTCTGATGGTTCTTGGGGCGTACTACGTTCAAACTGGAAGGTTCTCAGTTGAAGCGTTTCTGATCTCCATTCCGGTGGGGATTGCCACCGATCTGATACTTCTTGCAAACGAAATCAGAGATTCCGAATATGACAGAAGAAGCGGTATCAAAACGCTTCCCATTCTTATCAGTGATCTTGCATCTTCTTATCTTTATGCTGTTCTGGTCGGAATCATATACGTTTTCATCTTTATCCTGGTCATCACGAACGTTCTAAAACCCATTGCTCTTGTCAGTCTGGTGGCTCTTTCCCTGTACATCGGTGTAATAAGACAGTTGTTTCAGAAATCCACCGGAAAAAAGAGTGCCAGAAAAATCGCCGGTGTCGACAAAATGAGTGCACTGGCAGAGATGATACTCTTTGTTTCCATGATTCTGGGACTCGTGGGGTGAGAGAAATGAGAAGAATACCGCTTCCTGGTTTCTTTCTTGTTTTGACAGGGCTTTTTGCAGGATGGTACGTTGTTTTCCAGACGGATGTTCTAGATTTCTGGTGGAGGATGTTTTTGACAACGTTGGTTTTCTCCCTTGTTGTGATTCTTCTTGGCGGAAAGAGAAACGTGGTGCCCAACCGGTACGAGCCACCATTGATAATCTACTCTGCCCTGATCGCATACCTTGTCTTCGTGATTGGTTATTTGATCTCACTTTTGATTCCGGCTTTTCACAACGATGTTGTCAGCGTCTACGAACTCTCGACAGGACAGAGTGTTGTGAAAGTGACGATCCTTCTTCTGTTCATTGCCTTCTTTGAGGAGATCATATGGCGAGGTTTCATAGCGGAGTTTCTCCTTCAAAAGATGGACGTTTTGCCTGCTGTTTTGATTTCTTCAATTCTATACAGTATAGTTCACGTTTTCACCGGAAATATTGCTCTTATAGTTGGAGCGTTTGTTCTTGGATTGATTCTTTCGTTTCTATACGTGGTCACTGGAAAAGTGAGTACACCCGCTTTTTCTCACGCTCTGTGGAGTCTTCTCATATTCGTTCTTCTTCCTCTGAGAGGAGGATGATACCGTGAAAACTCTGAGACTCGTTGTTGAGTTTCCTTTAGCATTTTTGATCCTTCTTTATGTTGGTTTTGATGTCTGGAGAAGGTACCTGAGGAGGCGGGAAAGATGAACGTAGTTGTCTGTATCAAACAGGTTCCCGACACAACGAACGTCAGGATCGACAGAAAGACGAACAACCTCGTGAGGGAAGGAGTGCCCTCCATAATTAACCCGGACGACGAAAGGGCTCTTGAATTTGCTTCGCAATTGAAAGAAAGATTTGGAGCAACGGTCTACGTGATAACGATGGGGCCACCGCAGGCAAAGGAAGCTCTGAAAGATGCCATTGCCTTTGGTCTGGATGAGGCGGTTCATTTGAGTGACAGAGCGTTCGCAGGAGCAGACACGCTCGCTACAACCTACACCCTCTACTGGGGAATAAAGAAGATAGAGGAAAAGATAGGAAAGATAGATCTCATTTTGACGGGAAAACAGGCGGTGGATGGTGATACTGGGCAAGTTGGCCCTGGTCTTGCCACGAGGTTTGGATACACCCTTGGTGCCTACGTTGTTCGAATAGAAGAACTCGATCCAGAGAAAAGAGAGATGGTGATTGTCAGAAGACTGGACCGCGGTTTTGAAAAGATTCGCTTGAAAATGCCAGCAGTTCTCACAATAACGGACGAGCTGAACAAACCAAGGTACGCGGATCTTCCGAATCTCATCAGAGCGATCAGGTACGAACCCATCGTTTGGACCCACAAAGATCTGGGACTCGATCCCAAAAAATGTGGTTTTTTCGGATCTCCCACAAGAGTTGTGAGTACGAACATCCCTCCTGCAAGAAAGGGTGGGGATATCATATCGAAGAACGAAGATCCTGAGGTGGCAGCGGAAAAACTCATAGAGGCTCTGAAGAAGTTCGGGGCTGTTCGTCTTGTGGAGGCTTTGAGACCCATTCTGGAAGGTGAGAAAAATGAGTGAGAAGAAGCTGATTTTCGTTCTGATCGAACACCACGACGGTAGAGCTCATCCTGTCTCCTGGGAGCTCATTGGAAAGGCAAGAGAGCTTGCCTCAAAACTGGAGAACTCGGAAGTGTGGGGAGTTCTACTTGGAGAGGGACTGGAAAATGTAGCAAAAGAGACAATACATCGGGGAGCAGACAAAGTTCTCTACGTGAAGAACAGAGAGTTCAACACGTACGTGAACTATCTCTACAAGAGAGCCCTCGTGGACATGGTGAGAAAGTACAAGCCCGAGATATTCCTGATAGGTGCAACTCTTGAGGGAAGAGAACTTGCCGGAATGGTGGCAACCGAGCTGGAGACCGGACTGACTGCCGACTGTACAGGACTCGATATAATACCCGATAAAAAGCTCCTCGCCATGACGAGACCCACCTTCGGTGGGAACCTCATGGCGACCATCATGTGTCCAGATCACCGGCCCCAGATGGCAACGGTGAGGCCCGGAGTGATGAGGGAGCTTCCTCCAGATCCCGAAAGAACAGGAGAGATCATCGAGGAAGAATACGACCTTGGAACCTATGAAAAGTTGATCGAGATCCTGGAGACGATACCGCTTCAAACTCAGGTGAATCTCGAGTACGCTCCCGTCGTGGTTGCCGGTGGAAAGGGAGTGGGAGGGCCGGAAGGCTTCAAGAAATTGAAGGAACTTGCAGATCTTCTTGGAGGGGAGGTAGGGGCATCCAGGGCTGCTGTGAAGGCTGGCTGGATCTCTCCAGAGTACCAAGTTGGTCAGACCGGAAAAACCGTAAGACCAGTCATCTACTTTGCGTGCGGTATCTCTGGTGCGATCCAGCACGTTGTGGGAATAAAGGAGTCTGAAATCATCGTTGCCATCAACATCGATGAAAACGCACCGATATTCGACATAGCCGACATAGGTATAGTTGGAGATCTTCACAAGGTAGTTCCTGCGATCACATCGAAGCTCAGAGACCTTTTGAACAGAAGCGGGGTGAGAAGATGAAGATAGAATTCGACGTGGTCGTAATCGGGGCAGGACCGTCTGGCCTTTCCTGTGCGTACGTTCTTGCAAGAAACGGGCTCAAGGTTGCCGTGGTGGAAAAGGGAGAATATCCCGGCTCCAAGAACGTGATGGGAGGAGTCCTTTACGTTCATCCATTGAAAGAGTTAATGCCCGATTTCTTAGAGAGAGTCTCCAGTTCGAAGGCCCTGGAGAGAAACGTCATAGAACAGAATCTATGGGTCCTCGGAAAAGATGGTGTTGTGAAAATCGGTCACAGAAACGCTGAGTGGAAAGAAAAGCCAAACGCCTTCACCGTCTTGAGGGCAAATTTCGATAGATGGTTCGCTCAGGAAGTGGAGAAAGCGGGGGCTCTGATCATACCGAAAACCAAGGTAGAGGATTTCCTCAGGAACGAAAAAGGAGAGATAGTGGGTGTTGTGACTTCAAGACCTAAAGGAGAGATACACAGCAAGGCGGTTGTGATCGCTGAAGGTGTGAACCCCATTCTCACGATGAAGGCAGGTCTCAGAAAAGAAGACCTGAAACCTCACATGGTGGCCGTTGCCGTGAAAGAAGTGATCAGTGTTCCTGAAGACGTCGTGAACAGGATGTTCGGTGTTGAAGGAAACGATGGAGCAACGATAGAACTTCTTGGAAGCTGGTCTGAGGGAATGTTCGGAATGGGATTTCTCTACGCCAACAGGTCTTCTGTATCTCTGGGGTGTGGTGTCCTTCTCGAAGACCTCAGAAAGAAGAAGATAAAGCCGTATCAACTCCTGGAAAATCTGAAGAACCATCCCGTCATCTCCGACATGCTTGGAGAGTACAAAAACAACACCATGGAGTACCTGGCACATCTGATCCCTGAAGGTGGATACTACGCCATGCCGAAGGTGTATGGAGACAGGGTACTCGTGTGTGGAGACGCAGCGATGCTTGTGAACTCGATACACCGTGAAGGGTCGAACCACGCGATCACATCGGGAAGACTCGCTGCCGAAACACTCCTTGAGGCCTTTGAAAAGGGTGATCTCTCCGAGAAGACCCTGAAGAATTACTACCTCAGGTTGAAGGAATCTTTCATACTGAAGGATCTGGAAAAGTACAAGGACCTCATGCCCACAATGGAGAAAAATCACCAGTTCGTTGAAGTCTATCCTGATCTTGCAAACGATGCTTTGAAGAGATTCCTACAGGTCGATGGAACGCCGAAATGGGATGTTCAGAAGCAGATCGCTGATATGGTTCTCTCCAGGAGGAGCCTGCTTGGGATCTCCCTGGACCTTCTCAGATTCTGGAAGGCTGTGAGGTGATGTGTCGTGAGGATCGAGGATAAACTCTACCTGAACAGATACAGAACGGACGAGGAAAATCCCCATTTGAAGATAAAAGACGAAAGCGTCTGCGCAAAAAAGTGTGCTGATCGGCCGTGTATAAGTTGCTGCCCTGCGGACGTGTACGAGTGGACGGAAAAAGGAATGGAAGTGAAGTTCGAGGGGTGTCTTGAGTGCGGTACCTGCAGGGTGGTCTGCCCATTTGGGAATATAGAATGGGAGTATCCGAGGGGGAACTACGGGATACTATACAAATTCGGGTGAGGTGGTTTTATGTATGTGAGGATAGACAGGAAGAAACTTCCCTGCGTGGAAACTGAAGGAACTGTTCTCTGCACCACCTGCGGAAACAGTTATCAGATAGAGCCAAGGCAGAAACTGCATTCCATAATCGTCACGACGTGTCCACACTGTGGCCATCAGAACATAAACGTTGTGACCAACAGCATAAGGTTCATAGAAGAGGTCATCTCAAAGATAGAAAGACTCAGGCAGGATCTTCTCGAACTCAAGAGATCCCTCGAGATAGAGATGCAGCAGAACGGTTTTGTGGACAACTACCCGGAGGTGTTCAAAGCGGATGATGGAAAACAGCCTGAACCAAAACTCCTGTGAACTAGAAAGGGTCAGAGAACGCATTGTACAGATTCTTTCTGAGTTTTTTCCAGAGCAAATAATGAGGGACCTTCCGCTCTTTGGAAAGATGCTGAGGGTGAGACTTTCGATACTTTCTTTCAAAAACAGTGGAGTGGAGATCGACGAAGATGCGATATCGTCCCTTGCCGCACTGGAACTTGTTCACCTGGCATCACTCCTTCACGACGATGTGATCGATGGTGCTCGCTTTAGGAGGGGAAAAGAGACGATAAACTCCCTGTACGGTGACAGGGCGGCGGTGGCGGCGGGGGATCTGGTCCTCGTCAGTGCGTTCCAGACGGTTGAAGAACTGGAAAACGACACACTGAGAAGGTCGTTTTTGAACGTGATCAGAAAGATGTCGGAAGGGGAATTGCTCGAGCAACTGAAGAGACACACACCGATCACAAAAGAAGAGTACTTCCGCATAGTCGAGGGAAAAAGCGGTGCACTTTTTGGCCTTGCACTCCAGCTTCCTGCGTTGCTGAAAGGAGAATCAGGAGAAGAACTCTACAAACTCGGTGTTACCATCGGGACCATCTATCAGATGTTCGACGACATCATGGATTTTGCGGAAACAGAAAAGATCGGAAAAGACGGCCTCCTCGATCTCAAAAACGGTGTTGCTTCCTTTCCGCTGGTGACGGCGATGGAGAAGTTTCCAAAAGCCAGGGAGATGTTTGAAAACCGTGACTGGAACGGATTGATGTCGTTCATGAAAGAAAAGGAGATTCTGAAAGAGTGTGAAGAAAATCTGAGATCCCTTGTGAAGAAAGTGATGAAGGAAAATCCCTGGTTGAAGGACTTTGTGGAGGGAATCTTCAGTGTCAAAATCTTTTCATGAGGAGGTGTGGGTATGTTCGTTGATTACCTGACCGTGTTCATGGCAGACGTGGTTGCCGGGCTCGGTGTTCTCATCGCGTTTGTTCTCAAGGGTTTGAACGATTCCGAGAAGGCGAAACCCTTTGCTCCGGCTTTTGCAGCGGTTGGTCTTCTGGCGATCGCTACAGGGCTTCACATGGTTCTGACTTGGCCACTTCCCGGAAGTCACAACATTGCCTTCGGTGAACCGTTCCTTCTGTACGGATTTGTCTTTCTGGCGGCAGCCATAGCCGTTGCAAAGGGATGGGACCTCATGCCCACGACGATCTTTGCTTTGTTTGCGGGAATATACGCTATCATAGTCGGTGGCTCCATAATAGGATACGGAATGACAAGACATCCTGCCACCTCTGGACTCGGATTCATCGCGGCAGGTCTTGTCGGTGTTCTGAGTCCTGTAGTCTGGAAACTCAGGGAAAACAAAGTTATAAGATTCCTTGGTATCGTTCTTCTTGCTCTGACGCTTCTTCTGTGGTTCATCACCATGTACGGTTCTCTTACGGGACATATAAACCCGCAGGGAAGCTTTGGAAAGTGGACTCCGATTCCCATGAGATGATAGAGGGGAAAAACCAGAAGGAGGGGCTGAAGCCCCTCCTTTTTTGTAATAGAATAGCCCTGGGGGTGGTTGTATGAGAATTTTGCTCATAAACCCTTACAGTGGAGGGTACTATTAC
This sequence comes from Thermotoga sp. SG1, assembly GCF_002865985.1. Taxonomy (NCBI): domain Bacteria; kingdom Thermotogati; phylum Thermotogota; class Thermotogae; order Thermotogales; family Thermotogaceae; genus Thermotoga; species Thermotoga sp. SG1. Next base: position 277,388 of record NZ_LNDD01000005.1, read on the forward strand.
AGACTCGGAGCTGTTTACCCTCCCCTTGGCCTCATGTACATCTGCTCTTCTCTCAGGGAAAAGGAATACAGTGTGAACTTTGTGGACATGAACGTGGAGAGATTCGACTGGAAGAATTTCGATTTTGGTGAGTACGATGTGGTGGGAATATCCGTTGACACAGTGCGATTTCCTGTAGCAGAAAAGATCGCAAAGAAGGCAAAAGCCTGTGGTACTACGGTGGTGATGGGAGGGCCTCATGCAACGGCTTTTTACGAAACGATCCTTCGGCAAGGCCTGTGCGATTATGTTGTACTCGGAGAGGGAGAGAGGGCTTTTTCAGATCTTGTAGAAAGTATCGCAAACAAAGAAAAACACCCTCAAATACCCGGTGTCGCTTACGTGAGAGATGGAGATATCTTTGTGTTTCCTTCTCAGTTCATAGAGAATCTGGATGACTTACCCTTCCCTGACAGAGAAAAAGTGTATCTTTACAGGACGAAATTCGCAGGTGAGAGGGCAACGAGCCTGATCACCTCAAGAGGTTGTCCTTTCAACTGTGAGTTCTGCAGCGCCTCTCAGTTCATGGGAAGAAGAATCAGATGGAGAAGCGTTGAAAACGTGATCGATGAGCTGAAGATTTTGAAGAAGATGGGATATGGTTCTGTGATCTTCTTCGATGACAATTTCACGATAAATCCAAAGAGGGTTGTGAATCTATGCGAAGAGATGCTGAGAAAAGACCTTCGTTTCAGATGGTGGGCGTTTTCGAGAGCAGATGAACTCCTTGGACATGAAGATATGGTGGAGGCGATGTCGAAAGCAGGCTGTAAAATGCTGTTCATAGGCTTTGAGAGTGCAGACGACGAGGTGCTGGAGGAGTATGGGAAGAATCTGAAATCCGGTATAGCCTTCGATGTGGTGAAACTCTTGAAGAAATACAGGATAGACGTGTTTGCAAGTTTTGTGATTGGAGCGTTGAAAGACACGAAAAAGACCATAGAGAAAACGGTGAAATTTGCCAGGAAACTGAAAGCGTCCATCGTACAGTTCTCAATTCTCACGCCATATCCTGGAACAGCACTCTTTGAAAAACTGAAACATCTGATCGTGGAAAAAGACTGGAGAAAATTCGATGGGACCCATCTGGTGTTCAAGCACCCAAATTTCTCATCGAAGGAGTTGAAAAGACTTTTTATAAAAGCCTATTATGCTGCGTACACGTCTCCGAGGTTGATATTCAGACGGGGTATACCATTTTTGATTCGATTGCTTACACGTAGAGAGGCCTATTCTCTTTGAGGAAGACTGGAGAATGTTTTTCCACCAAGACTCTTCATCACCATTTCCGTAAGCGGGCTCTGTTTTGCGGCCTGCTCTGCGTATTCGTGTAGGAGCATCTCTTTGAACCACTTCTCTGCGCTTGTTTCAGGGATCAGATCGTACTTTGGAATGGAGTCGTACATTTCTTTGAACAGTTTATAAAACAACTCACTCACAAATTCCACACTGGCATCCCTCAGATTCTTTATACTGGTAGAAACTCCAAGAACGTACATTCTTTCACCTCACATGATGATGAGTTCACCGAGTATGTAGCCAGATCTGTGGAGCACCTGAAGAATGGCGATGATGTCCTGAGGGGTGGCACCCGCCGCTTTCAGTGCGTTGACCAGGTTGGCCACGGTTGCATCTTTGTCACCTATCTTTCCGGCTGACACACTTACCGTGAAGTTTCCGTACGTGATCACAAAGTCTGAGAGTTTCACGCCCCCTCCGAAGAGGACGGTGCCGGTCCTTTCGTTGACCACTATCTTTGCGGGAAGATCTGGCTGCACCTCTATCTCTTCAACGAGTGAGAGAAAGGTGATGAGATCATCCTGGAAGGCAACTGGAACGGTGAGTTTGATCGCCGAAGGATCCACGGCTTTTGCAAGATCCATCTCGAACTTTTCGTTTATCGCTCTTGCCACTCTTGCCGCCGTGGTGATATCCGGATTTCTCAGAAGTATTGTCACGCTGTCTCCTTCGAGCATGTCTGAAGGGATATCTCTTTCCACTATGGCACCTTCTGGGAGATAACCAACGACCTTGTATCTCTTCTGAAGACTTGCTGAAAGTTTCACATCCTCACCACCGAGAGTAACAGAGCCTTGAGCCACGGCGTAGACCTTTCCATCTGCTCCATAAAGCGGTGTCTGTATGAGGTATCCCCCGGCGAGAGATTTTGCATCGGCTATGGAGGCGACCACACAGTCTATCCTCATACCTTCCTTTGCGAAGGGAGGAATGTCTGCAAGAACCATCACAAGGGCGGTGTTTTTCGATCTCAGATCTTCTTCTGGAACCTGGACACCGAACTTTTTCATCATCTCAAGAAGGAGCGGAGAATTCACGTTTCCGGAATCTCCCGTTCCGTTGAGTCCAACGACAAGGCCGATTCCAAAGAGTTGGTTGTCACGCGCTCCCCTGAAAAACGCAATGTCCTTTATTCTCGTGGTGATCGAAAAGAGAGAACTGAGAATCACTAAAAGAAGAATGAGAAAAAGGGTTTTTCTCACTTTTCATCACCTCACGTGAACAGTTCTGCAAGGAATGAAAGTACTTTGTCGAAGAAGCTTTCCTTGCCGGGTTCCTCACTGAAAACCAGCTTTCCGTTCACCCATATTTCCGAGTCTGCCAGTTTGGAAGAATCCACCTCGTTTCCTATTTCTATGTCGTCCGGCCTCACCTTTCCCTTTATGATGATCTCCTGGTAGTCTTTGTCCACCTTTATCGTCTTTCTTCCTTCCACCACCAGATTTCCATAGGGATCGACATTGACGACCACGGCTGAAACCTTTGCCACCACCGAAGATTTCATCTCTCCTCCCCGTGTTGTCTGTGGTGAAGGGTTGTTGTTTATTGGTATGAAGTTGCTGAGGTTGAAGTTGGCGGCTGCACTCACCACGTTTCCAAGGATGCCCAGGAGGGTCTTCTGTATTTCAAGGCTTTCCCTTTCTGAGGACAGACTGTTGTTTTCCCGAATCACTATGGTGACTATGTCTCCAACTTTCGAAGCCTTTCGGATGGAAAGGAGATTTTTGTATTCCGACTCTCCCGAGGAGTTCCACATGGAGAAGGGAAAGATCGCTGCCGCTAGAAAGAGTAACAGCAGACACCACGCCTTCTTCATTCCGTCACCCCCAGTATTCTCAAAACGGGTCCTTTCTCAACTCTTCCGAAAACGTATTTTCTACTTTCGATGTTCATGGCCTTCACCGTCTCTCCAAGGTGTCCGTTTTCCAGTACCTCCACGAAGGTGGAGACCTTTATGCTACCAAGATCCACGTACGCCGGAACGATCTGCCCTTTTACCACATCGGGGGGATCTTCCAGCATATCCTTAGTGAGAACAGTACCGGATCTCAGGTATCTTTTTGACACCATGCCCACAACTTCTAAGAGGCTGTAGAACGGTTCGCCGTTGATTTCAAAGATGTCTCTTTCTTCCATGGTCACGAAGTCTTCCTTTATCACATCTCCCACGTTTATATTTCTTTTCAAGACCACCACATTCCTTTCCTTTTTGAGTACAACGTTCAGGGTCACGTAGGAACCGTCGGTGAATTTCAGAAAAACGTTGATCAGGTTCTTCGATATTCTGGTGACTCTAACAGAGGAAAGACCTAGGTCCTGTGGGAACTTTCCGAAGGTTTTCACAACAAACGCTTCGAAGTCTTTTACTCCTATTTTCTTTTCGATTTCTTCGTACACCACTTTTCTGATTTCGTCGGGACCCTTTACCGTTATCTTTATCTGGTCCGCTCCTGTGAATTCGTGCTCTGGAAATCTGATCTTCAGGAAACTTTTGGAGACGAAGTATTCAAAACCCGGAAGCAGGACCATCAGGTCTTTGTCTGTATCGACCTTTTCAAAGGTGAGGTCGTTCAGAGAAAGAACTCCTGGCGTGGCCAGGAGTGTTTCTTTCAGAGTGAAGGTTTCAGAGAAGAGGAAGGAGGAGAAAAGCACCATCAGTATTAGAAAACAAACTTTCATAACTCATCATCTCTTCACATTGGTGGCTGTTCTCAACATCTCATCGGCTGTCTGTATGACCCTCGAGTTGAACTCGTACGCTCTCTGTGCGGTGATCATGTCCACCATTTCCCTGACGACATCGACGTTGGATTTTTCCAGAAATCCCTGTTTAATGGCTCCAAAGCCGTCCTGACCCGGGACACCCTCTATCGGATCTCCGGATGCGGGTGTTGCGATGTAGAGGTTGTCTCCTATCGATTTCAGACCGGATGGGTTCACAAACCTCACGAGCGTGATCGTTCCGAGTTGCTGTATGGTACCATCCTGAAGTTCAGCCGAAACGATGCCGTCTGGAGAGACGTTTATCGAAACGGCGTTTTCTGGAATGGTTATCTCGGGTACCAGAAGGAGACCGTTCGAGGTGACTATTCTTCCTTCACTGTCCACTTTGAAGCTTCCGTCTCTTGTGTAGGCAATTCTGCCATCCTGAAGTTGAATCTGGAAGAAGCCGTCTCCGGCTATCGCCAGGTCGAGGGCGTTGCCAGTCTGCTCGAAGTTTCCAAGGGTGAATATCCGTGTTGTTGCCGCCGTTCTCACACCGTGTCCAACGTACAGCCCCGTTGGAAGGGTGGAAGTGGCGGCCGTTGGAGTTCCAGCGTTCTTCACGTACTGATAGAGGAGATCCTGGAATTCTGCCCTCACCTTTTTGTACCCTGTGGTGTCCACGTTGGCGAGGTTGTTCGCTATGGTATCGAGTTTGAATTGCTGTGCGGACATTCCTGTTGCGGCAGAGTAAAGTGATATCATCATACTCAGACACCTCCAGATCACTTCAGAGTAGCCAGGGAGTTGATGAGTTTTCCGTTCAGTTCATCGTTGACAAGGACCGCTCTTTGAGAGAGTTCGTAGTGTCTCATTGCAGAGATCATGTCCACCATCGCCTTCAGGGCGTTCACATTTGATTTTTCTACATAGCCCTGAAGAATCCTAAAATTTTCTGCAAAGGATGGATTTTCTCCGGTGAAGAGGGTGTTTCCGAACTTCTGAAGGTTCTCCACGGTGTACACACCGATTCTTGTTATCACGTTTCCGTTCTCGTCTCTCACATAACCTTCTCCGTCCACCGTGAAGCCATCGAAGTACTCTATTCTTTCACCGTTTTCATCCAGGAGGTATCCTCCGTAGTTTGTAACGATGTATCCATCGCGTCCCACCTCGAACTCTCCATTTCTGGTGAAGTACTCCTGGCCGTTGAATTCTATCCTGAAAAACCCCTCACCGTCTATGGCGAGGTGATACGGGACCTTTGTTTCTTCGAGAGGTCCCTGAGAGAGATCACTTCTCACCTCGTCCAGCACAACGGAGTACTCGAGGGGACCTATCGGAACCTTTTCTACCCTCTTTTCTATAGGATCTGGCTCCTGTCTGAAGATTTCTCTTCTCAGGTAGGCCCTGAAGGCTTCTCTGTCTTGTTTGTAGCCAGCCGTGTCGACGTTTGCTAGATCGTTGGCTATTCTGTCCAGTTTTGCCATATCGATCAGCATGCCCATGGATGCGTTGTAGATGCCCCTCGTCACGAAGATCACCTCGCAAACGTTTCACAGACCGTTTTCAACAACTTTTCATCCTCCAGGAGAATACCTGTTCCCCTCGCAACACACGTGATCGGATCTTCGGCCACGATTGTCTTGACGTGGATTTCATCGTAGATGGTTCTGTCGAAACCTCTGAGGAGGGCTCCGCCTCCGGTGAGGTGTATACCGTTGTTTATGATGTCGGCAGAAAGTTCTGGTGGTGTTCTTTCGAGGACATTCTTGATTTTTGTGAGAAGGGCCATGACGATGGGTTCGATGGCTTCTCTTACGTCCTCTGAGTTCACTCGATCTGTTCTTGGAAGCCCCGTTACCACATCACGTCCTTTTATCTCGACTTCGTAGTTCTCAAAGGCAGGATGTGTCTTTCCGATTCTCTTCTTTATATCTTCGGCGGTGGACTCCCCTATGACGAGGCCGTATTTTTTTCGAACGAACTTTACTATCGCTTCATCCATTGCATCCCCTGCCATTCTCACCGATTCTCCAACCACCGTGCCGCCAAGGCTGATCACGGCTATATCCGTGGTTCCACCACCTATATCCACCACCATGTTTCCTTCGGATGCCATGACATCTATTCCTGCACCTATTGCGGCTGCTATCGGTTCGGAAACGATGTGCACCCTTCGAGCCCCGGCGTTGAGACCCGCCTCAAAGACCGCCCTTTTTTCGACCTCGGTGATCTTTGTGGGAACCCCTATGATGAGAGAAGGCTTCATGAAACTGAACCTTCCGACTATGCGCTTTAGAAAACTTCGAATGATCGCTTCTATGGTTTTATAGTCTGCTATCACACCGTCTTTCATCGGCCGGATGGCCTTCAACCCCTCGGGGGTCTTTCCGAGCATCTTCTTCGCTTCCTCACCGATGGCGACGATCTCCCCTGTCTTCTCCGATATCGCCACAACGGAGGGTTCGTGCAAAACGATTCCTTCACCTCTTTTGTAAACGATGATGGATGCTGTTCCCAGGTCTATGCCGATGTCTCCCTTTGGCATATCGAAAACCTCCTCGTTTTGATTGTTCTTTCTTCAGGTGGGATGTTCCTAAAAAAAATCTGGTGTGCCTGGCGGGACTCGAACCCGCAACCTCTGGATCCGGAGTCCAGCGCTCTATCCGTTGAGCTACAGGCACACCAGTTTTCCTTTTTCCGATAAATATTTTTTCAGCTCTTCACACTCTTTTCCTGAGACGATCAGATCGTACTTTTTCTCGGGAACGTTTCTTTCAACGAAGTATCCTTTCTTGTAGAAAAAATAGGCAAGAACAGGGTCCTTCGTTACCACATCGGTTTCTTTCGAATCCAATTTCAAAGAAGGGTCAGGAAACTCGTACAGAAGAACCTTTTTGTCTGAAACGCTCTCCAGTGAAAGATTGACTTTCTTTCTTCTGTCTTCGACCTTCGTACATCCTGCTGGATTTTCAACAAAAGACTGAAATATAAGAGCTGCACTCACCACATCGTCTCTTTTCGATAACCTGCTTGCAATTCTCGTTGTGAGTCTTTCATCACACAGATAGGTCTCGTACTTTTTCGAAAAAGACAGGGCAGTTTCGACTGTTTTGAACGTTTGCTGTGAGTATCGACCACTCATCGAAAGAGGCATTCCGAAAACTATTTTATCAGGATTCAGCCTCTCCACGAACTTTTTGAGTTCCTTAGTGGGTACGACCACGCTGTCTTGTGGGAGAATTTTTCCAAAGGCCACACCGCATTTTCTCTCGCCGTAATCTATCGCAACGATCACCTTATCACCCTGTCCCTGAAGAAGGAGTACAGATTTTTCAGGTCTTCTGTGAGGACGAAGGCTGTATCTTCGAAAACACTCTTTTCAAGATCGCCCTCAAGAACTCTCCATGGGGTTTTCCCGGAACGCAACTCCTCTATCAGGTCCACGTACAAATCCTTCAAGACATTTCCTTTTATTCCGTAGTCATTTTCGAGGATCTCTTCCAGTTCTGTCCTGTCTTTCGTTCTTTCAGTTGCACGGGCTATCTCTTCCAGTTTATCTGGACTGGGGAACAACCTTTCCAGTTCAGCCCGGCGCTTTTCCATGTCCTGAGATGAATAGCACAGATTGATGACGGTTCTTCTTCTCAGAAGGTCCACGATCTCGTAGATGCTGAATGGAAAATCGTAGAAAATGATATCAGCCTTGATATGGGTGGGCAGACCATCAGTGTTACTCGTGAAAATTGCCCTCCGGGCAGATCCGCTTTCTATCAATCCCACCACTTTCAATTTTTTCTCCAGATCCATGCCTGCGTAGTAAACGACCGCTTTCTTACCGAGTTTTTTGTAGATGTCTGGAATCAACCTTTTTTCGGAAACCACTATCGAAAAACCGCTGGAACCTGTGAGCGTTTCAAGGTCAAATCGTCCTCTCTGGTCTGAAAACAGAAACTCTTCAAGTTCATTTGTTTTGAGATCCACAACTTCGTATTCACCGTTTCTCAAAAAGTCTTCCAAGGCTGGATTTTTCATCGAGGAGACGAAGAGAAATTTTCCGGGGTGTCTTTCCAGAAGGTTCAGAAATTCCTGAACCTGACTGTTGCTGTTGTGGGATACAAAATCCTGAAATTCGTTCACGATGAACACATCAAAGTCGTTCAAAGGAAGATGTTTCAGAAAACCCACAAGAGTGAAAACAACGATGTCGTTTTCCAGCCCCCTGGTGAAAACAGAGTTCACATATCCTGATGCATTTGATGAACTGTATCTTGCCAGACAACCTGAGACGTTCTGTGCTGAAGCGTTCGTCAGGGAAATGATGCCGAGTCTTCCCCCGGTTTCTTCCTTCACCGAAAGCAGAAACTTCGTCTTGGAAGGGTACGGGATTCTGATCAGAATTTTTTCCTCTTTTGCTTTTCTCAGAAGAGAACTCACTTCTTTGCTCTTCACGCGAAAGACCGGTTTCACATCCAGAGAAACAAGGTAATAAGACAGGCTGTCTCCCATGGGTCTCAGGTTGACGACGACGCTACCCCTTGTTGGAGCAACAGGAAGGGCGGAAAACGAGTTCGACAGATTCTTGAAGTTGTACCCGATCACTTCCAGTTTCCTTTCTCCATCCTTCAGGTGGAGAAAGACGTTGCTGTTGTCTTCTCCGAAGAAGTGTATCTTCTCTATGAGCAGGTCGCTGAACAGGAGTACAGGCTCGGGGTTTCCCTGACCAAACGGCATGAGAAGCTGAATGTCCTCGATGAACCTTTCATCGATGTCGTTGAGGCTCACTTCGGCATCCACCAGCACTTTCTCGTCTTTCATCTCAAGGGCGATATTCTTTATGTACTCTTTGAAAGATTCCAGATGCTCTTTTCGGAGGGAGAATCCCGCAGCAGAGGAATGTCCTCCTATTTCATCGAATATCTCCAGAACGTCACCGGAGAAGGCGTTCATTATGTCGTAGCCGTTGTAACTTCTTATGGAGCCCTTGGCGTACCCGTCGTTGAGAGAGACAACCGCCACAGGCTTTTCGTATCTGTTGGCAAGTTTTGCTGCCACGATACCTATAACTCCCACATGCCAGTTTTCTCCGGCAACCACTATAATGGGATCTTTCCACAGATCGTTCGCCTCGATTTTCTCGACTGCCTCTTTGTATATCTGCCTTTCGATTCTCCGGCGTTCGTTGTTCAACTCCATCAATCTCTCCACAACGCTTTCGGCTCTGGTAGGATCTTTCATCGTCAGCAACATAAAAGCATCCGTTGCACTTCCCATACGGCCCGCTGCGTTGAGGCGGGGAGCTATTTTGTAGCTGATATCGTGTGAGGTGAGCCTTTTCAGTCCAAGTTTCTCCAGGAGTTTTTTCAATCCCAGACGTTCTGTTTTCATGAGGAGTTCTATACCCTTTTTCACGAAATACCTGTTCTCATCTAGAAGGGACACCATATCGGCGACTGTTCCGAGGGCTACCAGTTCCAGGTACTTTTCGACATCGGGATATTTCAACACCTGGGCGAGAGCCTGTACAAGTTTGTAGGTTACCCCAACACCCGCAAGGTCCCTGAAGGGATAGTCTTCTTCTGGCACCTTTGGGTTCACAACGGCATCGGCGGGTGGAATGTCTCCATTCACTTCATGGTGATCGGTCACGATCACTTTCATACCGAGTCTTTTTGCCAGATCTATGGACTCAACGGCCGTGATTCCACAATCGACCGTCACAAGACAGGAGACTCCCATCTCCTTGAAGGAAAGAACGTTTTCCTTCTGAACGCCGTAGCCTTCTTCGATTCGATGGGGGATGTAGACGTCCACCTTCCAGCCGTTCTCTTCGAGAAACTCCTTCAGCACGACAGCCGATGTTATTCCGTCCACATCGTAATCACCATGGATCAGAACGAGTTGACCTTCAGAGCGAACTTGAAGGAGGGTTTCAACGGCTTTCCCCATGTCCTTGAAGAGGAAAGGGTCATGCTGGCAGGCTTCATCTGTGAACAGAAAAGATCTTGCAGCCTCTTCTGTGTCAATGCCACGGTTCACCAGAACCCTTGCGGCTATTTCACTGAGACCAAAATGCTGTGAAATTCTTTTCACAGCGTGTTCATCAGGGTGTGAAAGTTCCCACTTTTTCATCCTCCGTAGTCTCCTTTTCTTTTTTAATAATTTTACCACATCTTCGAGTGATACAATTTTAGTTGAAAGGTGGTGGTGAAGGTGTTCAAGAAAGTTTCAAGGGATCCTGTACATTCGGAGATATATCTGTATCCTCTGGAAATACTTGTAGCCGATACGAAGGTTGTTCAGAGGTTGAGATTCCTGTCTCAGCTTGCAGGGGCAACGATGGTGTACCCTGGAGCAACGCACACCAGGTTTGCCCACTCTCTTGGAACGATGCACATAGCGGGTATGTACGCCAGGAACCTGTTCGACGATCACAGTCGGATCAGGTTGATACGTCTCGCAGCACTTTTACACGATGTGGGACACGGTCCTTTCAGTCATCAATTCGATGATGTGGTCTTCAAAAGATACGGTTACGAAGATGGTCACGATGAATTCAGAGATAGACTGGTTCTTGAGAAACTTCCAGAGGAAATGAAGAGGGTCTTCAGCAGTTACAACTCGAGGTTGAAGCGTGCGGTGGAAGAAGATGTGATAAAGACCGTGGGGGATCTTCCCATCGAGGAAGCGTTCCAGGAGATTGCGAAAAGGGTTGTGGAGGTCTTCAGAGGAGAAGAGATGGGAAGCGTTGATTTCAACGTGATACAGGGGCCACTGGGGGCAGACAGACTCGATTTCCTTCTGAGAGACTCGTACCACAGCGGTGTTGGACATTTTGCACCGATGAACGTGGACAGGGTGCTCAGAAACTCTCTTGTCAGAGTGAAGGACGGAAAGGAAATCCTGTGCTATCATGTGAAAGTGGTGGACAACATCTACTCCATCCTCTTCAGCAGGTTCATGATGTACAAGAACGTCTATTTCCACAAGACATCGCGTGCGGCAGACCTCATGATTCAGGAAATGCTCTCGCACGCCTGTGAAATTCTCAACCTGGAAGAGCGACTGAAAAACCTGGATGAATTTCTTGAACTCACGGATTACTCCATTCTCAAAGAGCTGGAGATGAAGGGTGACGAGAGGGTCAAAAAACTCATAAACAGGTTCAAGAATCGTGACCTGTGGAAGATGGTGGTGGAGCGTCCGTTCTCCACTGAAGGTTTCGACCCGTCCGAACTGAGTCTTTCGGCGGCAAAGAATCTGATAGACAGAATCGTTGAGAACATCCGTGATGTTTTAGAAAATGGTGATGTGGCGGACGAAGACAGAAAGATCCTCGCTGACATCTGTGAGAGGAAAGACGATTACTTCAGAATCGACACTCCTTACAAGCTCACCATCTTTCATCCAGATGAATTCTTGCAGAACAACGTGTTCCTTTATGATCCAGGTTCTGATGAAGTGCTCACCGTGGACGAATACGTGAGAAAGTATCCTGCCTACAAGTTGATGGTGAGTAACATGATACAGATCGTCAGGATATATGTAACGGAAGATGTGCGAGAGATCCTGTACAGGTACAGAGTCGTGCCGGAGGATGGAAGAAGGGCGGTCACGAGATGGTGAACATGAGGAAACTGTCGCTGTTTCTTCTGGATACAGGTCTGACCCTCTTTTCCGGTGTGGTGGCGCTCTTTGCGAGGTTCGGATTCGACTTTCAAGAGATGATGCGATACGATGAGTCGATCTTCATATACACTATCATCTCGATGGTTGTTTATGTTCTAAATGGGAACTACTCCGTTGTGTGGGAGTATGCCAACGCAAGAGACTTTCTTCTGCTGATAAGGGGAAGTGTCATATCCTACATCTCCGCACTCGCTTTTTTCTACTTCTACCGCGATGTTGTTCTTCCTCGCTCCGTTGGTTTTGCCACCTTCCTTGGTTCCATGATTCTCATCGTTCTTAGCAGAATCACCTGGCAGTGGTTGACGTTGAATCGAAAAGGAAGCCCCACGGAGAAGAGGATCATGATCATCGGGGCTGGTGACGCGGGCGTCTCCATCCTAGAGGAGTTCGAAAAGCATCCTCACCTCGGAAAAGTGGTTGCCTTCATGGATGACTCACCACGGAAGATAGGAAGAAGAATCAGGGGAATTCCCGTTTTTGGTCCCATCGACAGAACGATGGAGTACGTCGAAAGGATGGGTGTGGATGAAATCATCGTGGCCATCCCGTCTGCCACAAAACAGCAGATGGAGCGCATCCTTGAAAGTATAGATCTGAAAAAGGTCAGGGTGAAAACCCTTCCGAGTATCAGAGAGTTGATGGAGGGCCAAGTGAGACTTTCTCACCTGAAGGACATATCGATAGAAGATCTTCTTGGAAGAGAAGAGGTGAAGATCGATGTGCATGGAATAGAGAATCTTCTGAAGGGAAAGAGAATCCTCGTGACGGGAGCCGGGGGAAGTATAGGATCTGAACTCTGCAAGCAGATAGCGAAGATGAATCCTGAAGAACTCATCCTCCTAGGACACGGTGAGAACAGCATCTACCTGATAGATGAATTCCTCAGCGAGAATTTCCCGAATTTGAAGAAGAAAAGGGTGATAGCAGACGTTGCCTGTGAGAATCTTATGGAACTCTGGATGTCAAGTCTGAGGCCGGATATCGTCTTTCATGTTGCTGCCCACAAGCACGTGCCGTTGATGGAGGAGAACCCGCTGGAGGCCTTCCGGGTGAACACCCTCGGAACGATCAACCTGGTGGAACTCTCCAGAAAGATGAAGGTGGAACACTTCGTTTTCATCTCCACCGACAAAGCGGTGAATCCTACCTCCGTGATGGGGCTCACAAAAAGGATCTCAGAGCTTTACATTATGACACAGGATACAGACGATACGAAATTTTCCATCGTGAGATTCGGAAACGTCCTGGGAAGCCGGGGCAGTGTGGTGGAAAAATTCAAACGGCAGATAGAAAAGGGTGGACCGGTGACCGTGACAGACCCACGAATGAGGAGGTACTTCATGTCCATACCGGAGGCGGTATCCCTCATCCTTCAGTCTCTTTTGTACTCGTCCGGCAAAGACCTCTTCATCCTCGATATGGGAGAGCAAATACCCATCGTGAAACTCGCAGAAACAATGATCATGCTCTCGGGATTTGTGCCTCACCAGGACATAAAGATCGTCTACACCGGTGTCAGACCAGGAGAAAAGATGTACGAAGAACTCACCTATCCTTATGAAAGGAAAGAATTCACACCTCATCCGAAGATATTCAGAGTGAAGCCCGATTCTCTACCCTCCAGGGAAACAATCCTTGAAGCGATTCTTTCCATGAAAAGTGCTCTTGAAAGAAAAGACGTGAATGCCCTCCTTTCTGAGATGATGAGACTCGTTCCGGAGGCAAAGTTGAATGACGGAGTTTTTGACTAGTTTTCTTTTGACCTGCGTGCTTGCTTATTTTGGAAAAAAGACCGGTTTTCTCGATCACCCTTCTTCCAGAAAAACCCACAGAAAGGCGGTTCCTCCGGTTGGAGGGATTGCTCTCTTTTTGACGCTTCTGATGTTCGAAAGGGACAATCCAATCTTTCTCTACTCAACGCCCATGTTCGTCCTTGGGCTTTTTGATGACCTGTTCGATCTGTCGTACAGGCTGAAACTCATAGTCACGGGTCTTGTTTCGCTGTGGTTTGTGGTTTCGGCTTCAACCGACACTTTCATCTTTGGGCTGGAAGTTCACCCCGTTTTTCTTCTTGTCTGGCTTGCCGGTATGATGAACGCCTTCAACGTGATAGATGGACTGGACGGATTGCTGGGCGGGATTTCCATTGTTTCTTCTTTTTTGATAGGTGAGAAGAGCCTGGCTTTCTCTCTTCTTGGTTTTCTTCCCATGAACCTTCCACCAGCGAGGGTCTTTCTTGGGAACAACGGTGCTTTCTTTGTCGGTGCTTTTCTTTCCATGTCGACTGTGAGGTTCTTTCATGGAGACGTGGGATTTGCTACCCTCTTTCTTGGCCTTCCCTTCTACGAAATAGTCTTCAGTTTTTTGAGAAGGGTGGTTTCCGGAAGGAATCCTTTTTCCGCTGATGAACTTCACATTCACCATGTATTCAGCAGAAAACTGGGAAAATGGCGTGCGCTCATCTTGCTGGTGGCGTTTTCTTTTCTTTTCAACCTTCTGGGTTTAACCGAGAAGTTCCACGTCCTCTTCCTTTTTCTGCTCCTCTGTGGCGTTCTTTTCCTCTCCTACAGCATGTTTCAGAGCAGCGATTGCAACCTCGATCTGTGAGTCGTCCGGTCTTGCCGTGGTCAGGTATTGAAGGAGATACCCCGGAAGATAGAGGATCTTCACCCATCCCTTTCCGTTGAAAAACGCAACGACTTTCAAAAGTTCGTAGGAGATTCCAGCGACAACGGGAAGCAGAATCAACCTCGAAAGTATCCTCGTCCAGGTGGAAAGATTCACCACACTCCCGAAGACGCTGAGAAGAACGATGGCCACGATCAGAAATATCATGAGAAAGTTGGTCCCGCACCTTGGATGTATGGTGGAATACTTCCTCACGTTTTCCACGCGCAGGTCTTCACCACGTTCGAACGCATGGATCGTCATGTGTTCGGCACCGTGGAACTGAAATACCTGTTTCACGTCCCGAAACAGGGAGATGATCCACACGTAGAGGAGAAAGAGTCCAAGCCTGATGAAACCCTCCACGATCGAGTAAAGAAATTCTCCCCTTTTCTCCACAAGGAAGTTGGTCAGAAAGATCGGAACGACGATGAAAAGCCCAACAGCAAGTCCAATCGCAAGAAGCAGTGAAAGAACTTTTTCGCTGTTTTTCATCTGTTCACCGGAGGAGAGCTCCGAGGAGAGGTTGAGGGCTTTTATTCCGAAGTAAAGAGATACGAACAGCGAATAAAAACCCCTTATGAAGGGAACCTTTGCCCATTTTGGAAAGTTCACCTTTCCCAGATCTCTGACGACGATCTCTCCGTTTGATTTTCTGACGGCCAGAGACACCTTTTTTGCTATCATCAAGACACCCTCGATGACCGCCTGACCTCCAACTTTCACCCTATCCACTCCTTCTGTGGTCTTCATCTTCAATGATACACCAGAATTTTTGTTGCTCCATAGTATAATTGTTTTGGTGGTGGGAATCATGATAGGTGAACATCCCTACGTAAAGTGGGCAATAAAGGTGATAGAGAATTATGTGAAATATGGAAAGATCTTAGAACCCGATGAATCTGTTCCAAAAGAGCTTTTCGAAAGAAGGGCTGGTGCTTTTGTCACCCTTCACAAAGTGGATGGATCTTTGAGGGGCTGTATTGGGACGTACCTTCCCACCAAGCCGAATCTTGCCCTCGAAATAAGAGACAACGCCATTGCAGCAGCCACGCAGGATCCCCGTTTTCCACCGGTCACCTCCGACGAGCTGGACGAAATTGTGGTTCATGTGGACATCTTGAGTCCTCCCGAGCCCGTCAGAGAGATTTCGGATCTGGACCCGAAGAAATACGGTGTGATCGTTGTTAAGGACTGGAGGAGGGGGTTGCTCCTTCCAGACATAGAGGGTGTCGACACCGTGGAGGAGCAACTTCGAATTGCAAAGTTGAAGGCTGGTATCCCGGAATGGGACGACGATGTGGAGATATACAGGTTCACCGTTGAGCGCTACAAGTGAGGAGGTTGGGACATGGAGCGGATGGCCATACACTTTGAACCCCTTGAGGGAAAAAAGGTAAAATGTCTTCTGTGCCCACACGAGTGCGTTCTCAGTGAGGGACAGACGGGTTTGTGCGGTGCGAGGAAAAACAAAGATGGTTTCCTTGTGAGTCTGAACTACGGAGAAGTGACTGCCATTGCCATGGACCCAATAGAGAAGAAACCTCTCTTTCATTTCAATCCCGGTGAACAGATCTTCTCTGTCGGGACGTTCGGATGCAATTTCAAGTGTGGGTTCTGTCAGAACTGGGAAATCTCTCAGGCAAAACCTGAGACCAAGAGGGTGACTCCCGAACAACTTGTGAAGATAGCCCTGATGAATCGAGAGTCAAAAGGTATTGCCTTCACGTACAACGAGCCGCTCATCTGGTTCGAATTCGTACTGGATACCTCCCGGGTGGCTGTGAAAGAGGGAATGTACTGTGTACTTGTGACGAACGGTTTTGTGAACGAAGAGCCACTGGAACTTCTGTTCCAGTCTGTCCACGCTATGAACATAGATCTGAAGGGATTCAACAAAGAGTTTTACAGAGAAATAGGCGGCGATCTTGACGTGGTTCTCAGAAACATTGAGAAGGTGTACAACGCAGGAATTCATGTGGAATTGACGACCCTCATAATCCCCGGGAAAAACGATGACAGAGAAGATCTGAAGAGAGAATTCGAGTGGATCGCCAGTTTGGACAAAGACATTCCCCTTCACATAAGTCGCTACTTTCCAAACTACAAGTACACCATTTCTCCTACACCCCTCGAAGAGCTCGTGGAGATATACGAGATGGCGAAGGAATATCTCAACTTCGTTTACCTCGGTAATGTGTGGGACGAAAGGTACGAAAGTACCTTCTGCCCGGACTGCGGCAGTCTTGTGATCAGAAGACAGGGATACGAAGTGGAGAAGGTGGGACTGGACGAGGAAGGGAAGTGCAAAAAATGTGGCCGTCAGATAGCAACGATCATCGGGTAACCAGAAGAAATGTTGTGATTTTTGCCATTCTCCTTTTTGGAACCCTCGGAACTTTTCTTTCCTTCCTTCTTCTTCGTGGAAACGAGCAGTATTATGAACTCAGGGGATTCGCACTCGGAACGAGTGTGCGCATCGTGGTCTCTTCCAAAAAGATAGACCCAAAAACCATCGCCGAAGCCATCTTAGAAGATATGAAGAGAATCACGTACAAATTCTCCACAACCGACGAAAGAAGCGTGGTGAAAAAGATCAACGATCACGCTGGAGAGTGGGTGGAAGTTGACGAGGAAACTTACAGTTTGATAAAGGCAGCCTATGCGTTCGCTGAACTCACAGAAGGAGCGTTCGATCCCACGGTGGGAAAGCTTCTGGAGGTGTGGGGATTCACTGGAAACTATGAAAACCTCAGGGTTCCCTCGGATGACGAGATAAAAAAAGCTCTGAGCTTTGTTGGGTATCGTAATGTTCTCTTCGATGACAAGAATATGCAGGTGATGGTGAAGAACGGCTCAAAGATAGACCTTGGCGGAATAGCGAAGGGTTATGCACTGGATCGCGCAAGACAGATAGCCCTCTCTTTCGACGAGAATGCGACGGGATTCGTTGAGGCGGGAGGAGACATCAGAATCATTGGGCCAAAGTTCGGGAAATATCCCTGGGTCATAGGTGTGAAGGATCCAAGGGGTGATGACGTTATAGACTACATATACCTGAAATCGGGTGCGGCGGCGACCTCCGGTGATTACGAAAGATACTTCATAGAGGATGGCATCAGGTACCATCACATCATAGATCCATCTACGGGATATCCGGCACGGGGTATCTGGAGTGTAACGATCGTTGCGGAGGATGCTACAACGGCGGATGCCCTCTCCACGGCTGGGTTTGTGATGGCCGGGAGGGACTGGAGAAAGGTGGTCCTGGATTTTCCACGGATGGGAGCGCATCCTCTGATAGTTCTGGAGGGCGGAAAGATCGAAAAGTCCGAGACTTTCAAATTGTTCGAGAGAGAGTGAAAGAATGAGGAAGTTCTTTGAAAAAAGAGATCTTCTCATCTTTCTGATCGTACTGTTTTCTATCGGGTTTTCTTTCGTTGTTCCAAGGGGAAATGGAGAGAAAGTTATTGTCGAGGGGAAGGATTTCAGGAAGGTTCTGGAAAAGCCGGGACTCTACGACATCACAGAAAACGGGAGATTCCTCATGAGGGTGGAGTTCGATGGGAAGAAGGCCAGGGTGATTGAATCCACGTGTCCTTTGAAGATCTGTGTGAAAACAGGCTGGGTTGGTCCCGGTGGAACCATAGTGTGTGTGCCGAACGAGGTGATAATATACTTCGAAGGAAAAACGGATTACGATACAAAAACGTGGTGAGAAGAACTGCGTTTCTTTCCATTCTTACTGCCCTTTCTTCCGTTATGTACACGGTGGAGAACTTTCTACCGTTTCCAGTACCCTTTGGAAGGTGGGGATTTTCGAACTCCGTTGTTCTTCTGGTGGCATCGGAAGTGGGGTTTCTGGACGCCCTGATCGTTTCTTCGGCCAAGAGTATCATGGGTTCGCTCTTCGGTGGACAGTTTCTTTCTCCCTCCTTTTTGACGGGTCTTTCCGGAGCGGTCTCTGCTGCCGTCGTTGAATCGTTGCTTGCAAGATTTGGATTTGGCTTTCTTGGTTTGAGTCTTGCTGGATCGTTTGCAAGCAACCTTGCACAGCTGATGGTGATATCGCTTCTGTTGAAAAGTACAAAGACCTTTTTGCTGTTCAACGTCATGGTGGGGCTTGGTATGATCTCTGCCAGTGTCAACGCTTTCATCGCCAGCAAAATGGGAGGGATCGTGTTTGAGAATTATTCTGGCTTCTTCTTCACCAAGGAGAAAGGAGTTGATGAAACTTTTGGGAATAGAGTTTGAGATCAAACCACCTGAGATCGATGAAAACGTTTCTGGAGAGCCAGCTGAGGTGGTAAAGGAACTTTCCCTGAAAAAGGCAGCACACGTTTTCCAGAGGGAAGGATCTGAAAACGTTCTGGTCATAGGTTCTGACACGGTGGTCGTTCTGGATGGGAAGATACTGGGAAAACCCAAAACAGAAGAGGAAGCAAAAGAGTTCCTCAAGAGGTTGTCTGGAAGATGGCACACGGTGTACACCGGGGTTGCCTTTGTCTCCAATTCTGAAAAAGACGTCTTTGTCTCCTCAACGAGGGTGAAATTCAGAGATATCCCGGATGAAGTGATAGATTATTACGTTGAAAACTACCATCCTTTTGACAAAGCAGGAGGGTACGGCATTCAGGATTTTGCCGCTGTCTTCGTCGAAAAGATGGAGGGAGATTTTTTCACGGTCATGGGCTTTCCGGTGGGACTCGTGTGGCAGTACCTTTACGAGAAAGGCTGGTGGAAGGTTGCTTCCAAGAGAGAGGTTGATAAAGGCAGGACCTGATGCTCTTTCGAACGAAGAACTCCTCGCCGTTCTTTTGAGAACAGGAAAGAAAGGAAAACACGTTCTTGAACTTTCAAAGGAGCTCTTCAGAAGGTTCGATAACTCACTGGTTAAATTGATGAATGCGAGTGTGGAAGAAATTGCGGCCATCGAAGGGGTGGGAATCGTAAAGGCGGTCACGTTGAAAGCCGCTCTTGAACTTGGAAAGAGACTCCACAGAGAACTGGAACGGGTTCCGGAAAAACTAGACTCTGCGGGCAAGGTTTACAGGTACTGTCAGGACATGATCTATCTCGAAAAAGAGGTTGTGAAAGTGGTGTGCCTGGACAGAAGACTGAACGTTCTATCCGAATCTGTCATCACGGTGGGAACCTCCGACAGAAGTCTGGTCCATCCAAGGGATGTCTTCAGAGTGGCGATCAGATCGAACGCTTCTGGTGTTATCGTGGTTCACAACCATCCCAGCGGTGATCCCACGCCCAGCAAAGAAGACAGAGCGATCACAAAGAATTTGAAAAGAGTCGGCGAGATCCTCGGGATAGAACTTGTCGATCATGTGATAATCTCAAAGAGGGGATACTACAGCTTCAGGGAGGAGGGAGAGATTTGATAAGCAGAGAAAACGCTCTTGCTCTGTTGAAAAAACACGTCAGAACGAAAAATCTGATAAAACACTGTCTGGCGACGGAAGCGGTGATGAGAGCCCTCGCAAGGGAATTCAACGAAGACAAGGAAAAATGGGGAATAGCGGGCCTGCTTCACGACCTGGATTACGACTACACCAAAGACAATCCGGACGAACATGGACTGAAAACCCTGGAGATTTTGAAGGAAGAGGACGTTCCTGAAGACGTTCTCAACGCGATCCTTGCACACTGTGGAAAGAAAGACCCCGAAACTCTTATGGAAAAAGCGCTCTACGCGGTGGATCCAGTGACGGGTTTTATCGTGGCGGCAGCCCTCATCAGACCAGAGAAAAAACTGGAAGTGCTCGATGTCGACTTTTTGATGAGAAGATTCAAAGAGAAAGCATTTGCGAGGGGAGCTAGCAGAGAACAGATCAGATCCTGCGAATCGTTCGGACTGTCGCTGGAGAGGTTTCTGGGGATATCCCTTGAGGCGATGAAGTCCATTGCCTCTGATCTTGGTCTGTGAGGTGGTCTCGATGCTGGAGTACGAAATCGAAAAGGAAATAGTGAGGTACAGAGAGTCCTACGAGTTCAAACCGTTCAGAGAGAGTGTTTCCCTCGAGGATGTGAGAAGAGCGATAGAGCACACAAATCTGAAGCCCTTTGCCACACCAGATGACATAATAAAGCTCTGCCAGGAGGCAAAGGATAACAGGCTCTACGGTGTGTGCGTAAACCCCTGTTATATTCCGATTGCAAAGAGAGAGCTTTCAGAGACCGATGTTAGGGTTGTCACCGTTGTTGGATTTCCTCTGGGTGCGAACGAAAGCAGAACGAAAGCTCAGGAAACTGTCTTTGCCATCGAAAGCGGAGCTGACGAAATCGACATGGTTCTGAACATCGGTATGTTGAAAGCCAAAGAGTGGGAGTTTGTCTACGAAGATATCAGAAGCGTTGTGGAGGCTGCGCGCGGGAAAACGGTCAAGGTGATACTGGAGACGTGTTATCTCGATCTGGAAGAAAAGATAGCAGCATGCGTCATTTCCAAACTTGCAGGTGCTCACTACGTGAAGACCTCGACCGGATTTGGTCCAAAAGGTGCGACTGTAGAAGACGTCCACCTTTTGAAATGGATCGTTGGAAAAGAGATGAAAGTGAAGGCGGCAGGTGGCATCAGAACCTTCGAAGACGCCGCCAAGATGATGATGTACGGTGCGGACAAGATAGGCACGAGTTCTGGGCACAGAATTGTGATGGAGGGGGAGGAAAAGCATGGAGGTTGAAAATCTTTCACTGAAAGAGTTCTGTGAAAAGGTTGCGGAGAGAAAACCCACCCCCGGTGGGGGAGCTGTCGGTTCAGTTGTCGGTGCTCTGGCCTGTGCCCTCGCCGAGATGGTAGCAAACTTCACGAGGAAGAAAAAGGGATACGAGGACGTTGAACCGGAGATGGAAAGAATCGTTGAGGCAATGGAGGAAGCAAGAGAAAAGCTCTTTTCCCTCGCAGAAAAGGACATGAAAGCCTTCGAAAAAGTGATGAAGGCCTACAAGGGATCTAGAGAAGAGCTTCAGACTGCGCTCAAGGAAGCTGCATCTGTTCCCTTGGATGTCATAAGGGTCATGAGAGATCTGGGGCACGATCTTGAAAAGCTTGCAGAATTTGGAAACAAAAATCTAGCTTCTGACACGCTGAACGCCATGGACCTCTGTCGTGCGGTGTTTCTGGTTGAAAAAGTGAACGTTCTGGTCAATCTGAAGAATATAGAGGATGAGAAATTCAAAAACGAGATGCTGGAAGAACTCGAAGGGCAGGAAAAGCAAATAGAGGGAAGTTACAGAAGAGTGAGAGAGTATCTGGAGGGAGTCGTGTGGAATTCGAAGTGAAAAAGACCTCTGGAAGGGCAAGAGTCGGTGTTCTGAAACTACCACACGGTGTTGTGAAGACACCCGTTTTCATGCCGGTTGGAACGAACGCGAACGTAAAACTCCTCACTCCACGCGACCTGGAAGAAGCAGGAGCAGAGATCGTGCTGTCGAACACGTTCCATCTCATGCTCAAACCGGGAGTCGAGATCATAAGACTCCACGGTGGACTTCACAAATTCATGGGATGGAAAAAGCCCATACTCACCGACAGTGGAGGGTTTCAGGTCTTCAGTCTCCCAAAACTCAAGATAGACGATGAGGGTGTGACCTTCAAGTCGCCGATAGATGGATCGAAGGTCTTCCTCAGCCCGGAGATTTCGATGGAGGTTCAGAGCGCTCTCGGTTCTGACATCTGCATGGCCTTTGATCACTGCCCCCCGCCCGATGCGGACTACGAGGTGGTGAAGGAGGCAACTGAACGCACTTACAGATGGGCCCTGAGATCCAAAGAGGCGTTCAAAACGGAAAATCAGGTGCTCTTTGGCATCGTTCAGGGGGGTGTGTATCCCGATTTGAGGAAGGAAAGCGCTCTTCAGATAACGTCGATAGGATTCGATGGGTACGCAATAGGAGGGCTCAGCATAGGAGAGGAAAGAAGTCTCACGCTCGAGATGACAGAAATCAGCGTGGAGTATCTGCCGGAGGACAGGCCCCGGTACTTCATGGGAGGAGGATCTCCCGAACTCATCCTGGAACTCGTCGATCGTGGTGTTGATATGTTCGACAGTGTCTTTCCAACAAGGATCGCCCGTCACGGAACCGCCCTCACCTGGAAAGGAAGGTTGAATCTGAAGGCATCCTACAACAAGAGATCTCTCGATCCTGTGGACGAGCAGTGCGGGTGTTATACTTGTAAAAACTTCACCCGTTCTTACATACACCATCTGATAGATCGTGGTGAAGTTCTGGGACAGATCCTGCTCACTCTTCACAATGTGAGCTTCATGATTTCCTTTATGCGTGAAATGAGACGCTCCATAGAGGAAGGAACTTTCAGGGAGTTCAAAAGCAAAATGATCGATGTTTATTCATCAGGGGGTGTTAACGTATGAAGAAGGTACTCCTTTTCTTTTTGATAGCGTCAGGTGTACTTTTAGCCTCTCAGCTAGAGATTTTCTCTTCTTCAGGTGAATGGGCTTTTTTTGAAAATCCCGCGAGGGTGTACTTTCTCAGCAAACAGGGACTCATAGGGTCCTACGATGTTCTGTCTAGCGATGGAGGATCTCTGGGTACGTTTTTGATCGGTCTGTTTCAACCACCCGAGGCGAATATAGCAGGAGTTCTGTTCCTGAAAAGGAGTACATTGAAGAGCGCCGAGTACACCACTTCGATTGAGTACGATGTGGCGATTTCTCCAGAGGAAAACGTGATGATCGGAGCCGGTGCTTCTCTTGCAATGGATCAGGATGGAAGAAAGAAGCTTGATCTTCACGGCGGCGTTTTCGGATATCTTCTGAAGGACGTCGGATACTCTGTGAGTGTGAGAGATTTCACGCTTTGGAGCCAGGAAGGAACCTACATGGGAGGAGTTTACACATTGAAGCTCTTCTATGACTCGTCCAGAAAGAACAGATTTTCCTACTGTCTTCAGTTCGATCAGGAGGTGCTGGAAAACAGAATAGATTTCGTGATAGGAAAAGAACAGAAGGCTGGCCTTGGTATCTCCATGGTGACCAACACTGACACAGGGCAGAACGCTTTCAAGATATCTCTTGGATTCTATGCAAGCGTGAACAACGTTTCAATAGGATTCGACACGTTCGTTCTCAGTTCTTCTGTCAGTTCGAATTCCTTCTCCGAATACCATTACACGAGAGGAACTGGTATTAGATTCGCCGTGAGGTGGTGAAAATGTTGCTAACGAGACTTATTCTCACAGCGATCACCGTCGCCGTATCGTATTTGATTTTCAAGTGGCTCTTCAAACTCATCGAAAAAAGCGTCGAAAAACTGGGAAAAGAGCTCCAGATGAGAAACACCATCAGGTTCTTTCTTGGTCTCATCATAGCCGTGATGGCCATCATGGTTGTTCTTGACATCTGGGATCTCAACCTTGCCCCCATGCTGGCGGGTGTGGGAATAGGAGGACTCGTTGTTGGTCTGGCACTTCAGGAGCCGCTTTCCAATTTCTTCTCCGGGATTTTCCTGCTCGTTTCCCGGGCGGTGAAGGAAGGAGAGGCACTGGAAGTGGGAGGGGTTTCTGGAACCGTCGAGGTGGTGAACCTGAACCACACGGTAATCAGAACGTGGGACGGAAAAAGGGTGATGATTCCAAACAGATCCGTCTGGAACGACAAGATCATTCATTTTTGGCCTTCCAGTGTGAGAAGACAGGAGATCACAGTGGGAGTTCCGTACTCTGCGGATCTCAGAAAGGTTGTGGAAATTTTTCAGAAGGCTCTTGAGGACGAAGAGACGGTGGAAAAGGATCCTGCACCTGCGATCGTTTTCTCTGGATTCAACAACTCTTCCATAGATTTCATAATCAGGTTCTGGGTGAATCGTGATAACTTCTTCGAGGGTGTAAAGAGGCTTGCTTTCAGGATAAAGGATTATTTGGAAAAAGAAGGAATCTACATACCCTTCCCGCAACTCGATGTACATTTCGACGAAGAGTTCCTGAGGGCGTGGAAATATGAAAGCACTGAAAATAAGAATTGAAGGGATCGTACAGGGAGTTGGATTCCGGTACTTTACCAGAAGGATCGCCAGAACCCTTGGTATAAAGGGCTATGTGATGAACATGGACGATGGATCCGTCTTCATCCATGCCGAAGGTGAGGAAGAAAAACTTCGCCGGTTCCTGGATGAGGTATCAAAAGGACCTCCGGCGGCCGTTGTAACGAATGTGAGTGTTGAAGAAACCTCTCCAGAGGGATACGAGGACTTCACGATCAGATATTATTAATGTTATGTGACATTGGTTGGGTGTATTAAGTTAAACCACCGAGTCTTTGAAATCGTTTTGTAACAATGATTAAGTCACTCTTTAGACAATCGGAAAACTGTCATTAATGAGAAGCGTCTAATATCAGAGAAGGCGCTCTGGAGGTGTTTGGATGTTCGAAAATCTTCAGGAAAAACTCTCTCGAGTTTTCAAAAATCTTTCCGGACGCGGAAAGATAACAGAGAAAAACGTGAAAGATGCCGTCAGGGAAGTGAAACTTTCCCTGCTGGAGGCCGATGTCAACTACAAGGTTGTGAAGGAGTTCGTCGATCATGTTTTACAGAAGGCACTCGGTGAAGAGGTTCTCAAGAGCCTGACACCGGATCAGCAATTCATAAAGATCGTAAGGGACGAACTGATCAAGATAATGGGCGAAAAGAACGAACCTCTGAGATTGATTCACAGACCCGCTCCCATAATGATGGTAGGACTTCAGGGTAGCGGAAAAACCACAACATGTGCAAAACTCGCAAAACTTCTCAAGAAAGAAGGGAGAAACCCTTTGCTCGTTGCGGCCGACCTTTACAGGCCTGCGGCAGTGGATCAGCTCGTGAAACTCGGAAACCAGATAGGGGTGAACGTGGTCCACGATTACAACAAGTCACCCGTTGAGATAGTAAAAGAAGGCATTCAGGAGGCAGAAAGAACGGGAAAAGACGTTCTCATAGTCGATACAGCGGGGCGTCTTCACATAGATGAGGATATGATGAGAGAACTTGAGGAGATAAAGGCCATTCTCAACCCCGATGAGATTCTGCTCGTTGTGGATGCGATGATGGGGCAGGATGCGGTCAACACTGCGAAAGTCTTCGATGAAAAACTCGACCTTACAGGGTTTGTTGTGACGAAGATGGACGGGGACGCAAGGGGCGGAGTGATTCTATCCATAAAGTACGTAACAGGAAAGCCTGTCAAATTCATAGGAACGAGCGAAAAACTCGACGGGCTGGAACCCTTCCACCCAGACAGGATCGCAAACAGAATTCTCGGCATGGGAGACGTTCTTTCCCTGATCGAGAAGGTAGAAAAAGAGCTCGACCAGGAAAAGATGAAAAAGAGTGCCGAAAAGTTTTTAAGGGCAGAATTCACTCTAGAAGACTTCAAAGAACAGCTTCAGGAGATGAAAAAATTGGGACCACTCTCTTCCATCCTTGAGATGCTCCCGGGTGCTCCTAAGGTGGATGTCGAAATGAGCGAAAAAGAACTGAAAAAGATAGAAGCCATCATAAATTCTATGACCATAGAAGAGAGGAGAAACCCCCGGATAATAGATGCAAGCAGAAAAAGAAGGATCGCCCGCGGAAGCGGCACCACCGTTCAAGATGTAAACAAACTTCTCAAGAGCTATGAGCAGATGAAGGTCCTCATGAAGAGAATGAAGAAAGGGAAATTCAAAATACCATTTGGGTTCTGAGGAGGTGTAGGTTGTGGTCAGGATAAGACTCACGAGAATGGGAAAGAGGAAGCAGCCCTTTTACAGAATAGTGGTTGTGGACAGCAGAAAGAGAAGAGACGGTGCCTACATTGAATCGCTCGGTTACTACAATCCTCTGAAAGAGGGAGAGATAAAGCTCGATGTCGAGAAGGCTGTGGACTGGATATTGAAGGGAGCCCAGCCAAGTGACACCGTGAGGGATATCTTCAGAAAGTTCGGCGTTATGAAGAGGGTACATGAAATAAAGTACGGAAAGAAGGAGGAGGCAACCTCTGAATGAAAGAACTCGTTGAGAAGATCCTTCGGGGGATAGTGAAACATCCCGAGGAAGTGGTGGTTGTTGAGTTCGACGAAGAAGGGAAAAAGGTGTACGAGATAGTGGTGAACGAAGAAGACGTTGGACAGGTCATAGGAAAAGATGGAAGGACCATAAAGTCTTTGAAGATTCTGCTGAGTGCTCTCCTGGGTGACTCCAAGGAGATCACCATCAGGGTGGTCAGGTGAAAGCATGATAAAGACCGTTCAGGACCTGATCAACGAAAGAATTGCCGTTGGAAAGGTTGTCAACACACATGGATTGAAGGGAGAGGTTAAGTTCTTCCCTTACACGAACTCGGAAGAGATTGTGAAGAACCTCTCCAGCGTCGTGCTTTACAACAGAGAAAAGAAGGTCTTCTACAACCTTTCCGTTGAGTCCGTGAGGAGGATGAACAAGCTTTTCCTGATCAAATTCGAAACGATCGACACAGTGGAGGCAGCAGAGAAGATAAAAGGGTGTGAAGTCTTCATAAAGTACGAGGAACTACCTCCCCTTCAAAACGATGAATACTACTTCTACGAAATACTGGGATGCGAGGTTTACTACGAATCCGGAGAGTGTGTTGGAAAGGTCGTCGACATAATCGAAACAGGATCGAACGATGTCCTCGTGGTCAAGAAGAAGAACAGGGAAACACTGATTCCCATGATAAAAGACTGTGTCGTTGAAATCAAAAAGCCTGAGAAAAAGATCGTGGTTAAGGAACTGGAGTGGATTTGATGAGAATCACCATAGTGACCATATTTCCGGAAATGGTCGAGGTTGTGAAGAAATACGGTGTCATCGCCCGTGCGGTTGAAAGAGGTATTGTGGAAATAAACGTGGAAAATCTGAGGGACTACACCACCGACAGGCACAGAACGGTGGATGACTATCAGTACGGCGGCGGATACGGTATGGTCATGAAGCCCGAGCCATTCTTCAGATTCTACGAAAACTATGTTGAAAAACACGGAAAACCGTACGTGATCTTAACAAGTCCTCAGGGCAGGATTTTCAACTACAAGATAGCCGAGGAACTTTCGAAGAAAGATGACATTGTGATATTCTGCGGTAGGTACGAAGGAATAGACGAGAGAGTGATGAGCATTGTCGATGACGAGATATCCATAGGTGACTACATCCTCACCGGTGGAGAGCTTCCGGCGATGGTGATAACGGATGCCATTGTGAGACTTGTACCCGGTGTTGTGGAAAGGGAATCCGTGGAGAGGGAGTCGTTCCATCAAGGGTTCCTTGATCATCCCGTCTACACCAGGCCGTACGAGTACAGGGGCATGAAGGTTCCCGAAGTACTGCTCTCCGGAGATCACCAGAAGGTGGAGTTGTGGAGAAGGAAAGAAAGCATCAAAAAAACCATAATGAAAAGACCGGATCTTTTTCTTTCAAAAGAACTGGACGAACTCGATAAACTGGCTATAATAGAGTTGTTCAGGGAGTTGATGGAGAAGTGTTAGAGAAGGTGTACGTGGCTCTCATCCATTACCCCATAATGGGAAAGGATGGTAGTATCATATCGACTGCTGTGACAAATCTCGACGTTCATGACATAGCAAGAACCGCAAGAACGTACGATTTGAAGGGTTACTACATAGTCACCAATCTCAAAGCTCAGCAGGATATGGTCTACAAGATGCTGAAGTTCTGGAGAGAAGGTTTTGGGAGTCGATACAATCCATCCCGAGCCGAATCCCTGAAGCTAGTTAAGCTGAAACCCTATTTGGAAGATGTTTTGGAAGATATAGAGAAGATCGAAGGAGAAAAACCTCTGATATTCTTTACCTCCGCAAAGAAGCGAGAGAATGACATATCTTTTGAGGAAGGAAGAAGGATCATAATGGAAACAGATCGACCTGTCCTCATACTCTTTGGTACAGGCTGGGGGCTTCCTGATGAAATTCTTGTGATCTCAGATTATATCCTTGAGCCTGTGAGGGCAGGGGCGGATTTCAATCATCTGTCCGTCAGGGCGGCAGCGGCTATAATAATCGATAGACTGATAGGAGAAAATTACGTGAGGAGGGATTGAAAGATGAGTATGGATAATCTTGTAAGAATCATCGAAAAAAAGTATGAAAAGAAGGAAATCCCGGATTTTAGGCCGGGTGACACGGTAAGAGTACATGTGAAAGTGATCGAAGGTGATAGAGAGAGAACACAGGTTTTCGAAGGAATCGTTATTGCCAAGAGGGGATCTGGAATAAACAAAACGTTCACCGTGAGAAGAATAGGAAGCCACGGTGTTGGAGTGGAAAGGATATTCCCGATTCACTCACCCGTTGTAGAAAAGATAGAGGTCGTGAGAAAGGGTAAGGTGAGAAGAGCCAAACTTTACTACCTCAGAGACGTCAAGGGTAAGATCAGGATCAAGGAGCGCAGGGATTGATGAACTTCAAAAAAGAATCCGTAGAATGGATCAAAGCGTTGCTCTATGCACTTGTTGCTGCAACGATCGTGAGACTCTACATATTCGAGACCATGCTGGTACCAACGGGCTCGATGATCCCAACGATCCAGATTGGGGATCGTCTCTTCGTGGAGAAGATCACCTACACCGTTCGAGAACCTCAAATAGGAGAAATCGTTGTGTTCTGGTCACCCTTTGTTGACGAGCGTGCAAGTCACATGCTTCGTCTCTTTGACAAATTCATGGATCTCTTTTCTCCGGCGAAGTTCAGAGGCCACGTCAAGTACGTGAAGCGCCTGGTCGGAAAAGGTGGAGATGTTCTGGAGATAAAGGACGGAAAACTCTACGTAAACGGAAAAATTCCTGAAGCCCTGAAAGACAGATACTACGAGCCAGAAGGGATTTTCAAGTACGAGGATTTCTATGAGTGGCTCTACACCGCAAGCAAATTGAGAAAGGACAAAGAAGCATACAGGAATTTCATATACGAACTTGCAAGAGAACACGGAAGGACAGCGGCTGTGCTGGTGTTTTCCCTCATCGGGGAGGAAGGCTTGAAGTACGATGAACCGTTCCTCCCCGGTTTGCTGAACTACTTCGATCCTTCGATGGTTTACTACGACGAGAAAACCCAGACCTACTACATTCCAGGAATGATCTACCATGAGTTCTACGAGGAGTACTATTCCAAGCTGGACCTCAAGAAATACATCGAGAAAACAGAAGACGGTACGGTGAGGATAAGAGTCCCGGAAGGTTTCTACTTTTTGATGGGTGACAACACGAAAGAGAGTCTGGACTGCAGATACTTCGGTTTTGTTCCAAAAGATCACATCATTGGCTGGCCCATCTTGAGAATCTGGCCGTTTGAGAGGTTTGGGCCCATTCAAAAGTACTGATCACGGGTGAACCGAGTCGAAAAAGCAATAGACGGTCCCATCCCGTGTGGCAACGATCACACGTTCTTCTCCAACGGCTGGCTCAGAGATGGTTTCCCCCACTTTTCTTTCCCATCTTTTCTGACCATCGATCGTGTAGGAAAAGAGAGTTCCGTTTGAGACAAAGAACAGTACCCCTTCCTTTGAAACGGCAACAGGGGATGGAGACTCTGCGAAGACAATATTCTTCACATTGCCCTGAAGGTCAACAAGGTATATCCCGTCGCTGCCGTTTATGATCAGAAGATCTTTATAAACGGAAAGAGCAGAGTTGAGGGTCAGGGGAAGTTCCTTCTTCCAGATCACACTTCCGCTTGATCTGTCAAAGCAGAACAGCCATCCGGAGCTGCTTGCGGCAAATACGTATTTTCCAACAACAACGGGTTTTGTCGTCAGAAGGTATCCAGTCTTCGTTTTCCATTTTAAGGAACCGTTCGGGTAGAGAGAGTAGAGATTTTTCAATGTCCCAAAATAGACGGCGCCTTTTTCGTCAACGGTGACCCCCGTGGACACCCATTCGTCATCCTTGAACTGCCAGAGTGTTTCAGAGTTGTGATCGATCAGATACACCCTTCCTCCATCGATTGCAAGATAGACTCCATACGGATTCACCTCGAACGGCTTTGAGACGTCCGATTCCAGTTCTACTTTCCAGACCAGATTCCCATTCTCTGAGATTGCGTACAGGAAGTTGTCCCAGCTCGTCACGTAGACTCTATCCAGATAAACCTTCGGAGGTGCTGTTACCACAAAGCCCGTCCTGTATTCCCACAATCTTGCTCCGTTCAGTGACATGGCGTGCACAACTCCTTCGACATCCGCCACAAGAACGAGTGTGTCGGTGACGGCAGGAGATGCTCTCACCTCGGAATCCAGATTCCTCTTCCAGAGAAGTTCACCCGCCGTGATCACCCTTTTCTCGGGTGAAAGGACCAGAAACACCCGCTGAGCCACACCCAGTCTTTTCATCGAAAGCGTTGAATCCATTCTGTAGAGGATATTTCCCGAGGTGAAAAAGATCGATCCATCTGCCTTCACAAACGAAGAGACTCCGACGTTGTATTCTTTGACCACTTCTGGGGCGTTCATCTTTCCGGCGTTCATGATGATTATTCTGTTCCCAGAAGAAACAAAAAGGAAGTTTTCCAGCCACTCCACATTTTTTGCATTTTCAACTCTGGTGAAGAACACTATCTTCGGTGCAAGGGTGTTTTCCAGGTCGGCGAGAAATAGAGTTCCATCTTTCGTGATTCCAGCGAGTGCCTTCCTTTTTACGTTCACGGAGATATCGACAACAGCAGAAGGTGCTTCTATCTTCCAGATTTCCTCTCTGTTTTTCACAAGGGAGACGTACTTTCCGTAACTCACGATCAGTTCGCCTTCAAATGTCTCAACATCCACCGGATCTTCAGACAGATCTATGGCAGTGTAGTTGAACGTGATGGGATCCAGCAGAAAGATCTTCCTTTTGGAGAGAATCAAAAGATTGTTTTCACTCCATCTCAGATCCTCCACCCACATCTGGGCCTTTCTGACGATCTCTTCTCTTTCCAGATCGTACTCCATCAGTTCTTTTCCACTCACAAAGTAGGCCTTGTTCGAGATCACGATACCCTTTGATGGTGAAAAAGGGAGTGTGAAACTGGAGATATCTTTCATCTCTTCTTCCTCGACCGTCATCAAAGATGCCACGTTATCATGGATCAACATCAACTGGATGGAGAAAGAAAGTGTTGCCAGTACAGCAGAGAAAAGGACAAAAATCTTCCACATCGTTCTCAACTCCGGCTGTTAAAATATCATGGGTGGCCCGAATAAGAATATAGCACAGATCGAGGTGATAAGCGTTGAGAAGGGTAGCGGCAATCGTCGAGTACGACGGGAGCAATTTCTTCGGTTATCAGGGACAACCAGACGTGCGAACCGTTCAGGGAGTTATAGAGGACGCTCTGGAAAGGATTTTCAAGCAAAGGATTTACACTCAGGCAGCGGGGAGAACGGATGCGGGTGTCCACGCAAACGGACAACTGATAGCTTTCAACTGCCCGAACGACAGGATGACCACGGAGGACATCAAAAATGCCATGAACGCAAACTTGCCGGATGATGTGTACGTGAAGAAAGTGTTCGAGGTACCAGAGAATTTCCATCCAAGGTTCGACGTAAAAAAAAGGATCTATCACTATTTCATACACACCTCCAGAGAGAAGAACGTCTTCCTCAGGAAGTATGTATGGTGGTTCCCATACGAACTGGATCTTGGGGCGATGAGAAAAGCTGCAAGATATCTGGAAGGGACGCATGACTTCACATCCTTCAAAACGGGAAGCGACGAGAGAGATCCGGTGAGAACGATCTACAGGATCAGGATATTGAGCCTTGGAAAAGACATGATCCTCATCAGGGTTGAGGGGAGATCCTTCCTCAGAAGAATGGTGAGAAACATCGTTGCAGCTTTGGTGAAGGTCGGGTTGAAACAGTGGGAACCGGAAAAGTTGAAGGAGGTGCTTGAGGCACGGGACAGAAGCGCGGCGGCTGGTACCGCACCTGCACATGGATTGTATTTCTACAAAGTGCTCTTTTGATGTTTGCATTCGACTACAGGATAGAAGAAAACGGTGTTCTCTACTTTCTTGGGGATGCCACTCCCACCGAAGTTGAACTGGAGATCGTCCAGGAGTGGAAAGATCTCCCGGTGGTGACACTCGTGTACGACGGACCGGGTGAGTACGAAGGTCTTGTGGAAAACCTCCTGACACAGGATGGTGTTCTTACAGGTGTGGGGACGCCTTTGATAGTGAAACTGAGAGTTAAAGAAGATCTTGTTGCCTTTCAGATCGTCTTCGAGGACAAAAAACTTGACAACTTCGAAAATCCGGTAACTTCAAATCTGTTCCCCGAGCAGTTCAGAGAGGTCGTGAGGAAGATCTTTTCCCAACTGGAGGTTCCGTCGAGGTTTTTCCTCATCGAGTACAGAGATGGAAAGTTCGAAAAGAAGATCGCTCAAACCCATGATTTTCCAGGGAAAAAAGCCCCTGTGGTGATAGTTCCTGTGTGGAAACAGAAGCACGTTCTGGAGATAGGAAACTACAGAGAAGTTGTGGACGAAGGATTCTACCAAATAGGCGGAAAGACGATATACGTGGGAAGGGACATATCGTTGAAGAGTGTACCGGGACTGTACGAAGGGGTCGATATGGTCTTTCTGGATGGAGAAAAGGAGTACATCTACAAAGATGGATTCCTCAGAATGGGAGAGAAAGTTTTGAAGATTCAAGAACCCGTGGATGTCGTCGATGAAAAGGTGATCACAGGATACAGGATAGGAGAGCAAGAAGTGGATGACACGATACTCTTCAGATGGAACGATTTCGTTCTGACGGCATCCGGTGTTTTGATTGGTATCAACGGCAACTGGACATGGCAGGTCTCCAGAGCACCGGTGGAGTTTTCTTTCCGGGACGGTAGAATGTACATACTGGATGTTTGCGGATTTCTGAGAAGTTACGATTTGAAGACAAGACGCCTCCTCTGGGAGAGAAGGATCGAAGGTGCGTGGGGCCTTGATACATCCAGAGACAGGGTGTTCGTTGGTGTAGGGAGCAACGTGGTGGTTTTGAACGCAGAAGACGGAGAGACGATCGAAATACTGGAGGCAGAGGATTTTGCGGTGTGGGAGGATGAACTTCTGATCTACAAAGAGGGCAAGATAAGCGGAGAAAACGTTGGAGATGGCTTTTTCATCAGAAACTTTGGAACTCCTCTTTTTATTTCAGAAGGCAAAGTTCTGTTTTTTGGATCGGAGAAAAAGATTTACAGGAATGTTGAGAAAATCCGGGTGTTTCAGTGGGGAACTGTCATAAAGGAAGGTAATGAACTATGGCTGATAAGAAGAGACTAGATCTACTCGTTCTGGAAAAAGGTCTTGTGGAAAGTCGTGAAAAGGCAAAGGCTCTGATTCTGGCAGGAAAGATACTGGTGAACGGCGAGAGAGTAACAAAAGCAAGCAAACTCGTTCCGGTGGACTCGCACCTGGAAGTTCTGGAAGAGCCAAGGTACGTGAGCAGAGGAGGATACAAACTCGAATCTGCGTTCGAACGATTCAAAATAAACGTCGCGGGAAAGGTCGCATGTGACATAGGTGCTTCCACCGGTGGCTTCACTGACTTTCTCCTGAAAAACGGCGCCCGGAAGGTCTTTGCGGTTGACGTGGGATACGGCCAGCTCCATTGGAAGTTGAGAAACGATCCGAGAGTGGTAGTGATGGAGAGGGTGAACGCCAGATATTTGAAATGGCAGGATCTGGGAGAAAAGGTTGACATCGTCACCTGTGATGTTTCGTTCATATCGGTGAAGAAGATCCTCCCTGCTATCTACGATATCTTGAAGGACCAGGGTGATGCGGTCGTACTGGTGAAGCCCCAGTTTGAAGCGCCAAGAGAGTTCGTGAAAAAGGGAATCGTGAAGGATCCTGAGGTCCATGTGAAAGTGTTGATGGATGTACAGAAAAGCCTGACAGAGAACGGGTTTGTGGTGAAGGACTGCTGTTTTTCCAAAATAAAGGGAGTGGAGGGTAACATAGAGTTTTTCTTCTGGGTGGGAAAAGAGGGGAAGAATCAAAACGTGGATTTCCAGAGAGTGGTGGAAGAGGCCTGGAAGTTCTTCGGGGAGATGAAATCGTGAGGACACTTCTTTTTCTGGTGATGATCACAACGGTGGCCTTTTCTGTACCCGTTTTTCAGGATTACGATTACTTCATATGGTTTAGAAACACGGGTGAGTTTTACTCGATAATAAAGCAACTTCCTCTCTTTGAATTTCTGCTTTCAGAAAAGGGAGCCGGTTTTGAGCAGGCAGCGATCAAATGGGTTGAAAACCGTGTGGATCGGCCGGAGAACTTTTTTCAGGCACTATCAAAGGAGATCGTTGTCTGTGGAAAGGGCAATCTGGAAGATCTTTTCACCTTCAATATCAACAATCTTCTTTCTCTGCCTTACAGACTCAAAGAAGGTTTCATCGCCTTCAAAACAGGCGCTCCACAAGAATTCGTGGAATCCTTCGCAAAACTGAATACGGCAGAGTTTTACGAAAAGGATGACCTTTACATCATCGAAAGCTCTACCCCTCTTTACCTGAGAGCGCTCGGAGAGTATCTTGTGCTTTCAATAAGCAGAGAGTTGCTCGAAAAAGTGCAGGACGAAAAAACGTCTTTTGAAAGCGCTCCTTTTGTGGCACACGTGAAGGAGCTGGAGCTTTTCGGGAAAAAGGGTGAAGCATTTTTGAAAGCAAATGCGAGCGTTTCTCAGCTCACACTTGAGATCACCCAGAAGGCAAAGCCTTTTTCAGTTTCAAAACTTGAAGACCTTGGTCAACTCCCCTACTCTGGAGATCTCTACGTTTTCTCAGGTGATTCTGAAATCTCAAAGGAGCTTCTGGGAGAAATCTTCAAAGGAAGTGATTTCGAATATTTCTACCGAACGTTCATCGATGGAAGTATCATGCTTGCTTCGTCACTCTATGGAGCTTCTGAACTTGTTCTTTTCGTTCAGAACAAGAGTCTGAAAGACGTAGAAACCGATCTCATAAGTCGGGGAGCAGAAAGACTTGGTGAAGAATGGGAGCTTTCTGTTCAGAATCGTCCACTTCGTTTCTTTGAGTACCGTGGCCGTCTTGTTATCTCTTCTATGAAGAAGATAGAATTCCTTCAGGCCGTCAACAGAAGAAGGCTTTCGAACCATCCCAGTTTCAGATTTCTGGAAAAGCAGATGCCAGAAAACGTGTTTCTGGAGATGTTCTTAGATCTTGACTCTTTCCTGAACAAACTCCTCGGCTTTTCCCCAAATTCCAGTTTGCTTCTGATTGGATACGTGGAGGGTGAAACCATAAAGTACAGATTGGAGGTAATGTGACATGTTGTTTTTTGACAAAAACAAGCGCATTTTGAAGAGGTATTCGAAGATCGTCGAAAAGATCAACCAACTGGATCAGAACATGAGATCAAAAAGCAACGAAGAGATAATAGCTCTGTCCTCCGAGTTAAAAGAGAGGGTGAATTCTCTCGAAGATGCAGATAGAAACCTTGTAGAAGCTTTTGCCCTGGTGAGGGAAGCCGCTCGAAGAACGCTTGGTATGAGACCTTTCGATGTTCAGGTGATGGGAGGAATTGCCCTCCATGAAGGAAAAGTGGCGGAAATGAAAACGGGAGAGGGAAAGACACTCGCCGCCACCATGCCCGTGTACCTGAATGCCCTCATAGGAAAGGGCGTACACGTGGTCACCGTAAACGACTACCTTGCAAGGAGAGACGCCCTGTGGATGGGACCTGTATACCTGCTTCTGGGGTTGAGAGTTGGGGTGATAAACTCCCTTGGGAAATCCTATGAAGTTGTTTGGAAGGACCCTTCGTTGGTTGAGAAGGCGATAAAAGAAAACTGGAGTGTGTGGCCACAGGAGTTCGATGGGGAGGTTCTGAAGGAAGATCAGATGAACAAAGAAGCTCTGAACGCCTTTCAGGTGGAACTCAAAGAGATCTCGAGAAAAGAAGCCTACATGTGTGATGTGACTTACGGTACAAACAACGAGTTTGGATTCGACTACCTGAGAGACAACCTCGTTCTGGACTACAACGATAAGGTCCAAAGGGGCCATTTTTATGCCATAGTGGACGAGGCTGACAGCGTGTTGATAGACGAGGCAAGGACTCCCCTGATCATCTCCGGACCATCTAAAGAGAGTCCTTCCACCTACAGAAGATTCGCTCAGATCGCAAAGAAATTCGTCAAAG
Organism: Thermotoga sp. SG1; assembly: GCF_002865985.1. Lineage (NCBI taxonomy): Bacteria > Thermotogati > Thermotogota > Thermotogae > Thermotogales > Thermotogaceae > Thermotoga > Thermotoga sp. SG1. Next base: position 313,953 of record NZ_LNDD01000005.1, read on the forward strand.
ACAAAGATTTCACGATCGATGAAAAGGCGAAAGCGGTCATTTTGACCGAAGAGGGTGTGGCAAAGGCAGAGAAGATAATAGGTGTGGATAACCTCTACGAACCCGGGAACGTCTCCCTTCTGTATCACCTCATAAACGCCCTGAAAGCGCTACATCTCTTCAAAAAGGACGTCGATTACGTTGTCATGAACGGAGAAGTCATCATCGTCGATGAATTCACTGGAAGGCTCCTTCCTGGAAGACGCTACAGTGGGGGATTGCACCAGGCCATAGAGGCAAAAGAAGGGGTCCCGATAAAGGAAGAATCCATAACGTACGCCACGATCACCTTCCAGAACTATTTCAGGATGTATGAAAAACTCGCGGGGATGACAGGAACCGCCAAGACGGAAGAAAACGAATTTGTTCAGGTTTACGGCATGGAAGTTGTGGTCATTCCAACGCACAAGCCCATGATAAGAAAGGACCACGATGATCTTGTTTTCAGAACACAGAAGGAAAAATACGAAAAGATCGTGGAAGAAATCGAAAAACGCTATAAAAAAGGTCAGCCAGTTCTTGTGGGTACCACTTCCATAGAAAAGAGTGAACTCCTTAGCTCCATGCTGAAAAAGAAGGGAATACCTCACCAGGTACTGAATGCAAAGCACCATGAAAAGGAAGCGGAGATCGTTGCCAAAGCCGGGCAGAAAGGCATGGTGACCATAGCAACCAACATGGCCGGAAGGGGAACGGACATAAAACTCGGTCCTGGTGTGGCGGAGCTCGGTGGCCTCTGTGTCATTGGAACAGAAAGGCACGAAAGCAGAAGGATAGACAACCAGCTCAGGGGTCGATCCGGAAGGCAGGGAGATCCTGGAGAATCGATATTCTTCCTCTCACTGGAAGACGACCTTCTGAGGATCTTCGGTGGAGAACAGATCGGAAAGGTGATGAAGATACTCAAAATAGAAGAAGGTCAGCCCATACAGCATCCCATGCTTTCAAAGCTCATAGAGAACATCCAGAAGAAGGTGGAGGGAATTAACTTCTCCATAAGGAAATCCCTCATGGAAATGGACGAAGTTCTGGACAAACAGAGAAGCACCATATACTCTCTTCGAGATCAAATACTTCTGGAAAAAGACTACGATGAGTACCTGAAACAGATCTTCGAAGACGTCATCGAAACAAGGGTGGAGGAGTTTTGCTCCGGCAAAAACTGGGATCTCGAAGGCCTGAAAAACTCCCTTTCGTTCCTTCCAAGAGATCTCTTCGAATTCGATGGAAAGCGTTTCGAATCGTCCGAAGAGCTTTACGAGTATCTTTTCAACAGAATGTGGGAGGAGTATCAAAAAAAGAAGCAGGAAATAGGGGAGGAATACAGCAAAGTAATCAGATTTTTGATGCTTCGAATCATCGACGAGCACTGGAGAAGATACCTTGAAGAAGTGGAACACGTCAGGGAAGCGGTTCAGTTGAGGGCGTACGGGCAAAAAGATCCGATCGTTGAATTCAAAAAAGAAACGTACCTTATGTTCGATGAGATGATGAGAAGGATCAACGATACGATAGCCAATTATGTCCTGAGAGTGGTCAAGGTGACGGAGAAGGATGAAAAGGAAGCAAAGGAAGAACTTGGTAAAATAAGACTTGTGCATGAGGAGTTCAACCTTGTGAACAGGGCCATGAGAAGGGCCATGGAGAAAAGAAAGAAAAAAGGTGGCTCCCACGGACTTGGTAAAATAAGAGTGAAGAGGTGATGAGAATGATCAGTTTTGAGACGAGAACGAAGATAGAAGAACTCGAAAAGAAGTTCAAAGATGTGCTTTCTATAGTCAACGAGGAGGAAGTCAACAGAGAGCTGAAGGAACTCGAAAAGAAACTCTCTGATCCTTCCGTCTGGGACGATCAGAAAAAAGCCCGTGAGTACACACAAAAACTGAAGAGACTTAAGAACATCTCTGAAGATCTGAAGAGGGTAAGATCTCTCTTTGAAGATCTCGAGGTCGCAATAGAACTCTCAGAAGAAGATATGGATATGGTGAATCAGGTAGAGGAGATCGTTCAAGATCTGGAAAAGGCTGTGAAGAAGCTTGAACTGGAGATCATCCTGAATGGAAAGTACGATCCCAACAACGCCTATCTTTCCGTTCACCCAGGTGCAGGAGGGACCGAGTCTCAGGATTGGGCTCAGATGTTGCTCAGGATGTACATGAGATGGGCAGAAAGAAAGGGCTTTGACGTTGAGATTGTGGAGTATCAGCCAGGTGAAGAGGCAGGCATAAAGGACGCAACGATTTTAATAAAGGGTGAGTACGCTTACGGATACCTGAAGTACGAGTCTGGTGTCCATCGACTGGTGAGAATTTCGCCCTTCGATGCGGCAAGAAGAAGACACACGTCTTTTGCATCGGTGAACGTGATACCAGAGATAGAAGACGATGTCGATATCGAGATAAAGCCGGAGGATTTGAAAATAGAAACCTTCAGAGCCTCTGGACATGGCGGTCAGCACGTGAACAAAACAGAGTCCGCTGTGAGGATCACGCACATTCCAACGGGAATCGTTGTCACCTGTCAAAACGAAAGATCGCAGCATCAGAACAAGCAAACAGCGTTGAAGATTTTGAAAGCAAGACTGTATCAGCTGGAGCTGGAAAAGAAGAGAAAAGAGATACAGGAGATCCAGGGAGAACTGAAGGACATATCCTGGGGAAACCAGATCAGATCCTATGTCTTTCATCCGTACACGATGGTAAAAGATCACAGAACGGGTGTGGAGACTTCAAACGTTGATGCGGTGATGGACGGTGATATCGATATCTTCATAGAAGCGGAACTTGTATACTTTGCACGTCATTCATCCTAAGCCGTACTTCTTTATCTTGTAGGACAGTGTTTTGTAGTTTATGTTCAGGATTTCACAGGCTTTTTTTCGATTGCCCTCGCTCTCTTCGAGGGCTTTTTCTATCATCTTTCTTTCCACGAACTCAACGACCGTTTCGACGAACTTTTTCAGATCGGTGCCCTTTGTTCCTTTGAGATCGCTCACAACGCTCTTGACCTGTTCTGCAGAATCCTTCAGCGTGAGGATCTCGTACGTTTTCTCAAGGAACTCCTGCGTGTTTCCCGGCCAGTGGTAGTTCATGAGCACCTTGACTAGCCCATCGTCGATTTTGAAGGTCTTTCCCTGAAGTTGGAGAGATCTGAGAACCCCGTCCAGCATGTAGGGGATATCCATTCTTCTTTCCCGCAAAGGAGGAATTACAACGAATGGAATGTCGATCTTAGGTGGAAGGTTCATTCCCAGAACCACCTTTTTCCCGGAAAACCTTGGAGGTTGGAAATCCGATGGTGCGTCGTCTATGAACACCGTGCTTGCTCCTGTGTTTATGGGAAGTTCTTCATGGTATATGAGTGAAAGATAGTTTCCACCCGTCACAAAATCAACGTACGCGTGTCTGTGAATGCCCTTCTCAGAAACAAGAGCAAAGACAGGATAGGAGTTGTAGAACTTCTGTACCTGAAAGAGCGTCTCTTTTATTTTTGCTCCCTGAAGTTCCGGAGTGTACAGAAGAAGATTGTATTTCGCCTTCAAGGATTCGTAGTCTTTCTTGCTCACGACATACTCAAGAGCCAGTTCCAATTCTTTCAACGTTTGAACGAACACCGTGTCGTCCATTTCAAAGATCTTCTCACCGAAGATTACATCCCACTTTTCGGCCAGAACCTTGTCTCTGTAATCCTCACCCTCGTAGAGATCCCAGTCTACATCGTGTGGGATCTTGGTTATCATATCTTTGAAGGCATCGACGATGTCTTTTCTCACGAGCACTTTCAGCACTCTCTCATCCCCATCGTGCTATCATTCTTCTACGAAACCCCGTTTCAAATCTTACCATATGGAAGGGAGGAACTCGGTTCGATGAAGCTGGAAAGACTTGATGAAGGACTCTTCTATCCACATTATAACGGATATTCCATCGTCAATTTTTCGAACACCATCCTGAAGATATTCGGTGAAAAAACGCTTCACAGACCCTTTCCACTTCCCGAAAGATTTCTCGAAAACGTTCGCAAGGTGGTTGTTCTGGTTGTCGATTCTTTGAGTTACGATGCGTTCTCGAATACCATACAGGACGATGATGTGCAGGTGTTTCCGTGTTCTTCCGTTTTTCCCACAACCACGGCCGCCGCACTCCCCAGTTTGTACTCCGGGTTGACCCCCCTGGAACACGGTTTTCTGGGGTACATCCTTTACCTTCGAGAAGTGGGTAGCCCCGTGAACATGATAGAGATGGCTCCCCCGGGTTTTCCGAAAGAAAGTGTACTTAGAATTCATGAGTTTCGATTCACAACGATATTCCAGAGGTTAAAGATTCGATCCTTCTTTCTTGTTCCCAGATATCTACTGGGGACGGGCTTTTCCAGGCTCATGTCTCAAGGAGCAGAGCAGATCGGTTTTTCCAGTTTCGGTGACATGATCGAGAAAATGCTGGAGATACTGGCAAATCAGGAAACAGTGCTTGTCTTTGGATATTGGCCCTCACTTGATTCAATAGCACACAAATCGGGTGTTGGAAGGGCCTATTTCAGAGAACTCAAATGGCTCTACAGAATCCTGAAGGAAGAACTCATCAGGAGATTAAAATCAGACACCCTCTTTTTCATGGTGAGTGATCATGGACAGATATCAACACCACCGGAGAGGGAAGTGTGGTGGGACAGTTCTTCAGAAGTAATGAAGCTTCTCGACAGACCTCCTGCTGGTGAGCAAAGAATGATGTATCTTTACACAAAAAGAAAGAAAGCTCTGGTAGAATATCTTGTGGAAAAGTACGCTGATTTTGCGGTCTTCATCGATGCCAGAAGGGTGACACGCCTTTTTGGAGTGGGAAGGAATCATCCTGAGTTCGCGAATAGAATCGGTGATGTGATACTGATAACAAAAGAGAATTTCTCCTTCAACTACAGGTACACGGGAAAAGAAGAAAGTCTTGCTGGAAGGCATGGAAGTCTCACTCATCAGGAGTTGGTGGTTCCCCTGGTGGTCTATCGGAGGTGATAGGTTCCGTTATCTGAAGAGTCCCACTTGGGGAAAAGTAGATCATCAGAAGGCAAAGCATCTCATAAAAAAGTTCACAGAGGGGCACAGGTATGAGGTCTTCGTAGGAACGGACAGTGACATCAGAGACGGAGAGGTAGTGTACGCCACAGCGGTCGTGGTGTATCGATTTGGAAACGGTGCAACCTATTTTTACACCGTATACAAAGATGGAAAGAACAGAGACCTGTACACGAGAATATTCAAAGAAGCGGAGATGAGCCTGGAGATGGCCAGATTCGTGGAAGAGGTCCTGGAACTAGGAAAACCAGTGGTTCATCTGGATATCGGATACGAGGGTCTCACAAAAGATCTGGTCTCTTCTGTGATAGGATACGTGAAGGGAATGGGGTATCCCTATCAGGTGAAACCGGATTCTTTTGCCGCAACGAAGATCGCCCATAAACACACCAAGTGAGGAGGTTGCCCGCCCATGAGAATCCTGTTGTGTAATCCTGAAAGCAAAAACGAGATATTGGGTGTTCTGAAAGACCTCGATGAGGAGTACGAGATTCTACTTCCAGCGGAACGTATGAAGGATTTTGATATCCTCTACGTGAAGTGGAAAGAACTGCCGTTCAGGAGGGGGGAGGAGGAAGTTCTTTCTGTTGTAGACGAGAATGTGATAGGACTTTTCTTCGAGGCGATAAAGAACTACCGGGAAAAGGTGGTAGTTACGGACCTCGATGATCTGAAACTTGCTCTTTCTGAGATAGAACGAACGGGTGATGTTTCACTTCAGACCAGAAGGTTTCTTTTTCTCAAAGCCCTGGCATACTTTCTGAATTTCCAGTCGAGAATTTTGAAGGATCTATCCGATCTTTTTTTCATAAAAAGATGGGAAGCATTCGTTCTGGAAAGGATAGAGGAGGAAGGTTCCGAAGCAATTGTGAAACAGCTTTCTCAGAAGATACCTGAGAAGAAATCACTGGATATCAGTCTTGCGGTTCATTTCCTCCGGTATCTTCCACATGGTTCGTGCATCCTGGTGAAAGATTGCACCGTAGTGTACGCCTCTTCGAAGGGAGACCTTCCCGATGTGAGCAGTGGTGTTCTGGGATACAGTGGAACTTTCTCTGGGAAGAAAAATTATGACTTCGTCGTGGCTGAAGATTTCAGGGAAGACACGGAAGGAATCAGGTTGAACGAACTCGACACATTCGAGGAAGGAATGGTTCTTCTTGGAACAGCCGGTGTTCTCAGAGAGCCTGTTCCAACGGACAACTTCACGGAGGCTCTCTCCATGCATCCTGCTTTCGACTGCTGTGCTGTGACGAAGGATGGCTATCTGGTGGCACACCTTGTTGAACTCGACAAAAGTAAGATCTTTGAAAAACTGGAACATCTCGACCTTTCCGGAACGTCTGTGGCCTTCAATTTTCCTGTAGAGGAATCTTCAAGGAAACATCTCAAAGAGAAGGGAGTAGCGAGAATATCCTGGATAGACTCAAGAAGAATCTGGAGAAGGTGCTGAACTTCCTCTATACGAACACGTGTCTTCTCTGTGAAAGGGAAATTTCCCCGTTTTCCTCTCTTTGTGAAAGGTGCAGGACAGAAATCATAGAAAAGGGTCCCTCTTTCTATCATGAACGTCACAGAAGCTACGAGATTTTCGTCTATTCCACCTACGCCGATAAATTAGAAGAGGTGATAAAACTCTACAAGTATCACAACGAGACTTTGCTTTCTGGTTTCCTTACAGAGATTTTCATCAGACTGTACGGTTACTTTCAGAGGGAAGCAGATATTGTTACCTGGGTACCGTCTTCTTTAAGCTCACTCGAAGAAAGAGGATTCGATCATATGGAGCTGATAGCAAAGAAGTTCGCCAGAAAACTTTCCATCCCTTTTGCGAGGGTTCTCAAAAACGTCTCGGAAGGAAGACAGGTGGACAGAGAAAAAGAAGAGAGGAAGAAGCTGGGAAGGTTCGTGTGTCAAAAGCCCCCACCCCGCAGGGTCATTTTACTGGACGATGTGCTGACGACGGGAACGAGTGTAAAAGATTGCGTCCAAACACTCCTCAGAAACGGAACAGAAAGTGTTTTTGTGTACGTTTTAGCAAAGGCTAGATGACAAGGCCAACGATCAGATCGTTGACGTTCGTTCCTGTGGGTCCTGTCTTGAAAAGAGCACCTGCTTTCTTCAGGGCGTTGTAGGAGTCGTTGTTCTCGAGGTATTCAATAGGATCTTCTCCCATCTCTTTCAGAATCTTTACCGTTCTTCCATCAACGATGCCACCCGCTGCATCCGTGGGACCGTCTGTTCCATCTGTTCCGACGGAGCACAGAACGACTCCTTCTATTCCCTCCAGGGCTATCGCTGCCGAAAGTGCGAGTTCCTGATTCCTTCCTCCAAGACCTTTTCCTTTCACATGTACCACCGTTTCTCCACCGAGAATCACCGCAGCAGGTTTCTTTAAGGGTCTGTCTCTGAATTTTATTTCCTTCATGATGCTTGCGATGAACCTTCCTGCTTCTTTTGCTTCACAATCCAGTGCAGTTGTCAGTATTTCGCTGTTAAAACCCTTCTCGATGGCTATCTTCTTTGCTGCCTCGCATACCTTCTGAACGTTTCCCAACACATGAATCTCCACGTTTGACAGGTGCTTTGGTGTTTCCTTTAAAAGGGCTTTCTTTACATTGTTGCTCACATTGATCTTGTATCTTTCCAGGATCTTAATGGCCTCTTCTGAGGTTGAAGTGTCTAAAGAGGTGGGACCGGAAGCTACAACATCGATCCTGTCACCAAGAACATCGGAAAGAACAAGCGTAATAACTTTTGCAGGATGTACCTTCTCTGCGAATCTTCCTCCTTTTACCTGTGAAAGATGCTTTCTTACGGTGTTTATCTCCTCAATATTCGCGCCACTTTTCAACAGTAAATCGGTGATTTCCTGAATCTCCTCAAGAGAAACACCTTCCATAGGCAGTTCAAACAAGGCAGATCCCCCACCAGATAGAAGAAAAAGGACCGTATCTTTCTCATTCAACCCCTCAACCATCTCTATAACCCTTCGAGTGGCTTTCAGAGTATTTTCGTCTGGAATGGGATGTCCTGCTTCGTATACCTCAAAGTCATTGATGGGGCCTTCACTGTGACCGTACTTTGTGATAACGATCCCTTTTCTTATCTTTCCGTTCAATATTTCGTAAGCAGCTTGGGCCATACGCCATGCCGCTTTTCCGACCGACACGAGTAAGACATCTTGAAGGTTCAATCTTTTCAGCGTGTCTTTCACCGCTCTATCTGGCAACACAGACTCTATGGAGTTTCTCGCTATCTCGATCGCTGTTTTCAGTAATTCAGAACCAGACAATATGTATCCTCTCCTTTCTTCACAATTTCTGGTTCCCTTTTGAATATCTCCCGTGCGACAAGGAACGCATGTGAAAGGGCTATTCCGAGATCCACAGGACTTTTAGAGGAGATGCAGATCTCCCCACCTGTGAACCTTATTCTCCATGGTTGTCTGTTCATAGCAGAGGGTGAAAGTACGGTCATTTCCACTATCTTCATGATTTCTGGCGGCAGCTCTTTCACATCGTTTTCAAGAAAAGAGGTGATAGGTTTTCTGTTTCTGGTGAAGTTTCTTGATCTGGGATACCCGAAAACGATGATGTAAGGAACATCCGGATGAGGAGAACGTGCCATCCAGCATGTTCCAAAGTCCTTGATGGTAAGAAAAAGAACGATCTGTTCTCCTTGGAAACCATAATCAACCAGTTTTTCAAAATCTTTCTTGGTTGTTGCATAAACGTAACCTGGGAAAGTGGAAAGATTCACTTTCCAGTTGAGTTTTTCCGTGATAAACTTTAAAAGAAGATTTTCTATTTCTTCTTTTATATCTTCCGGCAACTTTCTTTCCAGAAAATCCCGCACTGAATGCCTTCTTTCAATCGCCTCGAAAATATCCATACGTGCCACCTCCAGAAGGGGGATAGAAGTTGAGAAAATTGGCTCTCTTTTTGTTGCTTTTTCTATTTTCTCATGCCTTTTCTGCCCTTATACTCTTTGAAAAAGTCGACGTAGATTTCCCAGAGGATCTATACAAAACAGTCGGCACAAGGTCTTTTCTCGTGAAATATTTTACTCTCTTTGAAAGTGAAGAGCAAAGAGGATTGATCCTTTCTGGATGGATCTTTTCTCCAACCGATCAAGCCTCCACAACTGTCGAGATAAGAGTGGAAAGTGGAAACGAATTCCATGTCTTCAAAGTGGAAACAGAAAAAGAAGGGTTTTACTCTGTTATTCCCCCTTGTCTTCTAATAGTTCCAAAAGGTGCGAAGATATTCCTTGGAAAATACGAAATAGGGGGTGATATTGTTGATTGAAAAATTGGTCCATTTTTCCGCTGCGATCCTTCTTGTATTTTTCATCCTTCATCTGAGAAAGTATTTGAAGAGTTTCAAAAGTAATTTTATGGAATTCGGCATAGCCATCATAATAGCAGGGCTTCTGGTCGATCCATTCTATGAGATCTTGGGATACAACATCATGATAGTTGGTATAGTAGTTGTTTTCTTTGGGATATTGAGAGTTTTTAAAAATCTCAAAGAGATTGCAATTAGAGACTATCTAACAGGACTTTACACCAGGTACTATTTCTTCGAAGAGTGGCTTCCTCAAGAGATGGAAAGACAAAAGCGAAGGAAAGGAAAGGGAATAGCTTTTCTTGTGATAGATCTTGACGACTTCAAGATAATAAACGATCGCTACTCTCACAAAATGGGAGACAAGGTTCTGAAATTTGTTGCCCAAAAGATAGTAGAAAACATAAGAAAAACAGACTGTGCCGTGAGGTTTGGAGGAGACGAGATACTGGTCGCTTTCCCAGAAGCAGACGAGAAAACAGTTGAAAACATCGTGAAGAGACTGGAAAAAAAGCTTTTGTTCAATCCATTTGGACTTCCTTTGAAATTTTCCTACGGTGTGGAAACCTGGAAACCAGGTGAAGATATAGAAAGCGTGGTGCAGAGAGCAGATCTTCAGATGTATTCTTTGAAAAGCCTGAGAAAGCAAAGGCAGATCTTGTCTGGAGAAGAAGATGTTGACTAATTCCGAATTTTAATGTAATATATTTAATGCGGTGGGAGCGTAGCTCAGGGGAAGAGCGCCTGCCTTACAAGCAGGAGGTCGTAGGTTCAAGTCCTGCCGCTCCCACCAGAGATATGAGGTGGCCAGGTAGCTCAGTTGGTAGAGCACTGGACTGAAAATCCAGGTGTCGGCGGTTCGATTCCGCCCCTGGCCACCAGATCTACTAATCAGAATGCGAACAGCCCGGCCATTTCGGCCGGGTTTTTTGTTTTTTACACTTCAAAACGGTGGTGAACAAAACAGGTGGAAGGAGTTTTGGTGGGAAATGGGATAGAATAACCCAGCTTGAGATAATCTTGGAAAGTTTCCCCTGCCACTAGTTTTGTTTGTCAGTTCTGAGTTTTTCAAGAAAATCTATACTATCATCAGACCAGAAGTTAAATCCCAGGTTTTGTTTTTTCACTCTTCTCGAAGAACCAATCTGTCATGTCATTTGTCTTATCATGCTCCTTTGTATCTAAGCTCCGGAAAAAGAGAAACGCAGGTGTATTCCAGGGCTTTCTTGAAAGCGATGTTTATAGGGTATCTTTCCTGTGCAAGGAAGAAATCGATGGAGAGCAACTTCGAGTGAATTTCCTGACATTCGGGAAGGTTTTCAAGAAGTCCGCCCAGCTGTGGTTTTAGGTATCTGCAAGCCCACACCTCTGGTTTTCCCTTTCTCAATATGTAGCTTCCAGAAAACAGTCTGCAAACAAGAGGTCTGAAAGAATGATAAGAGCATCCACCGTGTTCAGAACGAGGATCAAAGAGCACACATCGATCTGACTCATCGATGGTTTCAAGGATGTTCAGCCACTTTTCTATGGAGCCCTTCCTTAGAAGATGAATTGCCAAGGGAAGAAACTCAAGGATTGTCGCTTCGATGTTGATGGAGGGAGTACCGCAACACTCCCTGCACCCGTTGCAGGAAGGAAGTCCGCTCTGGATGTTTTCCAGTTCCAGATACAGCTTCATCACTTTGATAGCCAGTTCTTCCAGCCTTTTCACAAAGAGTATCTATATCGAGTCTAGGTAACAAACAAAGGCTAACTCAGGAAAGGAAAGAAAAAGGAAGTGTTAAGATCAAAGAACAGTAGAAAGGGGCACAGCTGTGCCCCCTTATTCTTCGAATACGAGGAGCCCTCCAAATGTAGGATCCGGAAATTCGTAATACTCATTTTGAAGATCAAGGGTTGGGAAGAAGGCTTTGAGGTTTTCAAAGGAATCAGGATCTTCAGCAAGAACACCAAAATCTATACCAACGATTGTTGCAGTGAGTGTTTCTGTTTCCCAAGACTTGTAAGTGAATGGCTCTCCTTCTGAAAGTTCCACCGAGTTCGTTTCTACTATCTCCTGCAAAGTGTTTTCCGTGTCTTCGTCAAGTAGCGGCTCTTCAAAGTAATACATACTGGTGAAATCGTGTTCGTCTCCTGGGGCATCTTCTATAATATCTTCGTTGAGCCACAGAACGGACTTTATAGCCATCACAATGCTGTCAACAAGATCTTCAAGATAGCTTGAACCATTTTCGTTGAACGTCAGGAACGGATCGAGGTTGTTCCACTCACCACCGTCTCCGCTGTTGCTTATAATATAGTCTTCACTTGCAAGCTGGGCGAGAACATCTTGTATCCATGCTCCCATATCTTCGTAATCAGCAGGATTTGGCAGATCTGTCGGTAAGGTCAAATCCCACGTTAACAGCAGGTCAGATATCGAAAGAACTGCTTTCACAACGAGAAGAAGTGCGGAAAATGTCCCTTTATCCAGAATCAGGTAGTCGTTCTCATTGAAAATAATTTCTCCAGGGTTCTGTCCACTGATTGTTTCAAAATCGAACCAGGCATCTCCTCTGCTCTGCACAACCACAAGTGTTCCTTCAGGACTTGCACTGTCGTAGAGTAGATCCACCACAGAATAAGTATTCGTTCCATCAGAGAGTTCCAATGGGGTTTCAGGCTCAAGTACACTATCTCCATCCCAGTCGAAGTTGTTTGGATGGATCGTGAGACTTGCATTTCCTGTTATTGCGTATTCAAGACAAGTTTCCAGTTCTTTCAGGCGCGGCCAGAGTTCTGAGAATGTGGTATAAAGGTTTTCATAAAACTGGTTCCATGTTTCTATTGTATTCTCTTCTGGAAGGAAAGGAGGAGGTGAAACTGGCGGTTCAGGTGGCAGAGGCGGTGGAAACTGTCTCATGTTCATGAAGTACTTCATGAAAGAAAAAGAGCGTGTGATCTCTTTGAAAGATTTGAATCTAACAGGAACAATTCTGAAAATACCCGTGAACTGTCCGATCTCATCGGAGTAGTCACGAAACAGTTCGTACAGTAAGATTATAGACATACCAGCGTTTGCTGTGGGATTCTCCGGGTCTTCAGCCAGAGCGTCTTCAAAAGCATCTTTTGCCCCGTCAGTGTCACCATATTCCAGAGAGTCCAGACCGCTCTCCAGAAGGTTTGAAAGATTTTCTTCCGACGTTCCTCCGGGTCCAACAGTGATGGGTCCAGCGCAAGAAAATTACGAGTGCCAGCCCAAAAAGGAGCATCGGCAAAAATCTTTTGAAATACACGATGATCCCCTCCTCGTTTAAATCTGTTAGCTATTTTTGGTAATTCTATTGGAGGGGATCAAATAAAAATAAAATAATTCTGAAAAATCAATAAAAAATCAATAGAAGGCTCAAGAAAGGGAGGATATCTTCCACTCAAACGGGTTCCTCGAAGGTGGGAAGATTTTTTATAAAAAACAAAAGGGACACCTCTTATGGCATCCCCCTATGAAACCAGAAGCCGTAAAAGTCTCTGGCGCCCCCAAGGGGATTCGAACCCCTGCCTCTGGCTTGAAAGGCCAGTGTCCTAGGCCGCTAGACGATGGGGGCAAAGAACGTGCACCAGAAAGAAATATACTATAAAATGGGAAACAGTTCAAGGGGTCTTGATCGTAAATATACTGTTAAGAAGGATGTGAAACATTGAGACCGGTTTTTTATCTCTTGTTCGGCGTCTTAATTGCTTCTTTCTCTGGTGTACTCGTGAAGATCTCAACTCTTTCTCCCCAAACCATTGCCTTCTATAGAGTCTTCATTGCCTCTTTGCTGTTTCTTCTAATCGCAAAAAAACCCAGGTTTCTTCCTCTCCGGGATGAGATGCTTTCAATCCTTGCTGGTTTCTTTCTTGCGATGCACTTTCGTTTCTGGATAGCAGCCTTTGATCATACCACAGTGGCCGGAGCCGTGATACCGCTGATGTTACAGCCTGTTGTCACAAGCTTTCTTTCGTATCTTCTCTACAGAGAAAGACCCGCACTACAGCAGCTCATCACAGGATCGATCGTTGTCATGGGTGTTATGATCTCTGCTCTTGGAAATGGGAAGTTTTCTAATGCTACCACAGGAGACTGGCTGGCGATCACTGGTACACTTTTTCTCTGTGGCTATCTTGTCCTTGGAAGAAAGTTGAACCGGAAGATGGGAAGCACCGCATTCAGTTTGAGAACACACGCTGTGGCTTCGATCGTTCTTTTTGCTTTCTCTTTCCCTTCTTTTGAGATCGTACCGTTGAGAGAATGGTTCATACTGATAGCTCTGGGGGCAGGATGTTCTTTCCTGGGATATCTGTTCATAAACATTTCACTCAAAAATTTTCCCTCGAGTGTTGTGAGTATGGCACTGGTTGGTGAAACTTCCCTTTCTATGTTGTGGGCATATCTGTTTTTGGGTGAAGTTCTGGGAATTTTCCAAATTACAGGGTTTTTGATTTCCACAGCTGGTCTCATCTTATTTCTTCTAAATGCTTGAAATAAAACGAATAAAGTATTAGAATATACTAAAAAAGCGAAGCGAAGATCCACAAGATCCAGTGACTCTCATGAGGGGGTGGCTTGATGCCTTACATATACAGATGCAAAAAATGCGGAGCCATATACTACTCTGCAACATCCATAGAATATCAGCTGAACAAAAACTGTGAGAAATGTGGTGGAGAGCTTGAGCAGTTAGGAGAAGAAGGGGAACTGATGAAGAAAGAAAAGGAAAAAGAGGAGGAAGATAGAAAAAAATGAGGGAGGCAACGCCTCCCTTTCAAATTTCCTGAAGCACCTCTTCCAGGATCCTGAGGGCTATATCGATCTCTCCGTACTCAACGGTCAGCGGAGGAAGGAGTCTCACCGTGTTGCTTCCGGTCGGAATCACAAGCAGTCCCTTCTCAAAGCACTTCATTGCAACGCTTTTGTTTTCCACACCGGAAAGTTGAATCCCTATCATCAATCCCATACCACGAACATCTTCCACCGCACCGTACTTTTCTTTCATTCTGGAAAGTCTCTCAAGAAGGTACCTTCCCTTCCTGTCCACTTCGTCCAGAAAACCTTCCTTCGTCAACTCCTTCATCACCGTGACACCTGCTCTGCATGCAAGCGGATTTCCACCGAATGTTGTTCCATGGTCTCCCGGCTCCAGTACGTTTGCTTTTTCGTTCACAACAACCGCTCCTATGGGAACACCTCCACCGAGACCCTTTGCAACGGTGAGGATGTCGGGTGTTACTCCGTATTTCTGATAGGCAAAGAGTTTTCCAGTTCTTCCCATTCCACACTGAACCTCATCGAAGACGAGCAAAATGTCGTACTCGTCACACAGCCTTCTTGCCTCTTCGAGAAATTCTTTTGTTGCCGGAATGATACCACTTTCTCCCTGGATGGGTTCAAGAAAGATGGCACAGACCTCGTCCGATACCTTTTTTCTCAGATCTTCGATGTTGTTGAACTCGAAGTAGTCAAAACCCGGAACGAGTGGTTCGAATGGTTTCTGATACTTGGGTTGTCCTGTTGCGGTGAGAGAGCCAAGTGTTCTTCCATGGAAAGAGTTTCGAGCCGAGAGGATCTTGAACTTCTTTTCGCTTTTCATCTTTCCGTACTTTCTTGCGATCTTTATTGCCGCTTCGTTCGCCTCCGTTCCCGTGTTGGCAAAGAACACCTTTCCACCGAACGTGTTCTTTGAGAGAAGCTCTGCAAGTTCCATCTGTGGAAGGTTCCAGTAGAGGTTGGAACAGTGAATCAGTTTTTCTGCCTGGTCCTTTATCGCTTTTACGAGTTCTGGATGGGAATGGCCAAGCACGTTCACGGCTATGCCCGAGGTGAAGTCAAGGTATGCTTTCCCCTTGATGTCATAGACCCACGATCCTTTTCCGTAAACGAGCGTTGCGGGGAACCTGTTGTAGGTGTTCATGAGAAACATCTTCATCCCTCCGATTCTTTGATCATTGTACCTATTCCCTTTCGACTGAATATCTCAAGCAAGATAGCGTGTTCCAGTCCACCGTTTATGATGTGTACCGCTCCGACACCCTCTCTCACAGCGGAGATTGCACACTCCACCTTTGGAATCATACCACCTGTTACAACACCGTCTTTTATCAGGTTTTCTGCCTCTTCTGGAGTTAAGGTGGAAAGAAGTTTTCCGTCTTTCAAGACACCATCAACGTCCGTGAGGAGGATGAGTTTTTCCGCCATCAGACTCTTTGCGATCTCTGCGGCGACGGTGTCTGCATTTATGTTGTACGAGTGGCCGTCCTCTCCTATTCCAACGGGTGCGATCACAGGGATGTAGTCGTTTTCTATGAGTGCGTGGAGTATCTCCGGGTTGACCTGTTTCACCCTTCCGACGAATCCTATGTCACCGTATTTTGTTTCCTTTTCGGCCACGATGAGTTTAGAATCCTTTCCACACACGCCAACCGCTCGTCCTCCGTGAAGGTTTATGTTCATGACTATTTCCTTGTTCACCTTTCCTACAAGCACCATTTCAACGATTTCCATTGTTCTTTCATCCGTGACCCTGTGGCCGTTTTTGAAGACGGGTTCTATACCGAGCTCTTTCATCATCTGAGAGATGGCAGGTCCGCCTCCATGGACGATGACGGGCTTTATGCCTGTGTACTTCAAAAGGATTATATCCTGTATGAAGGCTTTTTTTGCTCTTTCTTCCTTCATGGCACTGCCACCGAACTTTATAACGAACGTTTTTCCGTAGAACTCTTTTATGTAAGGGAGTGCTTCAAGAAGAACGTTGACGGTATCGATCCTCATGTCCTGTACCTCCCGTTTATTTCCACGTATTTTTCGGTCAGATCGCATCCCCAGGCTCTTGCTATCTCTTTTCCCTGCTTCATATCGAGGACGATTCTCACCTTCTTTTCGCTCAGTATCTTCTTTGCTGTGGCTTCGTCAAAATCCACTCCCTGACCGTTCTCTGCCACCTTTATTCTGCCGGCTGCACTTTCGAAGAAAAGGTCGAGTCTGTCTGGATCGAACTGCGCACCGGAGTATCCCGCGGCTGCGATCACCCTTCCCCAGTTTGCATCTTCACCGTAGATGGCTGTCTTCACAAGATTCGAAGAGACGATCGCCCGTGCGATCAGACGGGCAGAATTTCTGTCTGGAGCATTCCTCACTTCCACTTCCATTACCTTTGTGGCTCCTTCGCCATCCTCCACGATTTTTTCCGCAAGGACCTGGTTGACCTCGTGTACGGCCTCGTAAAGCTTCCAGAAATCATCGGTTTCTTCCTGAATGGGTGTGTTTCCTGCTAGTCCATTTGCGAGTATGATCACCATGTCGTTGGTGCTCGTGTCACCGTCGACATCGATCATGTTGTAGGAATCGTCGACAGAGATCTTCAGGAGTTTTTTCAAGACATTTTCTGACACGTTCGCATCTGTAGTTATGAAGGAAAGCATCGTTGCCATGTTGGGATGTATCATGCCAGAGCCCTTTGCTATTCCAAGGACGGTGATCTCTTTTCCTTCTATCGTCACTTTTTTGCTGTGGATCTTTATCTTCGTGTCCGTTGTCATGATGGCTTCTGCAAAGGGAACCGGATCCTTTGAGAGATTTTTCACCGCCTCTTCAATCCCCAACTCCACTTTTTCCATTGGAAGTTGAACACCTATCACTCCTGTTGAAGACACAAGGACACTTTCAACAGGGATTTTGAGCTCTTTAGCTGTTTTCTCCGCCATCCTTCTTGCGTTGATCATTCCTTGCTTTCCCGTACAGGCGTTTGCTACACCACTGTTCACGGTAATCGCTCTGATTCCAGAAGGATTTTTCCTCAGAATTTCCATGTCGTAGATCACGGGTGCCGCCTTCACAACGTTCGTGGTGAAAACCCCGGCGGCGGTGCAGGGTACTTCAGAGAAGATGATCCCGAGGTCTTTTCTTTTCCTCTTTATTCTGCAGTGTACCCCCGCGTAGCTGAACCCTTTTGGAACGAGCACTTCTTTCCAACCCCTTTCATGGGTATATGGGAAGAGACTCCAGTCCTTCCGTTTCTTTTAGATCGAACATGATGTTCATGTTCTGTATCGCCTGACCCGATGCGCCCTTCACGAGGTTGTCTATGGCACTCATCAGAATGAGCGTTCCGGTTCTTTCTTCCAGCTGCATTCCTATGAAAACATGGTTCGAACCGTAACACCACTTCGTTGATGGGAACATCCCAAGAGGCAGTACATGCACAAACGGCTCTCCAGCGTAGAACTCCTGGTAAATCCTGTGGATCTTTTCTAGAGGAGCGCTTGTTTTCACGTAGATCGTAGAGAGGATTCCCCGCGTCATGGGAACAAGGTGCGGTGTAAATATCACTTTCACATCTTTTCCAGCTATTTTCTTCAGCTCCTGTTCCATCTCCGGAACATGCCTGTGCTTTGCCACGTTGTAAGGCTTCAGGTTTTCGTTCACCTCGGTGAAGATGTAATCGAGCTTTTCTTTTCTTCCTGCCCCCGACACACCCGACTTTGAGTCGACAACTATCGTATCAGTTTCCACAACACCTGCCTTCAGAGCTGGAGCAAGGGCAAGGATCACGCTTGTAGGATAACATCCTGGATTTCCCACGATTCGGGCTTTCTTTATTGAGTCTCTGTAGATTTCTGGAAGACCATACACTCTCTCTATACTGTTGTAGCCCTCAAGTTTGTTTCCGTACCATTTTGAGTATGTATCTGGGTCATCGAAACGGAAATCTGCACCAAGATCGATGATCTTTACGTTTTGAAGCTCCATGGCAAGACTGTAGCTGACACCAGCAGGAAGGGCGGTGAACACCACATCGCAGCTTTCTGATATCTTTCTGGCATCGAAGTCTTCCAGAACGGCTTCTTCGAGCGTGGACGGGTACACCTCCAACATCTTCTTTCCGGCGTACGTTCTGGAGGACATGTAGACGATCTTCACGGAGGGATGTTTTTTCAAAAGTCTGAAGAGTTCGATCCCGGTGTAACCTGTGGCTCCCACTATGCCAACTCTGATCAATCCTTTTCCCTCCCGTATTCTTCTGCCACCATTCTGTAAGCGTCTCGGAACGGAATACCTTTTTTCACAAGTTCGTACACCCTGTGAGTTGCAAGAACTTCCTCGGTAATACTATCTTCAGATTTTTCCTTATCTACTTCGATGCGGTCAAAAATTATTTTCATTATTCTTAAGATATTCTTAACGACATCTATTGACTCTATCACCGGTTTTTTCAGAAGCTGAAGATCTCTGTGGTATCCAAGTATCAGGTTCGACGGAAGCGAGACGGCCATTACCATTTTGGAAACAACAAAGTGGTGGTACGCTCTCACAAGTTCCAGAGGATCCGGGTTTATCTTTTGTGGCATTATGGAACTTCCCGTGCACAGTTCCTTTGGTAGCTTCAAAAATCCAATCTCTGGAAGAGAAAAGAAGATGATATCGGAAGCAAACCTGTTCAGATCGTATGAAATGTGAGAAAGAACGTGAAGAAGAAGGTACTCGAACTTTCCTCTGCTGTTCTGTGTGTAGATGGGATTCCACTGAACCCTAGAAAATCCCAGCTCTTTCGCTGTGAACTCTCTGTCCACTTCTATCGGGACGCCGTATCCGGCACCAGTTCCGAGTGGAGATTGATCGATGATGTCGTACACCGTCTCGAGGAGTTTCAGGTCATCCTGGAGGGCATCTTTGAGGGCACCTGCCCACGTTGCAAAGTCAGTTGGCATCGCCTTCCTGGTGTGAGTGAAGCCGGCAAATCTTACCTGTCCGTACCTTTCGATGAATCTGTCCAGACTCTTCTGTAGTTCGACAACCAGTCCTTTTATCTTCTTCAGTTCATCTTTGTACATCAGTCTCAGGGCGGTGAGCACCTGGTCGTTTCTGGAGCGCGCTGTGTGGATCTTTTTTCCAGTCTCTCCCAGTTTCTTCACAAGGAAGTTTTCTATGGCAGTATGGCAGTCTTCTTCCTCGGGCTTTATCTGGAATTTTCCTTCTTCCACAAGCTGTAGAAGTTCGTTGAGGGCTTTTTCTATTTTTTTCTGCTCTTCTTGTGTTAGAAGTCCTATTCGCTGAAGCATCCTCGAGTGAACGATGGAAGCCTTTATATCGTACTTTATGATTCTCATATCAACGATGTAATCGTCTCCCACCGTGAACTTTTCCACTTCTTCGTTGACTGTGTATCCTTTTTCCCAGAGCTTCTCGCTCATTTTTCATACCCCTTCTTTGTGAGTCTGTACGCCTTGAGCCTGAGAGCGTGGATATTGATAAAGCCTTTAGAGTCCGTTGCGTCGAATCCTCCTTCAACATCCATGCTGGAAAGTTCTGGATTGTACAGCGAACACGGCGAATATCTCGCAACTGGTGTGACGTTACCTTTGTACACGGATACGATCACCTTTCCTGTCACGTTCTCCTGAGATTTTCTGAAGGCAGCAAGCAAAAACTCCATCTCCGGTGAGAACCAGAATCCATTGTATATGAGTTCGGCGAATTTCGGTGCAAGCATATCGCGAAGGTGCATCACTTCTTTGTCCATGGTGATGCCTTCAAGATCTCTGTGAGCAGTCCACAGAATGGTGGCTCCAGGTGTTTCGTAAACACCTCTTGACTTTATTCCGATGAATCTGTTTTCTACCATGTCAAGCCTTCCCACACCGTTTTTTGCTCCGATCTCATTCAGATATTCAAAAAGTTCAAGTGGATCGGTTTTTTCTGTTCCGTCCTTCAGATTCACAACTTTCACCGGTATACCTTTTTCGAAATGGATCTCAAGGAGTGTCTCCTCATCTGGTGCTTCCTTTGGAGATACAGTCCATGTGAATACATCTTCATCCGGTATGTACATGGGATCTTCCAGCTTTCCAGCTTCATGAGATATGTGCATGAGGTTTTCATCTTCACTGTATGGCCTTTTTTTGGAGACCTTTACGGGTATGCCTTTTTCCTTGGCGTAGTTTATCAGATCGGTTCTCCCTTTGAATCTTGAAAGAAACTCCGGATCTTTCCATGGCGAAATCACTTTAAGATTTGGATTCAAAGCAGCGTATGTGAGCTCGAATCTCACCTGATCGTTTCCTTTTCCTGTGGCACCGTGTGCGACGTATTGGGCTCCTTCTTTTTCGGCTATTTCAACCTGCTTTTTTGCGATAAGGGGCCGGGCGATTGCAGTTCCAAGGAGATATCTTCCTTCGTAGAGGGCGTTACCGAGGAGAGCGGTGAATATGTAGTCTGTGACGAATTCTCTTCGAAGGTCTTCGATGTAAACTTTGGAGGCACCTGTTTTAAGGGCTTTCTCTTTTATGGCTTCAAAGTCATCTTTTTGCCCCACATTTGCCACGTAGGCGATTACTTCAAAACCTTTTTCACAAAGCCATTTAAGAATAACAGATGTGTCCAGACCTCCGCTGTATGCAAGAACAACTTTCTCTTTCATGGAAAACCCTCCTTTGATTCTTGATAGCATAATTATAGAATTTTCTTTCCAGATTTATATGACGTGTTTTTTCACTATTATTTTCATTTTTGTAAATGCTACATCTAACATATTGTTTTGATGATAAGGAATATCAATTACAAATTCAGAAGATTCATGTTAGAACAAATTTTATTTAAGTCAATCAATTTTATTTTATTCACTAAACCACGGTAAGTTCCATTCATTCACAAAGTAGGGTATGTTTGTATTTAGCATTAGAAAGGAGATACAGAGTATGCAATTACCGGTAACGAAAAATTTCATGCGCCTTTGTGGTACCGGAAGCTATGCAATAAAAAAGGAATAATGAGCGAAAAAGGAAAACAACTACTCAGA